>JACPIO010000006.1 GCA_016188075.1 Candidatus Wolfebacteria bacterium | reverse complement strand
ATTTCAATCGTTCTTCAAGATCTTTAATTTCTTTTTCTTCCTCCGCGGCCAACTCCACGCCGGGAAGAAGAGCTTTGGATTTTATGAGGAGCAGTCTTGAAGCAACGACAATAAAATCCGCCAAAAGACGCGGATGAACGGCTTCAACCTTCGCGAGATAATTCAAGAAATCGCCGGTCACTTGAGCCAGGTTGAACTCCGTAATTTCCAGCTTTCTCTCCTCGATGAGTTCCAGTAGTTTTTCAATCGGACCGGAAAATTTTTCCAGCGCAAGTTCGTACATAAAAATTCAAAATTAAAGATTAAAAATTAACAATTAACGATCAATAATTATTCTTTTATTCTTAATATAATCGAGAATTTTTTGAGCGTCGGCTTCGCTATTTTCGGAACCCAAAAGAACGACGGCGATCGGCCGCTTGGTATTTTGAATTTCCATTTCAAAAATTTCCAAAAGCGTTTCTCCGGCAGCCGTGGTTTTCCCGATTTTCCCTCCGATAAAGTCTTCCCGGTCGTGAAGCGGGTTAAAATTTTGAAGCCCGGTAAAGCTGGGCGAGCCATAAGCCGAATAATTAAGTTTACCGGTTGTAATTTTGAGAACAAAACTTCTGTTGGCGTAAAGGTATTTGGCTAAGTTGAATAAATCTTGGGCGGTTCCCGCGTTTTCGTCTTCGCGGCCAGCCGGATCAACTAGTCGGGCGTTCTCCATACCCAAGCTTTTTGCCTTTTTATTCATTATTTCGATGAAGCGATTTCTGCCGAGATACGAGGTGAAAGCTTCGGCCGCTTCGTTTGACGATTCCAAGAGCAAGGGATAAAGAAGGTCAAAGGCTCGAACACTTTCTCCGGCCGTAAGCCGCGGTTTCGAAGTCGGAATAATCATATTCGGCTTAATCGTGATTTCTTTATCGAGGTTAATATATTCGGCGGCCACGAGCGCGGTTAAAAGTTTGGCAAGCGAGGCGATCGGTCGAACTTCGTTTTCCTCTTTTTTGAAAAACACGTAATTATTTTTTAAATCCGCGATAAAAACATTTCTGGCTGTGACGTCCGGCGGTTTTCTTTGGTACTCGAATCCGTCGCTTTCGCTAAAATCTTTTTCGTAAACCAAAACCGGCGTTCCCAATTTTACCGCGTCAAAGACCGCTTTGGCGTCTTCGCTCGAAAGCCGGATGCATCCGCCGGAATAGTCTCCCCGGACCGGACGGCCATCGGGATAATAAGGCCAGCCGTGAATAAAAAAATTGCCCTGAAATTGGAGACTCCACGGCTGATAAACCTTGCCAAAGCTCGAAAAATGATTTTTCTCTTTGCTTTCAATTTTATAAAGGCCGGCCGGGGTCTCCCACCACGATCCTTCTTTCCCCTTGCTTAAAATTGGGACTTCTTTGATTACTTCTCCGTTTTCGTACAGCCGCAATTTCATCCCTGATAAGTCCGCCTCAATAAAGTTCGCTTTCTGCTCTGTGAAATTGGCGCGAACCTTACTGAAGAAAGTTGGGTTGCTTAGGGCGGGCTGGCTGCCGTATTCATCGACGAGGAGGCCTGGTCCAATTTCCGGAATATTCAGCTGGTAATCGTAAACCGTGTTTTTAAAATAATAAAAAAACATGGCAAAAGCGAAGGTGAAAATAAGCAAAATCAAAATAACTGCCGAAAAGTTGATTTTACGGGAGAAAAAATTTTTAAAAGTTGAGTCGGTGGGCATAAAACAACGGGGCGGCCCCCCGTGCGACAAAGATAATATCAGGAACTGGAGAGTCTAAAAAATCTCTATCTCGCTTACTTTGACGCCGAAGTTCTGAGCGTCATTTTTGGCAGGCAGCCAAATGTCAACGCGGTTATTATAGCGCGAGTTTAAACGGTCTTCAACCACGAAAATTTGTTCCCCGAATAGTTTGGGCAAGCGAATTTGGGTTCCCAAAGGCAGAAAGTTCGCTGCCGCCACTCCGAATTGGGCGTAATTGCCGGAAGCGGTTATAAAAGGCGTTTCGTCTGTTTCTTCCGGAGAGCTGGTATAGGCAGTAACAACGGTTTTAAGAAGTGTTCGGGAATTAGAAGGACGATTTTGGGTCTTAAGGTCAGGCCGGGAAACATAGCCTCTGTTTAAAAGATAGCCTTGCGTTATTAGGGGACGCGAAATCAAGCCCGAGGCCGGGTTGGCTAAGTAGGCATTATCGATTTTGAGTCCTTTGGTTACTGCTGGTTCTCCAAGATTCAGCGCCGTAATAAAAAACAGCAGTAAAATAACTGCATGTTTACTCATAGTTTTAAGTATAGCTGATCTAGAAAGATTGTCAATAGTCTGACACAGTAGCCGAATTATAAAAATGGCTTAAAATATAGGTTTTTACGAAGTAAATCTTCAAAAATGATGTAAATACAGGGTTTTTATGTGGTAAGGCCCCTCTTTAAGAGGGGCCGGGGGGTCCGGAGGAGGTGTTCTCTGTGGAAGCCACGGAAACAATGACTTCATCATCGAATAACATGCCGACGCTGACCACGAGATGCTTGCCGCGGGACTCGGTTCGCGCGAAAAGTCTCGTGCCCTTCGATCGGAACCAGCCATTAAGTGATGCAACTGCGCTACGAAAAACTTCCAGAGTTAATTGATTAGTTGGCCGAGCTTCTTTGTGGCCCTTAGCCGAAATCCAATTAATGGGCTTATGCAATCTGATTACTTCATCCTGCACTCTACCAACAACCATCTCATGGGTATTACCGGTAAGTAATAAGTCATAAATCTCTCGGTAATTATTCGGATTCATTCCTCTTCTGGTTTTCTGGAAGATTTCTTCTTCCTCTGAGGCTAACGGCCGGGTGCGCGATTGAGCCATGATGACTGCTCCTTTCTTCTCTGTTCCACGGTCGCCTCCTGCTCCCTTGATGGATCAATGGGGTCAACGTTCCATTTTTATTATATCTTGTTGTTTAATAAATGCGAGTCCCCTGCCAGTTTTTGCCGGAAAGCAGGCGATCTAAATTTTTGAGATCCCGGCCGCCGACATAATAAGTTTCAAGTTTATATTTTTGCGAATGGAGAGCGGCCACGGCGTCAATGGGAATGTTTTGTCCGGGCAGATGCTTTCGCGGATTGCCGAACATCCGGCGATAATCGCGCCAGGAAATTTGATGGATCGGTTTCGCGTCTTTAAATTTTTTCGGATCTTTGGCATAGAGAGAGGAAACATTGCTGATATTGACGATGGTTCGGCTTTTGAATTTTCTGGCCATGCGCACCGCGTCATAATCCGTGGAATGTCCGGGCAAATATCCGCCGACAATCAAAACCGGTTTAGTCCATTTTATTTTTCGCGAAAAATTCCAGTACGGACGGGGATGCGCTGTTTTTCCAAAAATTGTTCGCACTAATTCGGCGTTCAAGCGCGTGCTTATAGTGCCGATCCAGTGAAGATCATTATGATTTTTAACGCCGAGCGCTTGGGCTTGATCCCGGTACCAGCGGTTGGTATATCCCCCGCCCACGATAATAATAAAGCGCTTGCCGCGCCTTATGTATTTTTGAATTAGCCTCCTGAATTTCTTAAGATATAAAACATCAATCTCTTTCGGCACCACAAGCGACCCTCCTAATTTCAGGATGATTGTTTTTGAAGTCATAAAAAACTTGATTCAGAATAACATTGAATTTTCTGGTTGGCAAGAATAGAATAAAAGATGATGTTAGCTATTTATCGTAAATATCGGCCGAAAAAGCTGGAAGACGTTTTAGGGCAGGAAGCAATAACAACCATCCTGAAAAACGCCAGCAAAGCGGATGGCTTAGGGCACGCCTATTTGTTTTACGGGCCGCGCGGCAGCGGAAAAACAACGACTGCGAGGATTTTGGCGAAACTCGTAAATTGTGAAACCAGAATCGCGAATCAGGAATTTAGAGCGAAGGGCGAGCCGTGCAACGATTGCCGAGTTTGTCGGGAAATAGACGATGGCCGGGCCTTGGACATCGTGGAAATTGACGCGGCTTCGAACCGCGGCATTGATGAAATTCGCGATCTAAAAGAAGGCATTAAGTTCTCCCCTACTTCCTATCGGTGTAAAGTTTTCATTATTGACGAAGCGCATCAGCTGACCAAAGAAGCTTTTAACGCGCTTTTGAAAACTCTGGAAGAGCCGCCGGACCACGCGATTTTTATTTTAGCGACAACGGAATTTGAAAAAATGCCGGTGACGATTATTTCGCGGACCCAGCGTTTTCATTTTAAAAGATTGCCCCGAATGGTTATCGCGAAGAAATTGAAAGAAGTTGCCGAAGCGGAAAAAATAAAAATCGAGGAGCCGGCTATTGAATTGATTTCGGCCGCGGCGGAAGGGAGTTTCCGGGACGCCGAATCACTGCTTGATCAAATCGCTTCTTTGAGAAGCGCGGATGCGGATGGAATTAAGGCGCACGATATCGAGAGAATCATCGGCAAAGCGCCGTTTGGCCGGCTCGCGGAAATCGCGGAGCTTTTGATGAAAAAGGATTTAAGCGCTAGTCTCGAATATCTTTCGAAAATTTCCGAAGACGGTTACGATCCTGTCCAATTTAACAAAGATTTGATTCATTATCTGCGTCGGGTTTTGGCTTTGCGCTTCAGCCCGGGGCTCGAGAAAAATTTTTCCGAAGAATTGACTGACCACGAACTCGAGCTCGTTAAAAAACAAAGCGCGAGACTCGATGACAAACTGGCGATCAGCCTAATTAAATCTCTGATTCGGGCCTATACCGAAATGAGATACACCCCGTTTACAATGGTTCCGATGGAAGTGGCGATTATTGAAAATTTGAAATAGCAAGCAAATTTGCGGGGTCGTCTAACGGTAGGACATGGGCCTTTGAAGCCCAGTATGAAGGTCCGACTCCTTCCCCCGCAGCCAGATGATAGATTTATCATTCCGAGCGAAGTTATGAAAAACGCTATCATATTGCACGGAACAGGGACTCGACCAAACGAATTTTGGTTTCCTTATCTAAAAAAAGAATTGGAGGCAAGAAGATATAATGTATGGCTTCCGCAACTTCCCAACGCGGAAAAACCCAATATCCGCGATTGGCTTCCTTTTATTCTCGAAAACGGGAAATTTTCGAGTGAAACTATTCTTATCGGACATTCGGCCGGCGCGCAAATTATTTTGAGCATCCTTGAAAATATAGATGTAAAAATTAAGCAGGCCATTCTGGTTTCCGGTTATGCCAAGTTATTGCCAAAAGATCGAAAAAGTAAAAAACTGAGTAATCCTGACTGGAAAAGAATAAAAAATCATGCTCAAGATTTTGTGTTTATAAATTCCGACAACGATCCTTGGGGTTGCGACGATAAACAAGGGAAAATTATGTTTGATAAACTCGGCGGAACTTTTATCATTAGACACGGCGAAGGACATATGGGATCGGCCACCCACAAACAACCCTATAAAAAATTTCCCCTTCTTTTGAAACTTATTGAAAATGAACAATAAAATTTTACGGCACTATGTATTTTGTTTATCTTGTTCTCTGTAAGGATAAAAGCATCTATACCGGCATTACGAATAATCTCAAACGTCGCTTAAAACAACATCAGTCGCAAAAAGCCGGCAGTTATACTCGTTCGCACAAAGCGGTAAAAATACTCCACACCGAGCAATTTCCGACAAAAAGCCAAGCGCTGCGCCGTGAAGCGGAAATCAAAAGCTGGCGCCGTGAAAAGAAACTGAAATTAATAAAATTCGGAAAATCAATTCTATAAAGTCATCATGGATAAAGAAGAATTACGACATTTTTTGATTGATTCTAATAAGGCCGGATACGCGGGCGGCGAGGAAAAGAAATGGATTAAAGAGGCTGACGGTTCGACAACGATTCCATTTGAGGCAGGCGCGTGGAGATCGCATGACAATTTCTTCGGCGGCGAACCTTACGGCGGAAGAATCATTGTTTTTTATAAAAACAAACCTTTCTGGATTATGGTTTATTATGGCCGGATAAAAGAAGGAATTGAAATCAATCCGGTCTATCAAGTTTTAAGAAATGCATTAATCAAAATGCCCGAGGACTCCCCTTTTCGAGGACCAAAAGAATACAAGGAAGGTGAGTATATTTACTCAAACTCCTGGGAAGGAGATTTGGAAAGATTTTCCGGCGAGGAAAAAATAATCCAAGCTGAAAATTTGATATACAAAGCAAACTATCTGGGCGGCTTTGTGGATCAAAAAAGAGGCGTTTGATATAATGTTTATATTAACCAATGATACCTACCCGTCTACTTGAGCAATGGAAAAAAGACGAAGCCGCGCCCTTTAAGGGTTGGGATTTTCTTTACATAAAAGATCGCCGAATCGAAGAACAGCCGCCGTGGAATTATAAAGCCCTATCCAAAGAGTTCGTTAAGCGCTCGAAAGCCGTTCTGGATATGGGAACCGGTGGCGGCGAAATATTTTCGACCTTGGCGCCTTTTCCAGCGCGCGCGGTTGCCATAGAGGGTTATAAACCGAATGTCAAAGTCGCAAAGGAACGATTGGAACCGTTAGGCGCCCAGGTGTTAGAAGTTGATGAGTCTTATGAATTGCCATTCGCCGATAAAGAATTTGATTTAATCTTGAACCGCCACAGCGCTTTCAAGGCGTCAGAAGTCTTTAGAATCCTTCGAGCGGGAGGCCGTTTCCTTACTCAACAAGTCGGGGGAAATGACTTTTTTGATTTATTGGAATTTTTTGAAACTAAATCGAAATGGCCGAACCATGAGTTAGAGATGGTAAAACGAAGCCTGGAAGACGCGGGCTTTAAGATGGAAAGAGCGGAAGAGTGGACTGGAAAAACGAAGTTCTTGGATGTTGGCGCAGTGGTTTACTATTTAAGGGCGATACCATGGGATGTCGATGGATTCAGCGTTGATTCCCACCTAAAGTATTTGGAGCGATTACAAGAAAAACTTGAACGGGATGGAGAATTAAAATTTACCGCTACAAGATTTCTGATCTTGGCGCGCCGAGAGTAATGGGAATTATACCGCTTTGGCTTCCTTTTTTATGGGCCTATGCTTTCATTGTCATAAAACGCAGCGTCATTTTGCTTAGTTGATTTATTCTCTCAAGTTGCTATTATTAAAACTATGAATACTATCACTATTCCCCAAAAATTAGCCCAAAAAGATGATTTAGTCGTTATTCCTCGGAGAGAATATGAGGCTCTCTTAGAGTTCAAAACATTTAGAGAATTCGTTCCAACCAGCGCTCAAAAAAAAGCGCTTCTTAGGGCGGAAAATAATTTACGTAAGGGCAAAACTCTTTCTTATCATGAACTCGTCAAAAAGCTGGGGTTTACAAATTGACCCCGGTGTTTTTAAGCTTCTAAATAAAATACCTCATCGCGATGCTGAAGCGCTCCTTCAAGCGATTAAACTTCTACCAATAAATCCTTATTTTGGCGACATTAGGAAAATGCAGGGTATGGAAGATACTTGGCGGCGTCGCATTAGTTCGTATCGCATATACTATAAAATAAAAACTGCGGAATCAGTCATTCTTGTTTTTCACATAGAGAGAAGAACTTCAAAAACATATTGAGTTTCCGCTCGAGACGGGTCAATCGCCCCCAAAACCCTTCATCGCATGAAAAATAATATTATCAAAAACGCCTTTCTCCACGCGTCAACGACCGCTCTTTATGTTGCCGCGGTAGCCTCGTTTCTATTCTACGCTCCCAAGGTTTTTGAACCCCAGCGAGCCGACACCGTACTTATTCCCATTGCGATGCTTTTACTTTTTGTGTTTTCAGCGGCCATTACCGGTGTGTCAATATTCGGCCGGCCCATACTCTGGTATCTGGACGGAAAAAAGCAAGAAGCCATTTCTTTGCTTCTATACACTTTGGGATTTTTTCTGATTATCACGATCATTGCTCTTTCCGCTCTATTCTTTTTCTACCGATAATTCCGGATCGAAACGAACCGTCAAAATCACATAGAAAACATTACGACTGCTAAGGTTTCATATGCTGATCAAGCAGCGCAATAAATTCTTTAAACTTGAAATTCCCAAATCCCTAAAAATCGTTTACGTTTGGAAAAAGGGACTCGGACTTTTCGCTAACAAAAATTTTAAGAAAGGCGAAGTTGTAATCCGTTTCAAGGCGGATTTAGTGCCAAACGCCAAAGCCAGTCCGGAGGCCGTAACGGTAGATGACAAATTCTCCATTAATACCAGATGGCTTGTTCCAGAAGCTTTTATTAATCACAGTTGTTCGACAAATACAAAAATTGACGTAATTGGTTTTCGCTATATCGCAATTAAAAACATCCGCAAAAACGACGAGATAACCTATAACTACAACACGACCGATTACGACATGAGAAAGAGTCGCGACGATTTCAAATGCGAATGCGGATCTAAAACTTGCCTTGGCCAGATCAAAGGCTTTAAATATCTGACCCGGGCGCAAAAAATAAAATTAAAACCATACTTGACCCCATTCCTAATAACGCGGTTGGTTCAAACCAACCGCTATGGAATGGAGATGAAATAATTATTTTAAACCGTATTCATCTCCTAATTAATTTTATTTCTTTCCAATTTTGGCAATTCTTTTGGCGCCCCATCATGCTTTTCGAGACGCAGCCAAATTCTGCCAAATCGGTTGATTTTCGGACTTATGGTCTCCGAACGCCAATCAACGTCAAGGAATCCTTGAAAATTATGCTTTGTGAGCACAAGCCAATCCATTAAAGTTTCCATATCGTGTTTTTTAATGGGAGGAGACTGAATAAGCATAATTCCGTGATTATCGAGTAATCTGTACCAACGACTAAGATTCAGCCATAAGTAATCCGGATCGCTTGGAATATCGTAAGAAGCGCCGTGCATTTTTTCGCAAATCAAGTTGACCTTTGATTCACCCAGCCATTTTTTGACCTCTCTATAGCCCTTGCTCGAAAAGGCGTCTTCGACCAACACGGAGTGTTTCATTTTTTCATCCGCGCTTTTTTGATCTTCGTCTCTCTTGTCCACCAAAACTACGCCGAGGGTTTTTTCGAAGAATCCCGGGGAGAAATCTCGAAATAATCGCGATCCCTGACCTCCGACTTCGATTCCAACAGCTTGACCTTTGTGGCTTTTAAGTTTGATTTCAATATACTTTTTCAGATTGGTTAGCTTTGCGTCGAGCGGCACCACGCTACTGAATAGTTCTGCGTATGAATCGCCTCTTTCGTCCCTATTTAATCCGGATTCATAAATCCCCCAGTTATTCCCGGTTTCCCAATTTACGTTGTCTTTGACGGTTTCTCTGGTTTTTTGAACCGCGTTTCGAAGACTGCCAAATTTTTCTTTGTTCATTTGCTTTTTATATTAATTCCCGAAGAAAAATTATTCAAGTTGCCGCACCGAAAGGATATAGAAAAACACTCCGCTTGTGCGCCGTGCGGCAGCTCTCGGAGCCCTGACGGGCTTGGTCCGAGCACTCAAAGCGTTGAGCGCTCGGCCGTCAGGGCGAGAGCGCAGGCGGTCTTCGCCCGCTGGAGGCGGAGAACCGCCGGTGCCGTCAGGCGTACAGGCGGAGTGGTTTAGACAATGTTTAAACTGCATTGTTTTCGTTTAATCAAAACAGCCCCGACGTTCGGCGGGACTGTTTTTGCGAATACCCCCACTCTTTACCTAACCTATCGCGCGCCGGATTTAAGCGCCTCCTGAAGTTGCTTCAGAAGATCTGTCAGCCTCACCTGTAAAGCTTTAATGGCGGTTTCGATTTGATCTACCACTGCTTGAGAGATCGGCGCGGCTGGAGCAGCTGGCGCTTGCGGAGCTTGGGGAGCAGCCGGAGGTTGAACTTGGGCGCTCGCCGCCTCATTCAATTTAGCTCTAGTTTTTGGTCTTATCTCTCCATAGCCGGCATCTCCTTTATTCGCGATTCCGTATTTTTCCTGGAATCGTTCCACGGCCCGGCGAGTTAAGGCGCCGAAGTATCCGGTCGCGAGTCCCTCCGGATAAATTCCGGGAATTTGCGTGAGTGTTTGCTGGAGATATTTTACGTCATTGCTTTGACCGCCTTGACGCAATTGTTTCGCAAAGGTGAATCCAGCCGGCGCAACTTTAGGAATGGCCCCGGTCGGAGCGCCAGCGACAACTTGAGGCGTAACTGCTCCGAGCTGGATGGGAGTGGCGACAGTCGAAGTGCTGGTTTGTGTCGGAGTGGAAGTTGCTGTCGTTGTTTGGGTGGTTGTAACTGGCGCCGGGCCGCCTCCTCCACCGCCACCGCCGCCGCCAACACCCACTGATTGACCGGCAGACGGCGTCACTGCCGAGGAAGCGCTTGACTTTGCTGATTCATTGCCGCTCGTGTCTGCTGCCGTGACTTTGTAGTAATAAGTAGTGCCGGCTACTACGGTATCAAGGAATGAGTTTGCGGTGCTGGCCACCTGTGAGCTGTTTCTTTGACTGGTGAAGCCGCCGCTCTCACTCGTATCCCGATAAATTTCAAATTCCATAAGATCAGTCAAGGAACTACCGTCGCTGTTTGTGGTGGGAGCAGTCCAAGTTACCTGAACCGTGGTTGTGTTTATGACGCTCGCGCTGACTCCGGTCGGGCTAGCTGGCGCCACACTGTCTGTCTGGGTAATTACGCCAAAGACCGAAAAGTGGTTGGACTGACCAGTAAGATCAATATGATCAACATTCGAAAGCGTTGCGTTTGGAGTGACCGGCGCGCCGTTCGCGTCTTCAGAGGACAAAGTTGAAGGGATTGCTACCCAGTCTCCCACTGACGAGTCAAAGTAACCGAGTTTCAATTTTCCAGCAGTGGTTGTATTGGTTATGCTGCTTGCCGCAAAGGTGGAACTCGGGACATTCAGAGTGATGCTCACATTGTCATTCAGAGTGCTTATGGAGTTATTCGATGAATCATAGGCTTTAATGTCTTGCCCGGTTCCCACTGGTCTCGCCGTGGCTGTGGAGATCAGGGCGCTCGTTTCCGTTGATTTAATCTGACCGGTATTTGCCGAAGAGCCTAAAGCATTGGCTGGAACTTGAATTTCCACCCGGCCGCTGCTGTCCCGGACGGTTCCGCCTTGGCTCGGCACAATCGGATTCACGGTCGGCGCGGTCAAGGTGACAGTGCTTGTCAGATTAATATCAACGCCCGAGACTGAACTAGCGGTAATTACCACCGGATTCGAACTGTAATTGGCAGCTTGGTACCCGTCAGCCACAGCCGAGACTGTCCAGGTTCCGGCTGAAACCGGCAGAGAATAAGTTCCGTCAGCGCCGGCAAGAACAACACTTGTTCCGCCGCCTTGAAGAGCCCCTTTGATCAAGGCATTGGGAGCAGCCACGCTATTAACTCTTATTGTTCCGGAGATAGCCAGGCTGGTTTTGGTAACTGCCATATGCACCGTGCTTGATGTGGTTGTCGTGTTACCCAAGGTGAAAGTTCCGCTTGCAATCGTTAGATTTTTAGGAGTGGGAACATAACCCGGGGCAAAAGCAGTCATCACGTAAGAACCGTCCGGAACAGCTATTGAATATGTGCCGGAAGTATTGGCTTGAGTGCCAAAATGAAGACCGGTTGTTGGATTAGCCACATCAACCCAAGCGCTGCTAATGCTTGTAGTTGTGTTATCTCTCACGAGTCCGCTTATAACCGTGGAGGCTGGAATGGTAACAGTAAGCGTTACCGCATCGCTTCCAGAAGTTAAATCGAGTTGTCCAGTGGAGGTAGAGTAGGTTGCGGTGCCGGCGGTTCTGGCAATTGTGGTTGCTCCCAAAGCAAATGCAGGAGACCGGGCGTCAATCGAATATGTAGATCCATTCGGTAAGAGAATAGTGCCGGTGGCATTATTACTGAAGCTCAAGAAATTGCCGAAACCGCTCGTGGTATTTTTAAAGCCCATAAAAGCTTCAAAGGTAGAAGGAGCGTTAAGTAGGCTAATGTTCACGGTTCGAGAAGGTTTTAGAACCAAATCTTTAGCTGTAACATTGCCGGTTACGGTAAAAGCCGCGGTTGGCGCCAATTCCCCCAAGGTCGGAGCAAAACCACGAACCCGGTAGCTTGAACCAGCGCCGGAAGGAATGTTGGCAAAGCTGTAGGTGCCGTTACCGGCCGAGATCGCGCTGTTGGCAAAGAATCTACCGCTTGGATCGGTTCCTTCAATGCGGACCATGGCGCCGGAGATCGTACTGCTTACTGTTCCGCTGCAGTCGGTTCCAACACTTCTCGTGCAGACTGTGCCAGAGACGGAATTAAAGGTGCCGGTGGCTGACGGCCGGAAATCCGCGAGAGTGACATCGCTTCCAGAAACAACGGTTGTCACTTCAGGCTGTTGGCCGTATCCAGGAATAAAGGCGCCGACTCTCCAGGTGCCGTTACCAACATAAAGGGTGTAAGCTCCGGCAGAGTCGGTTTGCGCGCCGGCGTTGCCATTCGGACCAAAACAGGCATTTTGAGAAACTGATGGATCGCAGAAAGCAAAGACTTGAGCGCCTTGAACCGCGCTAGTTCCATCAGTCACATTTCCGGTGATTTTGGTTCCGGGTTTGGAAAGTTTTAAGGTTGCTGCTGAACTCGAGGCCGCAGCGCCATTCACAAACATATTGCCGGATGAATCAACAAGAACGCTAGTTTCTTGACTGGGTGGAAAGCCCGGGGAGTTGGCTCCGATTTTATAGCTTCCCGCAGCCACGCTTAATCGGTAACTGCCGTCAGCGCCAGACTGACCAAAGGTTCCAAATCCTCCCTGGGGTGAAAAGGCAAAGACATTAGCATTGGCAATGGCTTTACTTGAAGCATCGGTCACAGTGCCGGTAATGGTTTGCCCGGCTGCCGCGAGGACGAGATTAATAGTAGCGGGCACGGCCAGTCCCCCCGCAACCTGCACCTGAACCGGTCTCGGCATCACATAATCCGGAGCCGGCGGCGGACCATTAAAGGTTTTATTAATCTGGGGTCCGGCGCCCACCATATAAGTGCCATTTGCCGGATAGTAGATGATCACCGAAGTAGTACCATTAAGAGTTGAGGTCGGAACATTCACAAAGCCCTGGGGCCCGCCGGCAAAAACATCAATTCTTTTTCCGGCCGCGGTGGCAAAGATATTAACAGTGCTTGAAGCAGCAGTAGCGGCGGCAGCCAAAGTAAGCGAGGTGGTGCTATTGGCGCCGCTTACCGACACAGGCAAAGGTTGAGATTGACCAAGGAACACGCCGCCAGTCAAATTGATAATCGGGTCAGTGGCGATATTATATTGTCCGGTCGGCAAATTACTAAATGTGGTGGTGGCGACTCCGCTCGCAAACGCGGTAGTGGAGCTGGCCAACGGTCCGGTTTGCGGCGAGAAAAGATAAATACTGGTTGTGCCGTTCGTGGCGCCGCTAGCAGCCACGGCCACGGTCAAGCCTCCGCTTCCGGCGGAATTAATAAAGAATGGCCGAGAAGTCATGGATTCAAGAGTGGTGGTGCCGGTCTGGGTGCGGATATCAACAGTGTAGCCGTTCGTGGTGTTAGGAGTCGGCGGATTCACAATGCCGGCTAAATCAAACCGAAGGAAATCGTGGGTGTCGCCGCTCGCGTTGCGCGTGGCAACGGCTCCTAATGTAACCGTAACTGTTTTGGCTGATTCGTTTCCAGCAACCGAAGCAATTGTCACCGCGCCGGTGCCTGGGCCGTTGATGTCGGAATTAGCCGGACTAAAGCTGTCGGTTGTGACGTTTGCCACTGTAAAAGCGCTTGGAAAAACAAGAAGAATTTTTCCGCTCGCGGGAATTTGGCTCGAGATAGGCACGCCAACCCCATAGTTTGAAGCAAAGCCAGCTAATGAATTAAATGGTCGGACTTCAGGCTGGGGCACAAAACCGAAAGTAGAGGAAGAAAAACCAGTTGGCACATCGCCGCCTCCAGGCGGGATAAATCCGCCGCCAACGCCAACCACTCCGCCGTTCTGGGTTCCTGATTGCACGGTTCCGCCGGAATTTCCCAGGGTCGGATCAATTATATTGTTGGAAAGGTCTCGGACATTGGAAACGGTCACGCCAAAAGAAGCGCCGGCAGTCAAAGAAATATTGTTAATGATGGCGGTTCGACGTTGAGCGTCGTATGTCACGGTGTGACCGTTCAAAGCCGAGAGCGTAACCGCGGTCCCACCGCTCGATAAGGCGTAGTTCGCGATATTTTCCGCTTCGGTTTTTTTCACCGATTCATTAAAGGTTACGGCCACCGAGAAACTGTTGGCATTAACAAACATAATTCCCGGGCCGGTGGTGTCCGCGACGTTCGCTGTGGTAAAACTGAATTGATAAAGACTGTTGGCGTTGCCGTCCGTGTCCTGAAGATTCAGGCCCGAGACATTCTGAACGGCCGGAGCGGTGCCGGACGCGTTTAAGGTAACGTTATATTGGGTGTTGACCTGAAACACGTTGTTGCCGAGCCAGAGAATTTCTCTGGCAATAGGATCGTAACTGACAGTCCCCGGAATAACATTACTGGCTCCGTCCGTCACCTGCATACTCGCCGCGGAAACCGTGGAGACGTCCAACGGATCGTCAGTCGAAACATGAATGTCAATGGCATTGACTGGCACGCCGGTCGCGATATTCGGGAGTTTACCGATAACCGAAGGGCCGGTCAGATCCCCTGCTCCGCCGGTTGTGAATATCAAAGTGATCGGCATGGGCAAAGCGACATTGTTGGAATTTCTCACGGTTGTCGGAACCGTTAATGTGTAGCCGGTGCTCGTGGCTAATGTGGTGGTTAAAGGAATGGCAACTGATTTAGCATCCGGCGTGAAAAGCGCGCTCGCGTTATTCAAGAGATTGGAACCGCCGGCAGTCGGGGTAAGCGTCACTCCGCCAAAAGAAGAAGTACTCATTGCCTGGGCAAAAGCCAAGAAAACCTTGGTGATATTGGAAGCAACGCCGCTCGAACCTCCGGACGGAAACGCTCCCAAAAACTGCGGCGGGGTTTGAGGGGCAATACTAAAGCCGCTCTGCGGAGAAAAAGTTATTTGATAGTCGCCGTTCGCGTTACCGTGCTGGTTGGGATTTGAACCCGGCGGCTGATTTAACTCATTGCCAGAGAAATCCGCAACGCTCGGAGTTGAAGTTACTCCCTTAATTGTGAAGTTATAAGTGGTGCCCGCAGTCAAACTTCCGGGGGAAAGAAAACATTTACCGGGCGGTTCGCCCATTGGCGGGGTATTATTTAGGGTAATAGCTGAACAAATGTTGGTTCCTGGGCCTCCTTGAACTACTAAAGAAACAGTGGAGCTTGAAACCGTTGAAGGATTAACTGGTTTCGAAAAATTAAAACCGATAAAATTAAGGTCAGTGGGAACCACTTCCCCGACATTACCCCCGGGAAAAGAGCCCATCACGGTTGGCGCCGAAGTATCGCTCTGGCCGCCGCCAAACGGAAATTCCGCCGGGCTATTAGAGTTTTTAATAATAGCGGTTTGGCTAGCAAGATTCAAAAGAACAAAATCCGTGGCGTTATCCCGAGTATCAAAACCGTTGCCCTTATTGGAGTCTGCTCCGCCAGAGGCCATGGTGCTCGAGGTGGAACCGCCAAAAGCCTTTCTGACCAAAACCTGATTCAAAGGAAGTGTGGTCGTGGCCACGGTCGCGGCAAAAGTGGATGAAGGAGCAGTAGAGGTTGAAACCTGATTGGTACCCCAGGCTAATTTATCAATAAGACCGGTCGCGGTACTCGAAGCGTTTAAACGAGTTGAGGTGGTGTTGATATAGACAGCGGTGGTGGTCGTAGCAATCGGGTCGGTTGTGGTGCTATAAGTCGCGTCCGGAGAAATACCACTGCTGTATCCCGAGGCAGAAGCAATAAGGTAAAATCCCCGGGCCGGAATGCTCGAAGTAGCAAAATTTATAGGAATATTTACATCATTGCCGGATTTTACCGCGTGGAGAAAAATAGTTCCGCTCACATTAACAGCTTGACCGGTTTGGTTGTAGAGCATTACATATTCGTCAATGCTGTTGCTAGTTGTTCCGGAGCGAACCGCGGCAATTTTAAGTCCCTGGATAACCGTTAAGGTTGTGGTTGGTGCGGCCGAGATCAATATGTTACCTGCCGTGTCTTTGAGCGTGCTTGACACTGTTAAGGTTTTTCCCACTGGTACGGTTCCGCTTACTGTGACAAAAAGGACGCTCGGCGTATTCGTAGCGTCCACCATAACGGAGATAGCGCTCGTGGTGGCTGAAGAAAAATTAATAGCGCTCGTGGTGGCTGTGGTACTTGACACATTGGCGTCAAAAAGTATTGCAATAAATCCCGGATCGTGCGTTATAACGGCCCGGACATCAAAGGCAGAAGTATTAATTGGCTGAATCGACCAGAAAACTGTTGAGGCAATAACGAGAAAAACAAAAAACCGCCTCCGCGTTCGCGCTTTTTTAGATCCCATATTCAAGAGAACGTAAAAAATTAATAATTATTGAGTTTCGACCTCACTTATATTATAGCATTTTGTTTTTTCGAAAACTGTGGATAACTCCTATTTAAGAAATAAGCCGCAAAAATGTTTACCTTATAAAAGATTAATCTTATATAGTGTCAACATTTGGGAAAATTTTACTCGGGTACTTTATTTTATACTATGACCACCAAATTGATGACGCAGCGCCGTTAAAATTTTACCTCCGTAAGAAGGATTTTTCTTGGATTTTTTTCGCGCCTCGAAAGACCCTTTAATAATCGGCACCGGAATTTTCATCTTTCGAGCAGTCTTCACAGTCCATTCCCCTTCGCCGGTGTGAGCCACTCTGCCGGAGACCGGTTTTAACTCTTGACCAAAATCATGAAAAGCTTGCCCCAGCCAGCCAATTAATTTTGATTCAATCACGCTGCCATGATTATAGATGCCGGCGATTTTCCGAAGGTCAAGTTTATAAGGCGATTTTTTCATCAAGGCGAATCCTTCGGCTATGGCTTGCATCATTCCGTACTCAATGCCGTTATGAATCATTTTTACAAAATGCCCGGCGCCGGAGACACCCATATAACCGTAGCTCGTGCGCCCGGCCAAATCCCGAAAAAGCGGCTCGATTTTATCAAAGACATTTCTTCCTCCGCCGACCATTATGGCCGGTCCTTTTAAAACTCCTTCAGGTCCGCCGGAAACACCGGCATCCAAAAATTCAATTTCCAGTTTTTTAAGCTGTGCTTGCCGTCTCATTGAGTCTTCATAAAACGAATTTCCCCCGTCAATTATTACATCGCCTTTTTGAAGCAAATTCGCCAAACTGCCGAAAATTACTTTTTCCACCGCGTCCCCAGCCGGCAACATCAACCAGATAATTTTTGGCCGCGAAAGTTTAGTTGTTAATTCCCGGATCGAGCCGGTCCCGATTCCACCTAACTTTTCAAGCTCTTTAACCGCATTCTTATTTTCATCAAATCCGACCACTCGTGAGCCGGCCTGCAGCAATCTTTTTCCGATATTCAAGCCCATTTTACCCAATCCGATAATGCCTATTTCTTTGCGGAAATTTTTCTCTTGGACACCTTGTCTTTCTTCTTCTAATCGATCGGTTTCTCTTAAAATTTCCTGCGTGTCCGGTTTATAAGACAGAAGTGGTATTGCCCCCTTTTCCCAAGCGTGGTAGATCGGGTCAATAAATCGCCACATGGCCTCGACCTCCTCGCTTGAGACAAAAAGCGTTTGATCCCCTAAAATGCAGTCTAAAAGCAGTTTTTCGTATTCCTCGGTGTACTGAACCCGTTTTTCATTCTGCCGAAAAAGAAAATCAAAAGTCCGCTCTTCGAGTTCCACTTTTGACCCGGGTTTTTTCGACCAAAACTGAATGGTAATCCCCTCTTTGGGCTCCAAGTGAAAGATAATGCGGTTCTTGTAATGCGGCCCGCCGGTAGGACAAAGACATGGCAAGGGATGGACAAAAGTAATGACAATTTCCTTTTTACTTTCCCCTAATCTCTTTCCACTTTCTAGCGTGATGGGGATATTTTCCCAGCGCGGATGAAGGAGGAACGCCCGGGCTTTAAAATAAGTTTCGGTTTTAGAATTTAATTTTACGCCTTTGATTTTTTGGTAGCCGTTGTATTGGCCGCGGAAGGTAAAATTTTTTATCTCGGTTGGAGTCAAGATTTTTAGATTTTGGAGGATCGTTGCCCGGTTTTTCCGGATGGAATCCGGCCGGAAATTTTCCGGATAATCCATTAAGGTTAAGGCGATCATCTGCAAAAGATGATTTTGACCCACGTCCCGAAGCGCGCCCACGCCATCGTAGAACGCGCCCCGATCCTCGACGCCGATTTTTTCATGGAGCCGAATATCGATTTTTTCGATTAAATTATTGCTCCAGTTATTTTCAAAAAGATTATTGGCAAAGCGAAAAACCAGCATATTCTGGAGCATTTCTTTGGCCAAATAATGATCAACGCGGTAAATTTGAATTTCCTTGAAAAGTTTGGTCAGGAGTTTATCCAGGGCGCGGCCGGTTTTCGCGTCTTTACCAAATGGTTTCTCGACAATGACTCGGGTCCAGCCTTGTTCCGGCGAGCAGGGCTTGGTCAAACCCGAGCTTTTGAGATTCTTCAAAATTTTAGAATAAAGCGCTGGCGGCACTGCCAAGTAAAAAAGTTTGTTGGAGCAAAGGCCCCAGCCCGCGTCAATCCCCTCCAAAACTTTTTTTAGCTCGTAGTAATCGCTTTTATTTTGGAATTGGCCTTGAGTGTAAGAGAAAAGCTTTAAAAACGATAGCAGGAATTTTTTAGTGGTTTTGTCCGAATGTTTTCCGGTAATCCCGGCAATCTTTTTTTGAAAATCAGCAGTCGTTAAATCGCGTCGGCTGAATCCGACAATTCGAAATCGGTCCGGCAGTTCTTGTCGGGAATATAAATGAAAAAGAGCCGGGCTGATTTTTTTGGCAACTAAATCCCCGGTCGCGCCCAAGATGACTAAGATGGTAGGGATATTGGTTTTAGAGTTTGAGGGCATATTGAAATGTAAGAAATCAGAACGTTATTTACATCCAGAGGGACACGAGCCAGCGGCTTTATTTTCGAAAAGACGCGGTCAATTTCCCCAGCGAGGAAATTGCCGCTTGGCTCTCGGCCTCGCTCGTCTTCGCTTCGCCAAGTCTGACTTGGCTTCTCTCAGACACCCTGCCCGCTCGGCCTGTGAGACACTTTTCTCAAACAAAGCCGCTGGCGTGATAAAATGCAAACAACGCTATGAAACCTTACAATTAAAAATATAGCAGATTTTGAGGGATTGGCAAACTTTTATAAAAAACAACCCCGATACAAACTTCGTATCGGGGGCCTGCTTTTGCCTGCAGGCGGAAGGGCTGGGGTTAAGGTGTGAGCCGGACGAGCTCACCCCACGACGCGCGGCGCCAGTCGGCGACGATGACTCTGTCGCGCCTGGACGCCTCCACGTGTGAGGTCTCGCCGTCGACCTCGATGCGCTCGACCACGCCGAGCGGCACACTGAAGTGCCGGCCAGCCTGGTCCGCGACCACAAGGAATGGCCGCATATCGAGGCCGAGCACTTCCGCTTTCACCTGTACGTCGCCGCTTGGATAGTAAGCAGTGACGTGAGGCTGGCGGAGGTCGTCGGTGAGCCGGGGTGGGACGGCGTTGTACATCGTCTGCCTCCTTGTCCGCCTGCGGCGGACGTTGAGGGTTGGGGGCGCGATCCCGGACCATCCGGGAACGCTCGGCTGTGCTGAAAATCGAATAATCAACAACCGAAAAAATAGATTTTCAGCAAACCTCCCCTGTACTCAAAGGAGGCGAAAAAGGAACAAAAAACGACTTCTTTGGTCGTTTTGTTATTATAAACCACTATGCATTGACTTGTCAATAGTTGACAAAAGAAAGAAAATGTGTATAATAAAAAGAAGCTCAAAAAGCTTATTTTTGCACCTTGAAAAGAGTTCCGCGAATCATTTAGGTTGTTAATTTTATAGCAATTTAAATGATTCGCGGAAACGGCATCACTTCCAATAACAATCTCAGTCGCTTTGACGACAAGGAGGTTGCCATGGATTGGTTCTTCGGGAATCCGTTCCTGCTCCTGCTTTTTCTCTTTCTTCTGACTTGCGTTTTGATACTGGTGAGTGGAGTAGCCGCCACTGTGTACGACTTTTGTGATTCAATTCGACAAAGGTGGTGGTGGCCTATCAAGTATCGCGTGATAGGTCGTCTGGCAAAGTGGCGAGAACGGAAACGATAACGCTCTAGCCGGCAAGGAGTGCTTCGGAGAGAACTCCTCAGCACCAAACCGAACCGGCGCCATCCATAGAGCCGCAGGCCGAAAGCCGGGCGGCGAAAGGAGACGAGATGAAGAAGGCGATGCTGGTTCTCGCGTGGGCGCTGGCGGTCGTGGCTGTGGCCGTGTCGGCTGAGACGGATACCCTTTTGGGGTATACCCGTCTCGTGGGCGGCTGGGAAGCCCTTGGCAAGCCCGAGGGCACATACGAGTTCGAGCGTCGGGTCTCTAATCCGACACCAGACGATTGGCGGTGGGTGGCCGGCCACGTGGCTGAACTACCCAATGTTGAGGTTGTCGATTTGCAGATGCGGCGGTGTAAGGTCGGTATCTGCGGCATGGCCAAGGTCAAATTCCGTCAGTAAACAACGAAGCAAAAGGAGGTGATGCCGCGGGAGAGCGGTGCAGTTCATTGCGCCACTCTCCTCTACTTCCAAGTTTCAATGGAATGAAATTGAAATAAGATTGAGATTTAGAAGTGGGATTATAAACTTTAAATATCACCGATAAATATCTTTTCGGTGATCAATATCGAAAAAGATTGCCGTTTCTCTATTCTGAAAATAGAAAAACGTTCGATAGCGTCTGGTGATACGAAAAGAAAGCGCGTATCCCAATTCTTGAACTTTCTTGATGTGAAGACGTGGGTCGCGCCAGTTGGCGCCAAAACGCTTTTCTTGCAAAAAATATATCCGCTGAATTTCTTTGGGTAATTTCTGAAAAGCCCGTTCGAAATCATCCGTACGGATTATCTTCATAGAGAAACAGGAGGGTAACGCTTGATCGCCTTTTCATAAGACTTCTTTAGGCGATGCGAATCTGAATAATCTTCAAGTTTTTCTGAGGGCAAAATTAAAAGCATTTCATTTCGCAGTAAACGGATTTCTTCAATTAATCTCTGCAAGAGTTCGGAATATTGGAGGGTCGTTTTTGGTTGAGTTTTAACTTCGGTCATATCGTATTAGTTTAGCGTATTCAGTATTATTGTCAATGGAAAAAATCAATTGGCAATCTTTTAATTTGCTGATAAAATATAGACTATGGATGAGAAAGAAAAAATTACCAAAACCGAGGAAGAATGGAAAAAAGAGTTGACGCCGGAGGAATATCGTATTCTTCGGGAAAAAGGCACAGAACCGGCGTTTAGCGGCGAATATTATAAATCCAAGGAAGCCGGCGTTTATCTTTGTCGGGCTTGCGGAGAAAAACTTTTTTCTTCGGACACTAAATTCGATTCCGGAACGGGCTGGCCCAGTTTTACCGAGCCGATGAATCGAGAGAATATCGAGCTTAAGGAGGATATATCTTTTGGGATGAGGCGTACCGAGGTTTTGTGTAAAAAATGCGGCTCGCACTTGGGACATGTATTCGATGACGGTCCGCAACCAACCGGCAAAAGATTCTGCGTCAACTCGCTCTCTTTAAAATTAGACAAGCCCAATTAGAAATTCATGAACAAATTTTATATTACAACCACTATCCCCTATGTAAATTCAAAAGCTCATCTGGGGCATGCCCGGGAATTTATTTTTGCCGATGTCATTGCCCGATACCAAAAATCCTTAGGTAAAGAAATTTTCCTAAATACCGGCACGGATGAGCACGGTTTAAAGGTATACCGAAAAGCCACAGAAGAAGGCAGGGATCCAAAAGAATATGTGGATGAATTCGCGGAACAATTCAAACAACTAATGCCTTTATTGGGAATTCTGCCGGAACATAATTTTATCCGAACCACAGACGAACATCACATCGCCGCTTCCCAAGAATTCTGGAAACTTTGCGATAAAAATGGGGATATTTACAAAAAAAATTACAAAATCAAATATTGCGTTGGTTGCGAATTGGAAAAAACAGGTTCTGAAATTGTTGACGGAAAATGCCCAATTCATCCGAATTTGGAACTGGAAATAATCGACGAAGA
This sequence comes from Candidatus Wolfebacteria bacterium, assembly GCA_016188075.1. Classification (GTDB taxonomy): domain Bacteria; phylum Patescibacteriota; class Minisyncoccia; order UBA6257; family UBA9933; genus JACPIO01. The sequence goes on along the minus strand of JACPIO010000006.1, from coordinate 825 downwards.
AAATTATTTTTTCCGATTTTCAAAATATCAAGAACCCCTGCTCAAATACTATGAAACGCATCCTAATTTTGTAGTCCCTGATTTCCGTTTTAATGAAATCATTCAATTCACAAAAGAAGGGCTGCAAGATTTTAGTATTTCAAGATTAAAGGCGAAGATGCCTTGGGGCGTGCCGGTTCCGAATGATAACAATCACGTTATGTATGTTTGGTTTGACGCCTTGGTTAATTATATTTCTAGCCTTGGTTGGCCCGCCTCCGCCGAGGCTACGGCGGGCAAGCCGGAAGAAAGCTATTTTTCTCAATTTTGGGGAATAAAAGAGAAGCCTAATGCGCTGCAGGTTGCTGGCAAAGACAATTTGCGGCAACAATCCGCAATGTGGCAAGCAATGCTTATGTCCGCCGGCCTTCCCAATTCAAAACAAATTATTATTCTCGGATTTATCAATAGCGGAGGACAAAAAATGTCCAAGTCATTAGGCAATGTCGCTGATCCAATTGAAATACTCGCGAAGTTAAAATCTAACGGATTGAGCGACAGTCAAGCCACGGACGCGCTGCGATATTATTTAATTGGCGAAATTCCCGTATTTGAAGACGGTGATTATGCCTGGGAGAAATTTGAAGAAAATTATAATGCCAGTTTAGCCAATGGCCTCGGCAACCTCTTTGAGCGCGTATTTACAATGATATTGACAAACCCGGATAAAATTGATCTAACGACATCAGAAGTCGTTAATATCGATAAAAACGTCAAAGAGTGGGTCACGGAAACGGAATTGAATTACAAAAACGAAATGGAAAATTACCGCCTGCTTGAAGCATC
>JACPIO010000026.1 GCA_016188075.1 Candidatus Wolfebacteria bacterium | reverse complement strand
GCGGGAACCTGCGCCAAAACCGTATTCGCTAAAAATAAGCCGAGAACTACGAGCGAAACCGCAATTATTAATTTTTTCTTTTTGAAAAAATTCATTATACCTTTGATACTTTTGTCTTACTGCCCGCCTGTTTGTGGCCGGCCGCCTAATAAACAGGTTTGAACCCGGCCGTTGGTTTGAGTAGAAGCATCAAACGCCTGCTGATACTGGGATTCCGCTATAGCGTGAAGCGTGCCGTCCAAAAGCGCGCCCCTATTTTGCGGATCATTTAAGCCGTATCTGGCCATAATCGTGTCGTTTTCGGCTGATCTCCGAGCCAAATCAACTTCGTTCTCGGCTTGTTCAATTCTGCTCTTTAAACGGTTCAAGTCGTCTAATGCCGGCTGAATTTGGGTTTTCTGATTACTAAAGGTGGCTAATTGAGATTGAGCAGTTGGTATTTCCGTTGGGGCAATCGGACAGTTCCTCACCTGGAGTGTCTGGAGATTTTGGATCGCGGTGGTTTGGGCAGTGATGGCCCTGTCTAAAATCTGCAAAACATCTTGACCAGCGGCGATAATCGGCCGCAGCGGCCCGATCAACTGCGCCCTTCTCAAATCAAATTCAGAATTGATAATGTCAACTGTTTCCGGCGCCTGATAATCAGTTCTATCCGGACCGCCGGTGGTGACGCGCAGAATTCCGCCAACACCTTCTTTAAGAATTCTATTGATGACCGCGTTCACCAAAACCGCTGTCCAGGATTGGATATTGGCAGCCCAATCTTTGTCAGCGTTAATAGCGGAAATGACCGTTTCTCCGACCGCGGCCCCAGGGTTAATCGCCTCCTCCTGTATGCAACGCGCATTCGCTCGACAAGCAGCTTGTTCAGCTTCGGTTGGAAGTTCTGAATTGCAAATTTGGACTTCTACCGGATCCCTTTCCACGCATCGCTTCACATCCAAAAAGCCGCGGCCAGCCAGAGCTTCGTTTTGCGCGGCTCGCTGTTGCTCCGCATATCGGCGAACAATCTCATCTTGAATTAAAATCGTCTGACCGTAAAAATTATTCTGCGGTTGCCAAGCCTCGTTGTAAGCGAGCCAGCCGCCGTTCCGAAAATCGTCATAAAAAGCATTGATATTGGAAACCACCCGGTCAAGGGTACAATCCAGCCGTTGGGCAAATCTTGGAGTAGGCAAAAGCGAGAGGCGGACGTTAAAAGCAAAGGGTTCACAAATCCGGGCCGCGCCAACATCTTTCACTACTTGATCAAAAGCGATGTTTCCGGCATCCCTCAAAAATCCTTGCCAGTCCGTAACAAACTTGGGTTTGCCGCCGCCCTGAATCCAGCGCACAGTCTCATCAACAAGATAATCAATAATTCTTTTAGCTACAATATCGCGGATACCTCTGTTTAAATCCTCTTTTACCCAGCGGGCCGCTCTTTCAGCGGCGTCAATCACGTCTTTCCATAATTTGGAACAGGCTGGACATTCAACTAGAATCGCCTCGGCTTTTTCCGGCTTCAAAAAACCCCGTCCGGAATTAAACAAAACCACGGCTATTGTTAAAAAGATTATTGTATTTTTCAAAACCTGTTTCATCCTTCGTTTCTATTTTCTATTTCTTGCCATTTACCAATTACTAATTACTATTTACTACGAATTTAAATTTCTCGCTTTCCCATAATATTCCTGATTCAAAGCAGATTCGATTTCGGATAAATCCGGCAAAAGTTGAATCAAAAGCGAGGCCTTTACTGGATCAGTTTGAAAATTCAAGAGACCGGAATAGACTGCGCTCTCTTTTTTCAAAAACCGAAGATAACGCAAATGGAGATTCGACCAACTGGATGGCACTTCAATATTTAAAAATCCGTTGAAAATTTTGGAATAGGCGTCGGCGATGTCTCGCACGCCAGCGGCATCGCCTGCTTGAAGCAATCGCTGAACCGCCACCGGCTGATTTCTGTAAGAGTCGTTGGCGCTCGACAAAATAATTTTGGCAGTGGCTTCGAGATACCTCGATTTTGATTCCGCTGAGTTATCGGTTGTAATTTTTATTTGTTGCTCATCGATATCCTCGCTAATCTCTTTCAGAAAACTGGCCGGAGAACTCTGAATTTCGGCAATCGATTCATCAAGCAATTTTTTATTCTGCGGATCTTTGATGTCAAAATTCTGGAATGGTTCTTTGCCCGATTGATCCAATTTTTGCATCCGGCCGAAAAGCGTTTTGGCAAAAAAACGCGTTAAATTCGAGCTGTCTTCGGACTTGTCCCGAGACGCGCCGAGGGAAGCCGCGCCGCTTTGACTGCCGAAATTTTTGTCGCTTATCTCCGAATCTTGAGCAGCCTTTACCCATTGAACCGGATTGGGATTTACAGATTTTGCCGCTAATCCGCCTCTTTGGGTCAAGGTCAAATAATTTTTATTGGTTGGCGCGGAATTTTTAACAATTAAGTAAGAACCGACAATGCCGGCGCTTATAACCAAAACTATTGCCGCAATTCTAATTTTTCCCTTGGGCATTACTTCTATTATATAGGAAAAGCTGTTAAAAAGAAGTGGAAAAGCCCTGTCGAGATAATGACTATGACTATGACTGCAAAAAAACTAAAAAATCGAGGTTAATTTAAACAATTGATCAATGCTTAAATTCTGCGGCCGGTCATTAGGATTGATACCTATCTTTTGAAGCTCTTTTACAATTTTTTCTTTTTTGGCTGTAGTCTGTAGTCCGTAGTCTGTAGGCAGTCTTAATAAATTATTCAGTATCGTTTTTCTCGGCTGCTTAAATAATATTTTAATGAAATTAAAATATTGACTACCGTCTACAGACCACAGACTACCGCTATTATTGTTTTGCTGTAGCCTGTAGTCCGTAGTCCGTAGCCTAATTATCGCGCTATCCACTTTCGGACGAGGCCGAAAATACTTTTTTGAAATATAGCCGATGATCTCCGGTTTTGCCCAAAACTGGACGCTCGCGGACAAAAGATTCATTCCTGGTTTACCCTGAGCTTGTCGAAGGGCGCACAATCTCTCCGCCACTTCTTTTTGAATTGTTAAAACCACAAGCGATGGTTTATTCTCTGATTCGCCTATAATTCGGAGCAGTTGTCCAGTAATATAATATGGAATATTTCCGACAAGTTTTAGATTTTTTAGGATGTTTAATTTCTTATCTTTAGTTTTAATTTTTGCTCTTTGGATCCGCGTTAATCCGCCTCTCATTTGCGCTGATCCGCGGCTGTCCGATTCTATCAGTTGATTTTTGATTTCGGCGAGCGCGTCCCCTTCAACAACCTCCACTCTTTTGTCTACTACTACACGTAGTAGCGCCTGAACCAGTCGCCTGTCCTTCTCGATAGCGATGATTTTAAATCTCCGAACGTCCAAACGGTCAAATAACTGAACAATCTCTTTGGTCAACTCGCCATGCCCCGACCCAATCTCAACGACAGTATCGCCGCTCCGGAGTTCGAGCGCTTCGACGATTTTCCGAAGCTTATTTTTGCCGACTAAAAAATGCTGGCCCAAATATCTTCCCATAAGTTTAAACCCTTCTAAATTTAAACCGGCTAAAACAATATCATTACCTGCTACTACATGTAGTAGTAGACAACAATCAACAATCTATCCTTGATCTATCCTTGATAGTCGAGAAATCTCCACCGCCCCCGGCCGGCTTTAGTGGGCCAAGGGAAATTAAGCCAATAATCAAGCTGGTTTTGGGGCGGCAGCGCCTTTATTCTTTTTTTCTTCTCACCGTTGCTCAACTCTTCCCAATAACGTCCGCTTCGATAAACAGAATCCCCGCAGAGACTCTTTTTAAGGGCGCTGATTTTCTGGGGCCCCGTCCAAAGAATTCTTCCTATTTCTTTATAGCTTTTACCCTCTTTAAGCAGAACCAGGGCCGCCCATCTTTTCGCGATCCGGCTTTTCTCACTCACAGTCAAAAGACGGTCGAGGATTAACCCCAATTCTCCGGCTGACTTTGACGCTTGAAGACTTTTCAAAAACTCCCGCCAGAGATGGTTTTCTAACTTATTCCTATAATTAAGTTCGGAAGCCTCTTTCATTTTCATAAAGAATAAAATTATTCACTGGGCGCTACTACATGTAGTAGTAGGCGAGGATAATCATTCTTTTTCTCGTACTCGATACTGGAACGCCTCGGCTAAGTGATCGCCGGAAACTTTTTCTGCTTCTGCCAAGTCCGCGATGGTTCTCGCGATTTTAAGCACCCGATAATAGCCGCGCGCCGTGAGCATTGATTTTTCCAGTATATTTTTCAGGAAGGTTTCGCCGGAATCGTCAAATTCGATAAAATCTTCCACTTGTTTCGAGCTCATTTCGGAATTCAAACGAATCCGCGGTTGGGCTTTAGAAAACCGCTTCTCCTGAATTTCTCTGGCTCTGACGACCCGGTCTCTGATTCTGGCGCTTTCCCCTTTTCTTTTTTCTCTTCTTAATTCTTCGAGCTTGACCCTCGGCACTTCAATTTGAATGTCAACGCGATCGAGAAGCGGACCGGAAACTTTTTTCTGATAACGGAAAATTTCGTTGGCGGTGCAGCGGCATTCTTTTTCCGGATCGCCGAAATAACCGCAGGGACAGGGATTCATCGCCCCGACCAAAGTGAAGCGCGCCGGAAAAGAAATGGTGCTTTTGACTCGGGCAACGGAAATCCGGCCGGCTTCCAGTGGTTCACGGAGCGCTTCCAGGAGATCGCGGCGGAATTCCGGAAGCTCATCTAAAAATAAAATTCCGCGGTGAGCCAGGCTGATCTCCCCAGGCCGAGGATTTGTTCCGCCGCCGACAATGGAAATCGGCGAGGCGGTATGGTGCGGCGAACGAAACGGCCGGCTCCGCAAAAAATTATTTTCGCCCAACCGATTGGCCGCACTCCAAATCTGAGTTACCTCAATAGCTTCCTCGATGGTCGGTGGCGGAAGAATTGAAACCAGAGCCTCGGCCATCAGAGTTTTGCCGGCGCCCGGGGAACCTCTCATCAAAATATGGTGCCCGCCGGAGGCCGCCACCGTGAGGGCCCGTTTCGCGTTTTCCTGACCTTTAATTTCGGAAAAGTCAACCGATGAATAATCATCCTCCGGCTCGAACTTGGTCGGCGGCTGCACATCAATCAATTTTTTGTCTTCGAGATGCAGTATCAAATTTTCCAAATCAAGAACCGGGATAACTTTTATTCCGGAGATGATCGCGGCCTCCTGTGCGTTTTGTTTCGGCAAGAATAAATATACAAACCCGCGCTTTTTAGCCATTTGGGCAATATTTAAAGCGCCGCTTATGGGCCGAAGGCCGCCCTCTAAAGATAATTCGCCCGCGAAAATTTTTCGGCCCGTGTCAAACTCTTGAATCTGCTCGCTGGCCAAAAGATATCCCAAAGCAATGGCTAAATCGTACTGGGAACCGGTTTTTTTGATGTCGGCCGGCGCCAAGTTCACGGTAATTTTTCTGTTTTCGCGTGTCGGCGGTTTGATGCCGCTGTTTTTCAAAGCGGAATTAACGCGCTCTTTGGCTTCATTGGTCGCCCGATCAGCGAGCCCCACAATATTAAAAGAGTGGAGGCCGACATTCATATCAACCTCCACTTCAATTAATTTCGCGTTGATGCCTTCGAGTTCGGCCGAATAAACTTTGGAAAGATGCTTCATATCGCTTACGCTAATGTAATACTAATCTACGAATTTATCCGAATGATACGAATGACTACGAATAATTTTACTATTGATTCGTGACATTCGCATTCATTCGTAAATTCGCATTATTTTTGCCTTTTGCAATTTTTACACAATCTCGATTCCGGCGCCACCTCCAAAATCTCCAAAGAAATATCACCTCCGCACTTCTCGCATACTCCATATTGATTTTTACTTATTTTCAAAAGCGCGGCATCTATCTCTTCGAGTTCGGGCTTCAGGGTCTGGGCCACCGAGAGTTGATTGGCGAATTCCTGCGATTCAAAACTTTCGGCGTCAACCGTATCTTCTCCGAATTCCGGCGGCTTTTTCAAAATTTTCAGATTAGACTCAATTTCCCGCTTGGCTTTCTCAAGTCGTTTTTTAAATTTTTCGATGAGTTGATTTTCCATCTGCACTGACCACAGACTACGGTCTACAGACTACAGCTTCAAAAAATTAATTGGCCGTAGTCCGTAGTCTGTAAGCTGTAGTCTATCTAAATATCCACGGAAAAATAACATAATATCCCAGGAGCCAAAAAATTGCGGCGCCGAGGAGGAAACCAACGATAAGAACCACGGCTTTCCACATTTTAAAACGGGCCGAAGACAGCTCATTTTGAGAAATTGATCCGGTGGTTTCGAAGATTGATTTTTCCGGGCCAGCGTAACCAGCGATATTAATTTCGGCAGTCGCTTTATTCCCTGCTTTACTTTCCCGGTCTGGATTAAAACGAGGTTGCGTATCAATAAATTCCGGAGCGGCCGAAACTCCGCCGCTCTCCGCGATAGAACGCAAATCGGATTCCATTGTCCGAATGGCAATCTCCGGCCCTGGCGGCGCCGGCACATTTTTTTTCTCTTCTCCCCAAATTTCATTCATTTCCACCATTATTATAACGCAAGTATGTTAAAAATTTTAGCGGAATTCGTGGTGGCTATCTACAACTGCGGTTGGACTTACTTTAGCAGAAAATCTTAATTTTGAATAGAGCTTTACCCCTTCACGCACCCCTTCATTCGCTCGGTCGCGGCTTGAAGGGGTAGCTTGGGCAATATCACGCTTAAACACTCGCTTCTTTGCCCTCACTCCTCGCAAAATCAAAGTCCGACTTCACTACGGAAAGGTTGCT
>JACPIO010000007.1 GCA_016188075.1 Candidatus Wolfebacteria bacterium | reverse complement strand
TTTCTTCGATTAAAACTTTGTCCCCCGTCTTATATTCGTTTTTCTCGTCGTGAGCCTTAAAACGACTCGTTATTTTATAATATTTCTTATAACGAGGATGCTTCTTAAGACGGGTTATTGCCACCACCCGCGTCTTCTGCATTTTATCGGAAATCACGACTCCTTGTAATTTACGCTTCATAATTATTCTTATCAACGAATAGCGAATTGGTTGCGAATTTACGAATAAACGAATCGATAAATTCGTATTCGCTTATTCGTTTATTCGGATAGATTCGTTATTCGCTGATTTGTTATCGTCATTATTCTTGCGATGTGTTTTTTTGTGTTATTCTCATTATCGTCATTATTCTTGCGATGTGTTTTTTTGTTTCTTTTACTTCCTTGATATTTTTGACCTTGCCGGCTTTTAAGTCAAATTGCAGTTTGGAAAGCTTTTCTCTCAAACCCCGCAAATCTTTACGCAACTCCGCCTCCGGTTTATTTTTTAATTCTTGAATTTGTTTCTTTTTCATGCCAAATTTATTTAAATTTCTATAATTATTTTACCTTGATTAAATTTAATTTATAAATTTGAGCACCCAGCACATATCTCGACTACTCCTTGAGGTTTCACCTCGTCGGGTAGACGAAGTCGGCTTTCGCCTGCCTTCTCGAGTTTTACCACATTCATCGGTGAGATATGTGCTGGGTAAAGGTTTTCTAGCTAAATTTTGTTCGTCCTGCGGACTCCAAAATTCAGACAAAGCCCTTTATTTCTCCACGATTCTTGTTTTCACCGGTAATTTATGACCGGCTCTTCTTAATGCTTCTTTGGCCATGTCTTTCTCGATGCCGTCCACCTCAAAAAGAATTCTACCGGGTTTGACCGGAAAAACATAGTGATCGACCGCTCCCTTACCGCCGCCCATTGTGACTTCGGGCGGTCTTTTGGTTACCGGTTTGTCGGGAAAAATCCTAATCCAAAGCCTACCTCCTCTTTTAGTAAAATTAGTAATAGTGCGCCGCGCCGCCTCAATCTGTCGGGAATTGATCCAAGCGCTCGTAGTTGCCTGAAGGCCCATACTGCCGAAACTCAATAATGTTCCTCTCGATTCTTTCTGTCTTTTGCGACTTCTGCCCTTATGCCATTTTCGATGTTTAACTTTCTTTGGAATAAGCATGAATGTAATACGAATCTACGAATTCATTCGAATGATACGAATGGCTACGAATTTTATTCGTGGCATTCGTATACATTCGCAAATTCGTATTATTTTGAGCCGACTTCGTCAGCGAACACTTCTCCTTTAGAGATCCAAATTTTTACGCCGATCGTTCCGTAGGTAGTGTAAGCCGTGGCTTCGCCGTAATCGATATTCGCCCTCAAAGTCTGGAGGGGCAGCTTGCCTCTCTCCAAATGTTCGGACCGCGCGATATCCGCTCCTCCCAGCCGGCCGGCGATTCTTATTTTCGCTCCTTTAACTTCACGATTCTGCATAACCTGATCCAAGCATTTCTTCATTGTCCGCCGAAATGGATTCCTTTTTTCCAAATCCCAGGCAACGTTTTGGGCGATAACACCGGCCGATATCTCCGATCTCTTCAACTCTTCAATATTCAGGTTTAACGAAATATTTCCTTCCAGTCCCTTATCCCGCCTCAATTTTTTTAAGCTCCCCTCGAGCGCTTTAGACAATTCTTCCACTCCCTTTCCGCCTCTTCCAATAATTAAACCGGGCCGCTGGGCCTTGATGAATATTCGATAATTGTTGCCCGTTCTTTCAATGACCACCTTATCAATTCCGGCGCTCGTGATTTTTTCCCGAATCACTTCGCGCAAAAGATAATCCTCTTCCAAGGCAAGCCTAAAATTATTTTTCTTTGGAAACCAAGCTGCTTTCCAGCCTTCGACGATTCCCAATCTTAATGAATTTGGCCGTATTTTATGTCCCAATTCGCTTCGCGAGTATCGATACTAATATACGAATGTACGAATTATACGAATTCGTATCATTAGTAAATTTGTATATTCGAATCGATACCCTTTATTTTAAATTGATTTTCTTCTAAACATTCTCTTTATGAATCCCGTTTTCTCGACCGGTTTACCCGCTTCCTTGATTTCACGTCTTGCTTCGGGTTTTTCTTTTTCCGTTTTAGCCGTCATTTTTTTGGCTTTTGATTTGGAAATTTTCTTTCGGACTTCAATCTTAAATCTGGTTGGCCGAAGGACTTCGGATTCCTCCAACCGCAAAAAAACATGACTGCTTTTTTTATGGATAGGCGTGGCTCGCCCCATGGCTCGCGGCATAAATCTTTTAAGCATCGGCCCTTCATCCACTTGAATGGCCTTAATAAAAAGTTTTTGAACTTCCATCCCTTGATTATTTTTGGCGTTTTGAACCGCGCTTCGCAGAAGTTTAACGAGCGGTTCTTTGGCCTTTTGCGGCATTAAAAGCAAACGCGCTTCGGCTTCGGAAACCGAAAGTCCTTTTAGCGCGTTCGCAACCAGCCGCACTTTACGCGGTGCCATCTTAAGATAATTTAATTGTGCTGTTTGGGTACGCATGCGCTGTATCGATACCAATATACGAATATACTAATTATACGAATTCGTATCATTAGCAAATTTGTATATTCGCATCGCTACTTATTTCTTCTCTTCTTCTTTCTTCTCTATTTCTTTCTGTATTTTTCCGCCGTGCCTAACAAATTTCCTCGTTGGTGAAAATTCGCCCAGGCGATGACCAATCATCTCTTCCCTAATTTTAACCGGAATAAAATCCTTGCCGTTGTGAACGGCAAAAGTTACCCCCACCATTTCCGGAGAAATTTCGGAAGCCCTGGACCATGTCTTAATCGGATCCTTGTTATCAGGCGTCAAGCGAGCTATTTTTTTCAATAACTTGGGATCTATATAGGGACCCTTTTTAGAACTACGGCTCATATAAATTGTCTACAGTCTACGGACTACTGACTACGGCGAATTTTAAAGTTGCCGTAGTCTGTAGCCTGTAGTCCGTAGTCCACATTCTATTTTCTTCTTTTAATTATCATTTTATTACTCCATTTTTTCTTTTTTCTGGTTTTTCTGCCTCCGGTAATTTTTCCCCATTTGGTTTTTGGCCGGCGCGTGCCGCGCAGAGCCCGGCCTTCGCCTCCGCCGTAAGGATGATCTCTGGGGTTCATTGCCGAACCGCGAACCGTCGGTCTTATCCCCATCCAGCGGGTTCGGCCGGCTTTTCCGATAACCGTTAAATTATGATCCGGATTGGCCGCTTGTCCAATAGAGGCATAGTTGCCCCATTGAACCTTCCGCACTTCGCCAGATGATAATTTAAGATGGGTATGACCGACGTCATGGGCCAGAATTTCAGCGTAGGAACCAGCGGACCGGGCAAGCTGCCCGCCCTTACCCTTTTTCAATTCCACATTATGCACCAGATAACCCACGGGAATATTTTTTAGGTGAAGGCGATTCCCCTCTGTGAGGGGCGCGGATTCGGCCGTGATGATTTCGTCGCCCACCCGTAAGTTTTTCGACGCTAAAATATACCGCCATTCGCCGTCTCGATAAAGCGCTAAAGCGATAAAGGCCGTCCGATACGGATCGTATTCGATGCTCATAATTCTCGCCGGAACATTGAGCTTGTCTTGCCCGAAATCCACCAGCCGATATAGTTTTTTTGCCCCGCCGCCTTGATGCCGCATCGTAATTCTTCCCTGGCTGTTTCTGCCCGATCTCTTGGATAATTTAACCAAAAGTTTTTTCATTGGCTCTTCTTTCGTAAGCGCATCCATGTGAACTACGGACATCTGACGCCGACCTGGACTTGTAGGATTATAATTCTTCATGTCGGCATTACGTCAAGTTTATGACCGGGTTTTAGGGATACGACTGCTTTTTTGAATCCCAAAACCCTTCCGCCGGTTTTGCCCAATCTCTTCACCTTCGACGCCGTGTTTAAAATATTGACGTCCCGAACCCCAACCCCGTAAGCGGTCTCTACGGCTTTTTTGATTTCCGACTTATTGGATTTTTTATCCACGGCAAAAACATATTTATTCCGCTTGCTTAAATCAGCGGATTTTTCCGTAATCCACACTTGCTTTAATATGTCGAACCTTCTGTCGTTTGAAGTCAAAATCGGACCGGAACCCATTTTTCTTTCGCTTTTAAATTCAATCTTATCTTTTTTGACTTTTTTTGAACGGCCGAAAAACTTCATAAATTTTTGGCTATGACTTTTGATAGTGCGACTCCAACTCCTCAACCGCTTTTTTTTCAAAAATAATATTTTTATATCGTAAAAGATCGTAAAGATTCAAGGACAAAGGACTTATCGCCTCTGCCTTAGGGATATTAGCGGCGATTCTTTTTATGGATTTATTCTCTCTCGACGGCACAATCAGATTGCTCGTTTCACGGGCAGACAAATTTTTAATCAATTTCAGCAAATTTTTCGTCTTCATTTCTTCGATTCCGAAGGTATCTAAAATTTTGAGTTCTTCGTCCTTGAGTTTTTTCGAAAGCACGCTCCAAATCGCCAATTTTTTCATCTTTTTATTTATTTTTCTGGAAAAAATTTTTTCCTTAACCGGACCAAAAGTTACTCCGCCGCCCTTCCAAAGAGGAGAACGAATAGAGCCGTGCCTCGCTCTTCCGGTTCCTTTTTGTTTCCAGGGTTTCCGGCCACCTCCTCTCACCTCTCCCCGGCCTTTCGCGTGAGCCAAAACCTCGCGCCGATTGGCCGTCTGCGCCGCTATTGCTTGGTGAACCAAATCCGGATTCCACTTCGTCTTAAAAATCTTGTCCGACAACTCCATCTTCCCGGCTTTTTCATTTTTGTGATTATACACGTCTACTACCATAAAAATACATTCGAAATAATTAGTATCCATAAATATCTATAAGTATCAATGAATATCAGATATTAATAGATATTCGATTCGCGATACTAATGGATATTTAGGATTTTGTGCTTCGGATTTCTAACAACGTTCCTTTTCTCCCGGGCGCCGCGCCTTTGAGCATTAAGATATTTTTGTCTTTTAGAATGCCGGCGATTTCTAAATTTTTAACCGTCACTCGTTGTCCGCCCATTCGACCCGCCATTTTTCTGCCGGGCATAACCCGTTGCGGCGCCGTGGCCCCGATCGAACCCGGAGCCCGGTGCCGATTTTTCTGACCATGAGTTTTGGGACCGCCGTGAAAACCATGCCTTTTTACCACGCCTTGAAATCCTTTTCCCTTGCTTATACCGCTGACTTTAACCTTGTCGCCTTCTTTGAATTGATCAAGGCTTAAAGTATCGCCAACCTTTAAACTCGAATTTTCAACTTTAAATTCTTTAATGTGCCGGAAATTCCCCAGGCCTTTAAGGTGCCCCGATAGCGGTTTAGTAAGACGTTTTTTTGTCGGATCAAATCCAACCTGCAGTGCCCCGTAGCCGTCTTTATCTTTGATTTTTATCTGCGTTACCAAAACCGGCCCGGCCTGAACCATGGTAATTGGCACCACTTTGTCATCTTTCCAAATTTGGGACATCTTTAATTTTTTACCGAGAATAAAAGGCATGCCAATGTTGTTAAAATTTACGAGCCCAATGCGAAGTAAATTTTACTACAACATTGAGCACCCAGCACATATTTTGCGTGATAATACCAGCGCGGCGCACTAAGCGAATAGCGACCGATCACATAAGGAACTTATGTGCTCGGAAAGGCCTATTCGGCCTCCGTGCGCCGCAGGGAGAATTTACATCAGAAGTTAATCAACCATAATCACTAATTTCTCTCGCAAAATATGTGCTGGGTAAGGTTTTATAGATAAATTTTTACTTCTTCATCGGAAGCAAAAATTTATATAAAGCCCTTATTAAAACAGCCGGATTTAGCCGGCTCGTTTGAACGCGCGTTTTTAGCTAAATCCTTACGAATTATGGCGCTTTGAAACTTTAGCCATAAGACCGACTAATGATAACAAAAAGCCGGAGCTTGTCAATCTTTTAACCAGCTATGGGATAGCGGCGGTGACCCCTCCCCGCCCATATCCCGACCCCGCTTAGCGGGGGAGGTTAAAGGGCGCGATCCCGTACTTCCGCCAACAAACATAGTATTACCAGATTTGTTTCGGGATATAGGCGGGATCCTCGCCAACTTCTCGCTCACTCTGTTCGCGGAAGTTGCGGGACAATTTTTTTATTGTAAATCGTGCAAGCGACTACAGGTGGTGACCTCCAATTTTTTTGAATTAGTGAGTGCTCGATCCTGTAGCCGCTTGCACGATTCCATTTTTCAACGTGAGTGCTCGATCCGCTATCCCAAATTTATTATTACAAAGATTTGGGAGGCAAGCAAGGAGGAATGCGCCGTGCGGCAGCTCTCGGAGCCCTGACGGGCTTGGTCCGAGCACTCAAGGCGTTGAATGCTCGGCCGTCAGGGCGAGAGCGCAGGCGGCCCCGATTCGCTGGAAATCGGGGACCGCCGGTGCCGTCAGGCGTACAGGCGGAGTGTTTTACAATAATACTTGCGGTGTCACCGATGTATCTCATCTTTTGCAATTTTTAAATCGGCTCAACGGGATATTCTCGTTGAGCCGATTGGTTAGGTTTAAACCAAAACCCCCCTTGCGGGGGGATTGGAAGGGCTTTCCTTGGATTTTGCCACCTCACAACCGAAGTCGGAGTTGGCAACAAGGAAAACTCACACTCACCGGTGTAATTATAATTGATTCACAAGTTTAAAGTCAATAGGGTATTTTTTCTGAATCGGGAATTTCGTCTCATCTTTGGACTACTGGCTACAGTCTACGGACTACAGCTTTCAAAATCATTGCCGTAGTCTGTAGTCGGTAAGCCGTAGCCCAACCTAAACCATCTTGATTTCGATTTCCACGCCGGCTGGCAAATTCAGATTGCTTAATGATTCGATAATTTTCTGACTGGGATTCAAAATGTCAATCAAACGCTTATGAACCCGGAGTTCAAACTGTTCCCGGGAATCTTTGTGAACAAAAGTTGAACGATTAACCGTGTATCGCCGGAAATCAGTGGGCAAAGGAATGGGCCCCACAACCGTAACGCCTCCCCGGAGGGCGACCTCCACGATTTGTCGCGCCGAGTTGTCAATAAGCTTGTGGTCGTAAGATTTAATCCTTAACCGCAGCTTAGGTTGAATCACCTCTTCCTTTTTAGCCATAGAGTGTTCGCTAATAATGCGAATTTTTGCGAATAATGCTAATTCGGTTAATTCGCATTATTTGATTCGTATTCGCATTATTCGCGATTACTCTTTATTTAAGAATTTTGGTTACCACTCCTGCTCCCACAGTCTTTCCTCCTTCTCTGATGGCAAAGCGCTGTTTTTCTTCCAGGGCAACCGGAGCGATGAGCTGAACCGTAAATTGAACCGTGTCTCCGGGCATAACCATCTCAACTCCTTCTTTTAAGACAACCTCGCCGGTAACATCAGTGGTCCGAATATAGAACTGCGGTTTATATCCTTTGAAAAACGGCGTGTGGCGTCCGCCTTCCTCTTTGGTCAAGACGTAAACCTCCGTCTCAAAATCGGTATGAGGAGTCACACTCCCCGGCTTTGCGATAACCTGTCCGCGTTCAACATCTTCTTTTTTGAGACCGCGAAGAAGAATTCCAACGTTGTCCCCGGCCCGACCCTCGTCAAGAATTTTATTAAACATTTCAATTCCGGTCACAACCGTTTTCTGGTTCGGCCTCAAACCGATAATCTCGCTCACTTCGTTCACTTTAACAACGCCTCTTTCGGCTCGGCCGGTAACAACCGTGCCTCTGCCTTCAATTGAAAAAATATCTTCAACGGGCATAAGAAAAGGCTTGTCGATTTCCCGGACGGGTTCTGGAATATATTCGTCGATCGCCCGCACCAATTCCAAAATGGGTTTCGCCGCTTCATCATCGGCCGATTTCGCGTCCAGCGCTTTTAAGGCCGAACCCTTGATAATCGGCGTCTGATCTCCGGGGAAATCGTATTTTTTGAGTAATTCGCGGATTTCGGTTTCAACCAAACCGATCAATTCCGGATCATCAACCATATCCACTTTGTTAAGGAAAACGAGAACCGCCGGCACGCCCACCTGACGAGCCAAAAGAATATGTTCTCGGGTTTGAGGCATTGGCCCATCGGTGGCCGAAACCACGAGAATAGCGCCGTCCATTTGAGCGGCGCCGGTAATCATATTTTTGATATAGTCAGCGTGACCCGGAGCGTCAATGTGAGCGTAATGCCTCTTTTCCGACTCGTACTCCGAGTGGTGAAGAGCAATCGTAATACCGCGCGCTTTTTCTTCCGGAGCGTTGTCTATTTGATCAACTGACTCCTCTTTTTTCGTCAGACCTTTTAAGAAAAGAATATGGGTAATGGCCGCGGTCAAAGTTGTTTTACCATGATCCACGTGACCGATGGTTCCGATATTGACGTGCGGTTTTACCCTTTCGAATTTTGCTTTTTCCGCCATAGTATCCTGAAACTTGAAACATGAATCATGAAGCTTTCTAATGTTTCATGTTTCACGCTTCATGCTTTATGATTAATCGACTTTTGAAGTTTATCTATTAATAATTTCGTTGTCAAGCCTAAGCTTATTTTTAAACAAATTCAATCATTGCCATCGGAGCGTTGTCCGATTTTCGCCTCTTTACGCCTTTTAGGATCCGGGCATACCCGCCATGGCGTTCGGCGTATCGCGGAGCAAGCTCGTAATACAATTTACCAGCTGCCTTCTTCGGGAGTCGCGCCTGAAGCAAACGCAAACTGGCAATGTTTTGCTTTTTGCCCAAAGAAAGAGTTTTTTCAATTTCCCTCCGAAGAGCTTTCGCCTTTACCGCGGTGGTTTCTATCTTCTCTCGCAAAATTAGATTGGCAAGCAAACTTTTCATCAAGGCTTGCCGCTGCCCTTTTTCCCGGTGAAATTTTTTTCCTTTTTTTAAATGCCGCACAGCTTATACGTGTATCGATACCAATATACGAATGTACGAATAATACGAATTCGTATCATTAGTATAATTCGTATATTCGCATCGATACCTTATTTCTTTTTTCTTCCCCTCTTTTTTTCCTCTTTCAAGGCTAAACCGGCTTCGCCCTCCGCTTCCCCGACTGCAACCTGCAAAATTTTATCAAAATGATCTTTAAGAATGCTCGCGGCTTTATGGAGCGCGCTCGATGGCGTAATGGAACCGTCGGTGTCAATAAAGAGCCGCAACCGATTATAGTCGGTGCGATCGCCAACACGCATATTCTCTACGATAAAATTGATTTTTTGAATCGGCGTAAAAATAGCGTCCAGGGCTATGGTTCTAACCGGCAATTTTTCCGTTTTTCTTAGCTCCACCGGCACATAACCCAATCCTTTCTCTACCGTAAGTTCCATATCTAATTCCGCATTTTTACTCGTCAGAGTGGCAATGTGAAAATCGGGATCAACAACGACCACTTCCGGATTTACGGCTATATCGCCCGCCTTGACCTTTTTTTCTCCTTTAACCTTCAAACTTAAAACCTGCGGTTCGGCAGCGTAGAAACGGAAACGCAGTTTTTTAAGATTCAAAGTTATTTGGACTATGTCTTCTAAAACTCCCGGAATAGTGGAAAATTCATGATCCGCGCCTTTTATTCTTATTTGCGTGATGGCCGCGCCCGGAATGGAAGACAAAAGCGAACGCCGCAGGGCGTTTCCCAGGGTGAGCCCGTATCCGGCATACAAACCTTCGATTTCAAAAACGCCGCTCCTTTCGGTCTCCGATATGGTTTTAATTTTCACTGTTTCGCTAAGACGCTGGTATTCCACAAAATTTGTCTACCGTCTACTGACTACCGACTACAGCTTTAAAATTTTCTGTAGTCCGTAGACTGTAGCCAGTAGACTAAAAGTTATTTCGAGTAATAATCCACCACCAAATTGATATCAAAAGGAAGCTCGACGTCGTAAGGCAACGCCTTAACTCTTCCTTCAAGCTTTTCTTTGTCGAGCTCTAACCAAGAAGGCGGCTCGTATTTTTTAATTGTATTCGATAAATCCTTAAAAAGCAAGAACTCCCGCGAAGCTGGTTTAATAGAAATGATATCGCCGATTTTCAACTTATAAGACGCGGAGGTCGTTTTTTTTCCATTAATCAAGAAGTGGCCGTGATTCACAAGCTGACGCCCCACGACGCGCGAAGAGGCAAATCCCAAACGAAAAACAACATTAAAAAACTGCCTTTCCAGTTCGCGAACAATTGAATTCCCCAATGATCCGCCTTGTTTTAAGACGCTTTTGAAAATATTTTCAAACTGGTTTTCTTTTAGGCCGTAGGTCACCCTAATCCTCTGCTTTTCCAAAAGTTGGGTGCCGTATTCGGAAAGAGGGCGTCTCCTGTCTTTTCCGTGAACCCCGGGACGATACGGCCGCCGCACCATAACGCATTTGGGAGAAGCGCAACGTTCCCCTTTAAGGAAGAGTTTTACGCCTAATGCTCGTTCTTTTTTCTCTCTTGACTTCAACATAGCTTTGTCAAAATGCTATACCCTTCTCACCTTAGGTGGCTTGGGGCCGTTGTGCGGAATGGACGTGACATCCCTGATAGATAGAATGTTAAATCCCTGACCAGTAAGCGATCTCACGGCCGAATCGCGGCCGCTCCCCATTCCTTTAACTATAACGTCGACATTGACCACTCCCGATTTCTTAATTTTTTCACTTATTGCCATAACAACCTTGGAAGCGGCGAAAGGAGTAGCTTTTTTCGGGCCGGAAAAACCCAAGGAGCCAGACGATGCCCAAGCCAAAACATTTCCTCCTCTGTCGGTAACCGTTATAACTGTATTATTGTAGCTCGCGTTTACGTAAACGCGGCCGCTTTCAATCTTTTTTCCCGCGGCTTTATCGCCGCTCCCGGCCTTAACCAAAGCTGCTTCAAGCTTTTCTTTTTCCCCTAATAATTCCGCGTCGGTTTTAACTATAACCTTTTTCTTCCCCATTATTTGAGTTCCGCTTTTCTTTTTCCGCTGCCGACGGTTTTTCTTACATTTCCCCTGATGGTTCGCGAATTGGTTTTGGTGCGCTGACCCCTGGCCGGCAGTTTCTTCATATGCCTCGTACCCCGATAGCTTTGAATTTCTTTCAGGCGATTAATGTTTTGCCGCGTGACTTGCCTCAACTCCCCTTCAATTTTATATCCAGCCTCAATCATGTCTTTCAATCGGTTTATTTCTTGGGGATTCAAATCTTTCGAATGTTTATCCGGACTGATTTTTGTTTCTTTGAGAATTCGAGAAGCGGAATGCCGGCCTATACCATAAATATAAGTCAGAGCAATCTCTATTCTTTTATTATCGGGGATGTTGATGCCGACGAGGCGCATACGCAAGACTACAGACTACCGTCTACAGTCTACAGTATCGGCCATAGACTGTAGTCCGTAGTCCGTAGACAAAAATTTACCCTTGTCTTTGTTTATGTTTCGGATTTTTCGGGCAAAGAACATAAACTCGACCTCGTCGCCTCGCAATTTTGCAACTTTTGCATATTTTTTTAACCGAAGAACGTACTTTCATGCCAAACTTCTAACTCACAACTTACAACCTACAACCTACAACTTTATAAATACTAGGCGCTGGATGTCAGTCGTTGGTTGTTAGTTGTTAGTTGTCGGTTATTGGTTAACTTACAGCCTCCTCACTATCCTTCCCCTTTTGCCGTCCGGACTTAATTCCACAAGCACCCGATCCCCGGGCAAAACCTTAATATAATACATTCTCATCTTGCCGGCAAGGTAAGCGAGAATTTCTTCATCGGGAGAAATACGGATTCTGAAATTCGCGGCCGGCAAGGCTTCGGTCACGATACCCTGAACGGCCTTGTGTAAAGATTTATCTGGCATTATTCAAGAAAAAAACGCCTTGACGACCAATTCGCCAATAATACTTTAAATAGAAAAAATGTCAACCTCATTCTACCTCAATTTTTATTCGGTCTAATCTGGTCGGCGCGCTTTTCACCCAAAAAGGCCAAAAGGAAATTGTGGCTTTATCGATACTAGCCAGAGAATAAATCAATGATTTCAAAGCGGGCTCGTTCTTCCCCGCTATCTTCGTCACAAAATCCGTTGACGCAATCTTAGGGGAAAGAACGCCATTTAGATTAAGCGCGAAGGAAAGCTGGCCTTCGGCCGAATTCAATCTTCCGCTGCCATATTCTAAATTATAACTTAGAAACTCGAGCGTCCCCGCCTCCGGATATCCTTTGTCAATTAAATCTTTACGCGCCAATTCTTTCATTAATTCGAGTAAGTCCGCCTCGCGAAAAGCCGCGATGCTGGCTTCGGCTTCAAGAAAAATTCCGAAATTTCCGTTTTGATCAACCTCTTCGATAGTGTTCTCCTTAAGAACGCCGAATTGCCTGCTTCCGTCTATGACTTTGAAATCCTTTGGGGTATTCAAGTTCAAAAAAGATTCTAATTCATTCCGAAAAGATTTCAAAGCCTGTTCGCGGCCGCTTTTTATATCCTCGTCGGTGGGATACGTAAGCTCGCCGATAAAGCCGCCGGTCATGGACGCATTGGAGGCGGCGAAAAATGAATCGTATTTCGAGGTTCCTTTGAAGGCCGGTATGGAAAATCGGTCCGTCGGACCAATGTTGTATTCCGGACCCGCGGCTAAAGCCGCTGCGTTCGCTTCAATCATCGAAGAGGTGATTTTCCCTTCGGAAATTTTTGCTCCCGGAACCGTTACGGCTTTTACCAATTTAAATATCTTTCCGTCCGGAGAGGCGAACCGAGTGCCGGCTACGAGCGTTTGCGGAGCGGAACTATAACTGTTATAGATCGCTATCTTGCCCTCGGCTCGCCGTTCAACCTGTTTTTTGCCGGTGGCTTTGAAAGAAAACGTGAAATTTTTTCTTTGCGAGAATATTTCGGCTGGGATGGTTTTATTTTGCGGCTGAACACTCCCTATTCGCTTTGACGCGACGACGGAATCAAGGTAGCGCCATTCCGCCTTTTTAGTGACGAGCCTCACGTTAACCGACGGTAAAAATTCCATTGCCGAATAAGCGGCCGCCCCGAAAAGAAGCACCAAAATCCCCAAAGCCAAAGCGGTTTTTACTTTTATCCCCTTCTTTTTTTCTGAAGCTAACTTTTCTTCGCGAGCAAAGTTTCGAGCCTCTTCCAATTCGAATTGATCAATTTTTTCTTTGATCCCGTTATCTGGCAACGGCGCTCCAACGGAAGCATCCGTCTTCGGCGCCTCAACTTTCTTTTCGACTACGAGCTTAACCGGTCCTGGCCTCGCAACGATATCCGCCACTTTTATTTTTTTGATCTTATTGTTTTTTGAAGAATTTTCCGCCATATCAAGGGGTTACGGCATCAGCCATCGCATCCGCCTTTTGGCTATATGATTTAATATATCGCCTTCTCGCAAAAAATAAAATTCCAGAAAAGAGGCGATTGAAGAAATCGATGAATTTTTCAAATCAGAACTAAAAACAAAACCCAAATCTTCCATTAGTCGATCGGCCTCTACTAACCTTACCATTTTAGGAAAAAAATCAATACCCCGCAAGGGCCGAAAAACCAAATACAGAGAATTCACTTTTAATGTTTCTTTGGCTCGTTCTAAGCCGTGAATGAGCATCGCCAATTCTTCGGAAATAATCTTTTTTAATTGCCGACCCAGAGTCAGAGAGACTTTTCCTTCGGATATTTTTTTAACCAAAGATTGAATTAAATCAACGGGTATTTTTAGATCGCGGGCAACGCCTTCAAAGAAATTTTTTTCGCCCCAAGGAAAATAATCGTGGAAACCGATTTTTAATCCTGAACTTTGACTTACGGAATATAAATTAGTCCGGGCGTCGAGAACGTCGGCAAAAATAAAATCTCGGCTTTGGGAAAAGCGCGAGGATAAAAGGCGGCTCGTCGCGGCGCCTCCGTCAACGACAAGAAGAAGTTTTACCCTCCGAGGCAGAACCGAAACAATCTTTTTAAAAATTGTCCGATTAACAAAGGTCTGACTTATTCCGATGCTCGCCTCCCTGCCGCTGTGCCGCAAAGGATCGAGGACCCGGCGGCCGTCAATTCGGAAATCGGTTATTTTGGTATCCGCGAGAAGAATATCGAGATCGCTCAAAACCAGTTGTTTGGCGCTTTGCCTTCTTTTCTCGTCGAAAATTTTCCAAAGAGCCTGGGAAATTAAATTATCAAGATCGGCTTCGGTCATCAATTCGTTGGGTCGATCGCGATTCAAAACAACGTGTTCGTAATAAGTAAGAGCGAAATCCGGAGAAAAAGAAATTATTACTTTGGGCGGCGGAAATTGGAAAGAGAAGATATTCAATAAAAATTTTTTAATTTTAGGAATCGCCTCGAGGGGTGATTGACCTACGGCTTTTAACTTCTTCGCGTCCACTCTCTTGGTTAAAGAATCGAATCTCAATAAATACAACTCGAGACCGTCATCGCGAAAATCTAAAATCAAAAATTTTTCCTTAGTGGCCATTATAACGCAAGCGCCAGTCTTATTCTTCTTACGCCGGCCCCGACCGCCTCTTCTTTAATAATTTTCACTTTTCCGATTTCCGACGTTTTTTTAACATGCGGGCCGCCGCAAAATTCCTTGCTCATCGCATTTTGAAGATCCGTTCCAATGTAATAAACCTTCACTTTTTCCGGATACTTCTCTTTAAAAAAGTGAAGGGCGCCGACTGCCTCGGCTTCGGCTTTTGGCATTTCCTCGAAATTAACCGGCAAATCCGCTTCAATCTTTTCGTTGACAAGATTTTCTATTTTTTGGATTTCATCCGGCGTCAGTTTTCGGTTGAAGGAAAAATCAAAGCGCGATCGCTCGGGGTTGATGTCCGATCCCATCTGCCTCACTTCCTTTCCCAAGGTTTCGCGGAGCGCCCAGTGGAGCAAATGGGTCGCCGTGTGCAGCTGAACGGCTTTCCCAACTTTTTCTTCGCTTTCGGCCTTAAGTTCGCCGGTATCCAAAATCAAGCCGTGACCGCCGAATTTTTTCACGGCGCCGGCCCGGGAAATTTCCTGATGTTTTTCGAATTCTTTATCAAAATCGGCCTTCGCAAGATTTCGGGTAGTTTCGGCAGGAGCCAATTCTTTGACTAACTCATACGGCAAACCAAAAGTTTCATAAAGATAAAACGCCTCTTTGCCTTCTATTTCTTTATATTTCTCAATTTCTTTTACTCCTCTTCCAATCGCCTCTTCAAACTTTTGTTTTTCATCTTCAAGCACCGTTAAAATTTCTTTTGTCCTTGTCACTTCCGGATAAATCTTTCCGAATTTTTCTTTAACAGCGTTTACGGCTTCCGGGAACAAATCCGCGTGAATGTCGTATTTAATCCGATAAGCTAAAATTCTTCGCAAAAGCCGGCGCAAGATATAGCCGGCCTCTTTGTTCGAAGGCCGAACGCCATCGGCAATCAGAAACACAGAAGCGCGCAGATGGTCGGCAAGGATACGAATAATTTTTTGAGCCCCCCCCTCACCTATTGAGGTAGCACCTATCGAGGTGGCACCTATCGAGGTTGAACCTCGATAGAAGGGAGTTAATTCTTTCAGTTTTGAAACTAACGACTGAAAAACATCGGTTTCAAAAACATCCGGATTATTATTTTTAGCCGCCAAAATTCTTTCTAAACCTCCCCCAAAATCAACATTTTTTTGAGGAAGGAGCGAGAATCCGGTCTCGGTTTTCATATATTCCATAAAAACATTATTACCGATTTCTAAAAATCTGCCGCAATCGCAATTCACATGGCAGGGATTGGCTTGGAACTCCGAATTTTCATGAAGTTTTAAATCAGGGCCGAAATCCCAAAACATTTCGCTGTCCGGGCCGCCCGGCTCGCCCACGGGCATTTGCTCCGGGCCTCCGGAACGCGACCACCAATTTTTCGTTTCGTCGTAATAAAAAATTCGGCCATCACGCATGCCGTCTCGTTCCGCGAAATCGTGGGTTCGCGCTTCGATGCCGGTCTCGGCAAAAACATCCTGCCAGACTTTAACTGATTCGTCGTCGCGCGGCAGTTTCAATTTTTCGTTGCCGCGAAAAACCGTAACGTAAATGTTTCGCGGATTTAATCCGATCTCTTTCGTCAAAAATTCGAACATCCACGGAATCTGCTCTTCTTTAAAAAAATCGCCCAAAGACCAATTGCCCAGCATTTCAAAAAAAGTCGTGTGGCGATTGTCGCCGACTTCATCTATGTCCTGGGCTCGAAAACATTTTTGCGCGTCAGCGATTCTTCGGCCCAGTGGATGTTTTTCGCCCAATAAATATCGAAGCATAGGCTGCATGCCGGAGCCGGTAAAAAGAGTGGTCGGATCATTTTCTGGAATGAGCGGGGCCGAGGAGACAATGATATGCCCTTTGTTCTTAAAAAATTCGAGAAACGATTGGCGGATTGTCTCGGAAGTCATAACTTAATTATAAGCGGCGCGATTACTCATTCTGAAACTTTTACCACTCCGCCCATTCTCGGATTTAAATGATCGTGATATCCCCAGTTTCCTGTTTTATCAAAAACCAAGCTCCATTCTTCCCCGGGCTTTATACCGCGCCGGGGATCAAATTCCGGATAAATCGTGTGCGTTGGATGATTTCCCGAAGCCGGCCAGACTTCTTGATCAGATTTATTTATCCACGTAACCTTATCGCCTTTTTTAATTTTAATTTCTAGCGGAGTAAAACCCTCCCTTGTCGCCTGAACAGACGTTCTACTGCTCGAATCAACGTTCTTTCGAAGCTCTTGTTTTTCGACTTCCGGATTTCTCTCTGTAGACGACGCGGTCTCACCCCTTTGAGTTTCTTTCTCTTCTGCTCCATTCTCTTTTACTGCTCTATACTCTTCCGCCTCATGTTCTTCAGCTTCTTTAGCTTCTTCAGTTTTTTCGTCGGCTTTCTTTATTGTTTCCGCGATCTCGCTCTTTGGATCCAGCCTGGGGACGACTGATTCCAGAATTTCATCAGTATTGGTTCGCGCCAAATTCGCCTTTAAGTCGTCGAATAATTCCCGCTGCTTCAAAGAACGTTCTGCTAATTTTTCTAAAAGCTTATCCACTCTCTTGTTTTGATTGACTTCCTTGGGGGTCTCCAGTTTTATTTTCAGCCGAGAGATGTTCTCCGTGTAATTATCCAGCGCTCGCAGAATGGCTTTGGAATTTTGGGAATCGACTTCTTCCATTTTTTTTATTTCCGCCGCTCTCTCGTTCGCTTCATCAATCTCCAAATCGATTTTTTTCACCGGATCTTTGGTGAAGAATTTTTTAATTCCTCGAGTCCATTCTTTAAGGAAATAAAACGGATTAGTCGGCAGGATCCCGGGATTACCTAACGCTGAATTCGCTCCCTCTTCTGCCTTAACCGTAGCGGCAAGCATCAATCCTGCGAAAAAAGCTATTAAAATTATGAGTGAGATTTTTTTCATAAACCAACTATAGAATGCTTTAGAAATTAGATATTAGAAATTTTCACTAATACTCTTCCAATTCTTTCGACTTTCCGTGAGCTTTAATTCTGGTTAAGGCCTTGGCTTCTATTTGCCGGATTCTCTCCCGAGTCACGCCGAATCTCTTTCCCACCTCTTCCAGAGTATGCGTTATTCCGTCTCTCAAACCAAAGCGCAGATTTAAAATTTCCTGTTCCCGCGGCGTTAAATCAATCAAAATTTCCAGAATTTTATCTTTCAAAAGAATTTGGGCGGTGGACTGGGCCGGCGTCAAGCTTTTTTCGTCTTTGATGAATTCCGAAAGCGTCAATTCTTCGTCATCTTCCCCGACCGGCGCTTCGAGCGAAATTACTTCTTGGGAAATTTTTTGGATATGGCGAACGCGCTCAACCGTTGTTCCCATCTCGATCGCGATTTCTTCAGCCAAAGGATCACGGCCGAATTCCTGAAACAATTTTCTCTTGGTCTGGGTATATTTAGAAATGGTCTCCACCATATGAACCGGAATGCGGATGGTGCGCGACTGATCAGCCAAGGCCCGAGTAATCGCCTGCCGAATCCACCAAGTGGCATAAGTCGAAAATTTAAATCCCTTATGATAATCAAATTTATCCACGGCGCGCGAAAGACCGATATTGCCTTCCTGAATTAAATCCAGGATATTCAAATTTGGGGTGCGGTGAACATAGCGCTTGGCAATCGAAACCACCAGCCTCAAATTGGCGCGAATCAACTGCTGCCTCGCCTCTTCTTCGCCCCGCTCCAATCTTTTTGCCAATGTTCGCTCTTCTTTGCCGGTCAAAAGCGGGGTTTTGCCGATTTCTCGGAGATACATCTGAACCGCGTCCGGTAAATCCTCTCCTCGCGTCTCCGTTGATTCCTTTAATTCTTTTTTACCGACCTCAACCTTCTCTTCAAAATCAGCAAGCTCTGTCGTTTCCACTACTTTAATATTCGCCTTGTTCAGCCGATCGTACAATTCCTCTAAAAAAACAAGGTCGTCTTCGATGGTCGGGAATCGCGCCAGAATTTCCGAATCGGTCACAAAGCCGCGCGGCCGGCCGATTCTTATCATTTCATCAATGTCTCCCTCGTTGAATTTGAACTTTGGCCGTCCGCCCTTTGGCCGGCCGACTTTCCCGAAAGGTTTTTTAAACCCTCTCTTTTTCCTCCCCCTCCCTTTCACCGGCCTTCTTTCCTTTATCCTTTTAGTCTTTTTTACTTTTCTCCGCGCTCCAATCTTTTTTTTCTTTTTCAACTTTTTTTTCGACATAATTATTTGTCAAATTTCTTAATTCAGACCCTTATTCTCTATCATCTTCGAGATATCGTCAAATTCCTTGAGCACTCCTTTTACGCGATTCTCTTCGCCGGCGGCCTCCGCTTCCTTAATTAAAGACATGAGCTCGTTTCTCCTTTCTTTCAAAAACTCGGACTTAATTTCCCGAAGCAACAGTTCGAATTCCTCGTTTATTTTTTCTCTTTCCAGTTTTTCCAATTCCAAGGACGACCGCAGGGAGAGCGTATTCCAAAGATCCAAAAGTGATTCCTCTATAGCCTCGTCGCCCCTAATCATATTGCCCAAAATAATCGCGTAATCGCCCGGAAGGTACTGAACATAATCAGTAACGGCGTTTTTCAATTCTTCCCGAACCATGAGCAAGCTTAAAATCCTTTGAGCAATTATTTCCCGGCGGGTCGTCGCTGATTCACGCAAAATATTTCCGCGTGGTTCCGCGCCCTTTTCCGCGTCTTTCCGCGCCATTAATTGTTCCATTTCTTCCACGAGCGCTTTTTCGGAAATTTGGACGCGGCCTGACAATTCTTTTATCCAATGCGCTTGTTCAATGGGACTCGCCAGATTTTTTATTTTAGCCAAAATAACCCGCAGATTTTTCTTAAAATTCGGCAAATAGCTTCCGCGTTGGTCTGCTTTTAGTCCGCGCAAATCCGCGTTTGCGAGGTATCTCTCAAAATAAAATTCCATTGCCGGCTTAGTCTCATGAACAAGCTCGATTATTTTACCCGGCGATTTTTGAACCGCTTCGGCCGGGTCTTTATAACCCTCCACCACCAAAAGTCTCACGTTAAAATCGCTTGCCCCGGCCAAATCAATGCTTCGTTCCGCCGCCCTAAATCCGGCCTCGTCGTTGTCAAAAGAAAGGATTAATTGATCCGTCAGACGTTTCAAACTTTTTAGATGATCCGCTGTGAGCGCCGTGCCGGAAGTGGCGACAACGTTTTTGATTCCATCCTGATATAAAGCCAAAAAATCCATCTGCCCTTCAACCAAAACCGCCGCCCCTTGTTCCTTAATGGCATTTTTAGTTTTGTGAAGGCCGTAGAATATTCTTGATTTATTGAAAATCGGCGTTTCCGGACTATTGATATATTTAGCGATATCGCGGTCTACAGTCGACGGACTACGGTCTACGGCTGTAGTCTGTAGCCCGTAGTCCGTAGTCTGATTTAATATTCTGCCGGAGAATCCCACTACTTTCCCGAAAGAATTATAAATCGGAAACATTATCCGACTGCGAAAACGATCCGTGTACCTGCCGCGATCGTTTTTAAAAATTAAGCCGGCTCTCTCCGCGTCTTTCACATCGTGCCCCAAGGTAATAAGATCCATACTTAAAGCCTCGAAGCTCTCCGGCGCCCAACCGAGCTCGAATTCTTCAATCGTTTCTTTTTTCAGGCCTCGCTCTTTAAAATAATCGAGAACCGCGGGCGAACGCTCAAGCTGCTTTTTGAAAAAATCTTTGGCTAAAGCATTCAGGTCGTAGAGGATGCCGAACTGTTTATATTCGGCCGGCGAACTTCGCCTCAATTCAATACCGGCTTTCTCCGCCAAAACTTTTAAGGCCTCGTAAAATTCAAGGTTTTCATGCTTCATTAAAAACTTGAAAATATCGCCGCCTTCGGAACAGGCTCCGAAACAATGCCAGGTCTGCCGATCCGGAGAAACGATAAAAGAAGGAGTCTTTTCTTTATGGAAAGGGCAGACCGCCTTAAAATTCTTCCCGGCTGGCAAAAGCGGGATATAGGAACGAATAAAATCAACGATGTCGAGTTTTTCCTTTATTTGCTGAACCGGAGAATTTATCATAAAACAACTTACCGATACCTCAAGGAAACTTTTTTACCTTTTTTCTGGCGGTGTTTTTTTAGCGCCAGTCTTTTCTTTTTGTACATAAATTTACTTTTTTTCCTTAATTTTAAATTTTTCCGGTTCGCCTGATTTTTTAGAATTATCAAATGCCTCAGCAGACATAGAAAAACAAATGTTACGCGGATACCTTATTATAGCACCAAAATAAGAAAATAAACATGCCGAGTTAGATTTTAATTTCTTCCCCTTTTCCGACTAAAGAAATCTCGCCGTCTCTGATTAAAATTGCTTGTTCGTCGGTTAAAATTTTCACCGGGTACTTTGCGGCAAGAATCTCTCTCTTTAAAACCTCTTTATATTCTGGTTTGTAATGAACCGACAAAAGAAACGGGACTAAATTAAGCCCGGCAAAATCGGTCAAGCCGACAACGTTTCGATCTTGAGATTTCCAATTGGCCATTTCTATCGTGGGGCAAGCGATATAGCTTCCGGCGCTAACTCCAATATAGATTACTCCTTTGTCAATTAAATCTTTAACCACTTTATCAAAACCGCTTTCCCGAACGTATTTTAATAAATAAAAAGTATTGCCGCCCTGAACATAAATAACATCTCTATCTTCAAGTAATTTTCTAAGCTCTGCCTCGTTTTTGCCCTCGATATCTATTTCTTCCACCTGAAATCCTAATGCTTTCATTTCCCGATTCTCTTTTTCCAAATACGAAAGGTTGCCTTCAGCTTTCGAGGCAGTGCTTATATGAGCGAGTTTAATTTGGTTCGCCGGCTTCGGCAGGATTTCGAGAATTTCTTCCTTCACATCCATCCCTGCTGAAGTTAAAAGTATGGTTTTCATAAATTTATTCCGCCTAATTTTTTTGAGCCAGAATTACTAAACGTCTGGACTTTTTGCTGAATTTCTGATTACCGATGGTGTCGCCGTAAACTTTAATAATTTTTAATCCGGCCTTGTTTAAATTCTCCCTCATCTCTTTTAATGAATATATCCTGACTACATGCTTAGCTTTATGCCACCTACCTTTTTCGTCTAAAATCTGGAACTTGACTGTATTGCGGTGGGTTTTAGCGTTGTAAACTCTTTCTTGCAAAAGAGTTAATTTCCCAATTTTCTCACGTGATTTAGGTTGAAAATTAGCAAGTAACCGGTCGCGGTTTATAATATCAATCAAAAATTTTCTTCCGGGCTTTAAGGCTCTAACAACTGCTTTTAAAACTTTGAAATCCTCGTAATCTGTTTCTAAATAACCAAAGGCTGTAAACATATTGATAACCGCGTCAAATTCATTTTTGAACGGAATTTTTCTCATATCGCCTCTGATGATTCTAATTTTTACTTTCTCTTTCTTTATTCTTTTCGTCAAGACATTCAAAGCTTTTTTACTTAAATCAAATCCGGTCATTTGATAACCCATCTTGGCCAATGGTAAAAGGTGCCGGCCATGACCGCAGCAAAGGTCTAATATTTTCGCTCCTTTGGGCAAATTCAAAACCCGTTTAATAAAAACGGTTTCCTTTTTAATATAAGTTGGTTTAAATCTTCGCTGTGGAAGATAAAGACTTAAATACCAACCTTCGAAAAAATCTTTATACCAAGGCATTTGATTATATTTTATTTCTTATAAATTTACTCGCCGAATTTTTATTGACAAAGATGTAAGACGATTCTATAGAATTGTTCAATCGCCATATTTTATTGAAATCTTTTACTAATTTTTTATTTAAGAGTATGCTTTAAAACTTTATGAAAGTCATTTGGCATTTGGGAATTAAACGAATAAAACACGTGGCCGGCTATCCCCTGCGTTTCCAAAACGTCTAAATTTTTCAACAACGCCAGATGGTTTGAGGTGGCCTTGAAGGAAATCCCAAGGTTTTCCGCAATATCGGTGACGTTTATCTTTCGACCGTCAGCCAAAAGTTTAATTATCTTAAGCCTGTTGATATTCGCCAAGGCTCTAAAAATCACCGTCCACCTTTTCATATTATTGCTTTCTATCTGTTAGTATAATATCATTCTCTTAGTTATAGGACAATTCCATAGAATTGTTCAATGATTTACTGGTTTAATTTTTTGCTGAAATTTACCTTAACTACAATCCCCTTCTTGTTTTTCTCGCTGTTTCTATTAGATACGTAATCCAATACGATTTTTTTAAAACTAAATCCTGGGCCGGGACATATTCTTCGCTCGCGCCGCCGAATCCTTTTTTAAACAGACTTAAGCCGGCCCAAGGATGCCGCGGCTTATCGTCGGGAGAAATCCCCCAGAAATTATAATATTTAAGTCCCCTTTTCTTTACCTCGCGGATAATTTCCCACTGCAAAAGATACGGCGCCGGAATTTTCGGATATTTAAGAGACGACGCGCCTTGATGATAGAATGCCGAGTCGCCATAAAAAATAATCATTGCCCCGGAAATAATTTCGCCCTGATATTTGGCGAAGAAAAAAGAAATCTGATCGTCTTTCTCGAACGCTTCAAATTCCGCTTGCAGAAATTTATTCGAATAAGGAACAAAACGCTGGCGTTCTACGGTTTCTCGGTAAAGTTTACTAAAAATTTCCAAATCCGCCGGAGCATTGCTTTTTACAATTTCCACGCCGTCTTTTTCCGCTTTGCGAATCAAATAGCGGGTGGTTTTTCGCGTATTTTTTAATAATTCCTCCTCGCCCGGATTCACATTTAAAATCCAAGCCAAATCCGTGGCGTGCATATTCATCGGCGCCTTACGGAATCCTAAATCTTCAAATAACTTTTCATTCTCTGAATTTTTTATCATTAAAGGACTAATCCGGATAAAAGCGCAACTTTCACCTTGGGCTAAATCCTCTAAATGCTCTACAAAAGTTTTTAATTCCTGATTCCTGATTCCTGATTCCTGTTTCCTGAAAATCGGTCCGTGAGGCACAAACAAAAACTTTCCTCTCCTCGCCGAAATTTTCACAATAAGCGCCACCCCCACTAAACATGCTTCGTGCTTCGTGCTGCATGTTTCATGATTGTAGATGCCTATTCTCCAAATCTTCTCGCTCATCGCTCGATTAAACTCTCCCCAATTCCAGGATTGTAAAAAAGTATGCGGCCTTGTTTGGTTTAAAAAATTTTCCCACTCGTTTTTATCGGTTATTTCTTTTATTTCCATTTACCAATTACTAATTACGATTTGCTATCTGCTAATTCCTTAATAAAATCTATCACCCTTTTTACGTCTTTTTTGCGCGTATTCGGACTCGTAGGAAGAACAACAACTTTCATGGCGGTTTCTTCAGCAACCGGGCAGCTGCCCAATTTATATTTAATTTTTTCAAGATTGGTGCCAATAGGCCCAATCACAGATCTCCCGGGCCAGTCCTCGAGATAAATTCCTTGTTTTCGAGCTGCCTCAATTAAACTATCGGCTGTTTCTCTATTTTTAAGCTGAATCGGAAAATAAAGAAAAACCGATTTTCCAATCTTACGAGGCTTAGCCTCGTAAGATTGAAACTCATCTTCATAAAGTTGGGCAAGGGCACGGCGGTCGTCATTATATTCTTCCAATTTTTCCAGCTGATTTAGACCTAAAATTGTCAAGGCGTTAGGCATCCTCCACGGTCCAAAACCCGGTGAGCCGCCTTGCTTTTCGTCGGGATAAACCGTAAGCGAAATCAAATTTAGCTTTTTTGCCAATACAACTAAAACTTTTCCCATACTAAAAACATTATACAAAGGCTTAGCAATGGCCAAAAAAACCGGATGAAAAAGCTGCTGAAAAATCCAGAATCGCGAAGGTAAATTATAACTCTCGTAAAACTTCTTTAGCCCTTTCCGGATTTCCGGATTTTTGGCGATGGCTGCTCCGCCCGAAACCGTGGAGATTATTTTGAATCTGCCGAAACTGAAAAAAGCCGCGTCCCCGAAACTCCCCAGTTTCTTATTTTTATATTCCGCCCCCAAAGCGTGCGCCACATCTTCGATCACCACCAAATTATTTTTCTTCGCGATTTCCAAAATCTCATCCACCTTGGCCGGAAAACCAAAAGTGTGCTGCATAATGACCGCCTTGCTTCTCGAAGAAATTTTTCGCAAAAGATCATCCGGCGACATATTATAATCGCCTTGTTCAATATCAACGTAAATTGGTTTGGCGCCGGCCCAAAGAATCGGATTCACCGCCGCGGTGCAGTTAAGAGCCTGAACTAGAATTTCATCGCCTTCTTTTAAATTTAGAGATTCGAGAATGGCATAGAAGCTGGTTCGGCCGCTGTCAAAAACAAAAGCGGATTTTGCGCCAAGATATTTTTTAAATTTTTCCGTAAATTCCTGAATCGCCTCGCCTTTTCCCCACCTCCACGGAGAAAAAATAAGTTTTAAAGCCAGCCAAATATCGTCAAGCTGGGCATTGGGCGAAATATAAACAAAAATCGGTTTTTTAAAAAGCTTCATAGAGTAATCACTAAAATACGAATTAAAAACAAATATACGAATACACTAGCTGAAGAAATCGATAATCTCTTTTTGAATTCTGCCCTCGAGTAAAATCACGGTTTCGGAACTTAATTTTGCTCCTAAAAGCCCGGCGATTTTTTTCGGATTATTTTCAAGAATTGCCTTGCCGCCTGTCCCGCTTTTTATATCTTCAAAATAATCCGGGGTTGTGATAATCGCCAAATCGCAAACCTCGGCGATTTTTTTGCCGATTCGCGCGTGGACATCGTGAGCCGCCCTGCCCAATTCTATAATGCACGGCATAACGACGATTTTGGTTTTTCTCGGTTGCTCAGCTAAATAATCCAGAGCTGCCAGAACGCCGTCGGGATTCACGCTGTAAGTGTCATCTATTACTAAAACTCCGTTTTTGCCCGTAAAAGTTTTTATCATTTTCCCATCCGGCTTTATATCTTTAATCGCCGCTTCAATTTCTTTTTCGGTCATTCCCAGATACTTTGCCACGTCAATCGCGGCATTTAAGTTTATTTCGTAATGCCGGGGAAAATTCCTTCGCGGAGCCACGACATTGTGCCGGTATATGAGTCCCTTGCCGGGCCAGGATTTAGCCAAATCCAAAACGCGCGGATCCTCGCCGTTAAAAACCGCCAATCCATCTTTGGGTAAGGATTCGATCAATTCAAATTTGGCTTTTTTGATATTTTCAAGAGAACCAAAAAGCGCCAAGTGCTGTTCATTGATTCCGGTTAAAATCCCGATTTTCGGTTTGACCATTCGACAGATCCTCTTAATCTCGCCTTTTCGATAAGCGCCCATCTCCGCAATAAGTATCTCTGTATCAGATACCAAGTTATCAAGTACGAATTGGGCCACACCGATTTCGGAATTTACGTTTTCCGGAGTTTTTAAAACTTTAAATTTGCGGGCTAAAATTTGAGCTAAAAATTCCTTGGTCGAAGACTTGCCGTAACTGCCGGCAATGCCGATCACAAGCAGTTTTTTCAACTTTTTTATTTTTCGGCGAGCTTGGGCCGCTATTCCCCGTTTTAAGAAAAAAAATGGAATGTTCCAAAACAAAACGACAAGAGAAACCAAAAGGGGCAAAAAAAGATAAATAAGCGCTAAATAAATTGCGACCAAAACCTCGCGACTGACAACCGGCAATGAAACAAAAAGAGTCGTGATACCAAGCGATGTCCAAAAAATTAAAATCGCTTTCAGGGTCCATTTTGGCCGCCAAAATTTTCGGCCGCCGCTAAAAATCCAAAAGCGAATTAGTTTTTGAGAATCGCCGTATTCAGCGCCAAAACGATCCAGCCGATATTCTTTGATTTGCCACAAATAAACCCAAAAGAGAACCGATTTCAAAACTGCGGCCAGCCAGAAAAAAAATAGAAAAAGATAGAAGGAGGGCATCAAGATTTAAGATTTTTAATAAAACCATCAATAATCTCAATTAATTTTTCTGGAGCTTCTTTGTGCGGCCGGTGGCCGACATTCTCCAAAATTTCCAAATGGCTGCCCAGAATTTCCTTATTCATTATATAGGCATCAGAAAGCGGCAAAATCTTATCCTTGTTTCCCCATATTATTAAGGTCGGCGTCTTGATTCGAGAAAGATACGGCATTGAATCCTCCGCGATGGTTTTTACGAGCACTTCCTTCATTATTCCCGGCGCAAGCAAAAAGTCGCGGGAGCCAGTAAATTTATAGAGTATCCTTTTCATAAAATCGGTGAGGTTTTGCGGCGCGATAGCGCGAAAAATCGGCTTTCCGAAGCGAGCTAAAACTCTACCGACCCTCTGTCTAAAATTTAATTTTTCTTTTAACCCAGCGGCCGCGCATAATATCAAACCATTCAGCTTTTCCGGATGACTAACGGCAAATTTTATCGCAATCCGGCCCCCAAACGAATTACCCCATAAAAAAACTTTGTCCAAATTATTGGCTTGGGTGAATCTTAAAACAAAATCCGCGTAGTCATCCACCGACCAGGATTTGTCCGGAGCCGGGGCCTCGCCGAATCCCGGTAAATCAAAAAGATAGGCCAAGTGGCCCTTTTCTTCCAAAAGCTGTTTTACTACCTCGTAGGATTTTGCGCCTCTGCCCCAGCCGTGGAGAATCAAAATGGGCTGACTCATTCCCCTATTAAACCCCAAAACCTCCAAATTTTCAATCTATAACTTTGAATTTCCGTTTGTAGTCGCCATCCTCTTTAATATAGTTATAAGTCAACTCTTCCCCGAGCTGAATATCTCGTAAAGCTATGTCCCATTCGCTGATTGCGGGGATATAGCCCGTACTGGGATCGTCGGCATGATTCATGAAACGCCCATCGTCAGAACACAAGATGTATTTATTCCAATCCAAATCTTTATAGCAATAATGAAGAAATGCTCCACGCGCAAGCGGCGGCAATTTGGAAACATCTTCTTCGGTTAGAATTACGTCAAAACCCGGAGTGAACTCCCACGTAGGCGTATCCTTCGGAATAAACTCATCGGCAAAAAGCCCGATGCCGTGGATTTTACTCGGTCCGATTTTGGTTTTAACAAGAAGCATCTTTTAAAATTTTAGTTGGCTGGCCCAAACGCATTTAAAACAATGGCCAGGGCCAGAATTCTTCCGGAATCGACATCAGCATTAAGGCTCCTCCCAAAAGCGCCAGATTCTTCAAGAAGTGCGTCATATTCATCATTTTTGCGTTTGGGTCCTCATCTTTCCAATAGTTGTGCATCTTGAAACTGACCAGTATCAGGAAAACGGCTATAAGAATAGCTGACCAAAACGTATATTTTCCAACCAAAATTCCCAAACCGCCCAAAAGAATAAAGAGTCCGGAGAGATAAACCGCTAATTTGGGAGAAGGAATGTTTTTTGAAGCGGCGTAGCCCGAGAGCATTTCGTTTTTCATGAAATGATTCAAACCCATCATCAAAAAATAACCGCCGTAGATAATCCGGCCAATCAAGAAAAGAATTTGAAAATTACCTTCAATCATATTTTAATATTTTTGAATTAAACCGACCTTTCATAATATTTATATTTGTAAGATTCTCGAGCGTTGTTTACACTTTCCAACAGGCAATTCGTCCGAAAACACGCTATCAATTTCCCCAGCGAGGAAATTGCGCTCGCTCTCGGCCTCGTTCTCCCTCGCTACGCTCGGGAACCATGCCCGCTCGGCCTGCGAGACGGTTTTCTCAACGAATTGCCTGCTGGAAAATTTATTTATAGGAGCGGGTACCTGTCGTGCGGAATGTCTCGGAGGCGGCAAAAGCTTGGTGTCCGCCTTTGGCGGACTTTTGCCGCCGAGAGCAAGCAGCGGCTTGCCGCTGGAGCAAGCCGACTGCGGTTCCGTCAGACAGGTACCCGCTCCTAAATGTAAACAACGCTACTATTTTTTACATTATATTATAACAAATATCACTCAAATCTTATTTCAATTTTATCCTTATCCCGCATCGGATAATTCAAAAAATCTTTGGTTTCTTGGCCGTTAATAAATACCCGAAGCGTCCCTTCCAGACCGGTGCAAAATTCTCCGCCCGAGGCGGAAATACAATTTTGGTCCAATTTCTTGCCCCAAATTTCAAAAAACTTCCGCAGTTCCGTGTCTTTTCTCGCGACCAATCCCGGAAACTCCAGATGAATTACGCCGTCCGGCTCGTGAGTATGCATAGGCTGTTCTTTCACGCCCAAACCAACGCCCCCGGGAATCTCCTGTTTTTTACCCTTGATAAAAATCGAAAGTTCCGGATGCCAATGAAGTCCGGTGGTGGAGATAAATTCGGCTTCCGAAATCTTCGGCTGTTTTAGAATATACCAAGTCAAACCGCTTACAAACGTAATGACAATAATTATGACGATAACAATTCTAAAAAATTTTTTCCAGCTCCGTTGCCGGGCCGCCCTGTCTTTCTCCGCCATTTTTTCTTCTCTTTTTAACGCTTTCCGTTCGGATTTGGAAAGCTCACTATTAATAGATTCATTCATACATATAATTCTTTTACTTCTTATAAAATTCTACTTATTTTTTAAAAAATTTTCCAGCTTTTTCAAGGCTATTCTCCGCATCGAAGTTTTTTGCTTTTCTTCGTCAGTCATTTCACCCCAAGTTCTATAACTGCCTTCCGGAATGAAAATCGGATCCCAGCCAAAACCACGACTACCCTTGGGATATTTTGCTATCACCCCTTTCATTTTTCCTTCAAATGCTTGAAAAGATTTTCCATCGTAAAGACCAAAACAAACCTCGGCTAAGGCCCTTCGGGTTTTATAGCTGTCGAGAAGCTGGCACAAACCTTTATTGCCTAGTTCTTCAAGAAACCATTTAATAAGAGGCCCGGGTAAATTACCCAAAGCGATAAATTTCAAACTGGTATCTTCCACTAAAACAGGTGAACCAATCTGTTTATAAGCTTCCCGGGCTTTCTGCTCAATGATTTCTTTTAAATCCAAAGATTGAATTTCGCGTAGATCCAGTTTTTGCTGATTGACGGGATAGCGAAGGTGCCAGCCTAATTCTCTAGCCTTAGATTCATTGCCGGTGATAAAAGTAAGCAGCATAAATTGATATTAGCGCGAAAGACAAAACCGAGCAAGAAAGTTTTCCACACCCTCCCTCTTGACAAAAACTGCCCACCTCGATTAGTATTCAAATATTCACGCAAGTATTAGAATACAATAAATTCTCCCCTATGAAAACCCCTACTTACAAACTCCTGCCGCTGACCAAGACTCTCACCCGAAAAGCCCGACTCTTAGCTTTAGCCGGCGATCCCACTCGCATCCGGATTCTCTGCTTTATGTTCCGCCACAAAAAAGCCTGCGTTTCTGACGTGGCCCAAAGTCTCGATATGAGCATCGCCGCCATCTCTCATCATCTTCAAATAATGAGAGATAATGGTTTTTTCTCCGCCGAGCGCCTGGGAAACAATATCTGCTATACCCTCAAAAATAACGAATTTATCAAAGGTCTGAAAAAAATAATTTGCGATTTAAATTGTCAATGAAAAAAATTACGATTTATACAACTCCATGGTGCGTCTATTGCAAAATGACCAAGGCTTTTTTCAAAGAGCAGAACGTTCAGTACGAAGAAAAAGATGTTTCAACCGATGCCGCGGCCCGGGATGAAATGATCGCCAAATCCCAACAAATGGGCGTGCCGGTTATCGATATCGATGGCGAACTGACCGTTGGTTTCGATAAGGAACGGCTCTCCCAATTGTTAAATATAAAATAACTTAAGAACCATGAACAATGAAATTATTTTCAAAAAAACAAACTCAAGCAGATATATATAAAGTAGGGGCTATCGTACCCGAAAACGGCCTTTATATATGCGTGCCCTGCGGTAATAAGAAGTATTTAAGAGCCGGAGCGCGTTTCGGAACTTGCCTACAGTGTTTCGGCAAAGAATGGAGATTATTTCGAAGAGGATTGGAACTTTGGGAAAAAACCCATGGAAAAAAGTAGAATAATAATTTTAGTCGTTTTGGCGGGTGTGATTGCCGTCGTTATATGGCAGCGATTTATAAGAGACGATTTTAATTTGCCCCGCGGCGGAGAAACAAAAATAGAAAAAATATCCATTCCTGATAGCGAAGCGGGCGGTAATACTTCGTTTTCAACAAAAGAAATCATGATAACGAATGGCGTAAAACACAGCGTGCCGCTCAAAGAAGTTATCGGCGGCGGGCCGCAGAAAGACGGCATCCCGTCGATTGATAAACCGAAATTCATTTCCATAAACGAAGCAGATGGTTTTTTAAAAGACACTGAGCCGGGTATCAGCGTGGAGACAAATGGCGTGGCCCGATTTTATCCCTTTCAGATTTTAGTTTGGCACGAGATTGTGAATGACGTCATAAACGGCCAGCGGATTTTAGTAACCTACTGCCCACTTTGCCTTTCGGGAATTGTTTTTGACCCCGTGGTTAAAGGAGAACGAGTTGAATTTGGCACTTCCGGCAAATTGTGGAATTCAAATCTGGTGATGTATGACCGGAAAACAGAATCATTATGGTCGCAAATTTTAGGAGAAGCGATTGTCGGTGAAATGACCGGCGTCAAGTTAAAAGTTCTACCCTCTGATCAACTCCGCTACGGCGAGTTTAAAAAACTGCATCCCCAAGGCGAGGTGCTTTCCCGGGCAACCGGCGCTGTGCGAATCTACGGATCAGATCCTTATGGCGATTACTACACCACTCCCGGCACCTACTTCCCGATTTCGAAAAAAGACGATCGTCTCCAAGAAAAAGATTTTGTGCTGGGAATCGTCGTTGACGGAAAAGCCAAAGCTTACTTCCCGCCGGCCGTAAAGCAAAAAGGCGAAATTACCGATAATTTCCAAGGAAAGACCATTGTGGCCCAATACGAAAAAGACATTGACGCGGTGCGCTTATTTCAAAAAACCGAAAATGGTAAACTGGAACGAATCAATCCCTTTGGCGCCTTTTGGTTTTCTTGGGTCGC
>JACPIO010000025.1 GCA_016188075.1 Candidatus Wolfebacteria bacterium | reverse complement strand
GATAAGCGTAAAAATAGCCTGCGCTTGACCGCCTCCCCTATCGTCCCGGCTTCTTCCTCCTCCCCAAAAAGACGATCGCAAAAACCAATCAGAGAGAATCGAAATGAAACCCACCAAAACTACCACGACTGACGATAATAATATGTCGCGATTGCCGATATGCGCCAGCTCGTGAGCGAGCACTCCTTCCAATTCCGAACGATCAAGCCGGCGAAGCAAACCTTCGGTCACGGCAACAACCGCGTGTTCGGGATTGCGGCCCGTGGCAAACGCGTTGGGCTGCGTTTCCGGAATAATGTAAATTTTCGGGATCGGCAAACCGCCGGTAATGGCTAAATTTTCAACGATATTATAAAGCTCGGTAAATTCTTTTCGCTCTACCGGCTTGGCGCCGGTCATTCGAAGAACGATTTTATCCGACCACCAATAAGAAATTAAATTCATCGAAACGCTGAAAATCACGGCAAAATAAAGAATACCCGGATTATTGTAAATCCTCGAAAAAGCCCAGCCAATGCCAATAACCACCACGAGGAAAAGCGCGAATAAGAGCCAAGTCTTCCGGATATTGGAAAATTTTTGTGAATATAAAGTCATCAGAACTTGATTCTTACCGGTTCCCTCTCCGCTTCGGAATCCGTGCCGAAAAATTCTTCCTTGCGGAAACCGAAAGCGCCGGCGATTAAGTTGGTCGGAAAGGTTTCGACGGCAGTATTCATATCCATCACGTTGCCGTTATAGAATCTGCGGGCTGCCTGAATTTTATTTTCGGTGTCCGAAAGTTCATTCTGGAGATTCAGGAAATTTTCATTGGCCCTTAATTGCGGGTAATTCTCCGCCACCGCGAATAACGTTTTTAAGGTACCGCTTAACATATTTTCCGCGCCAGCTTTGGCATCCTTTCCTTGAGCGCCCATTGCCCGAGTGCGCGCTTCCGTTACTTTTTCAAAAACCCCGCGCTCGTGCGCCGCGTAGCCTTTGACGGTTTCAAGCACATTCGGAATCAAATCATACCGACGCTTCAACTGCACTTCAATGTCAGACCAAGCCTCGCGGACGCGATAGCGACGCCGAACCAAACCGTTAAAAGTGCCAATCAGCCAGAAAACGACGGCAATGAGAATAACGATGACTACATTAGATAAGGTGAAATAAGACATATTAAATAAATTTCTAATACCTAATTTCTAATTACTAAGTTTTCGGCCTTTGGGATATATTGTATCATACAAAAGGCAAAATTCAATCAAATGTATAATGCAACCCAATTCTTAAATTGAAAGAAAATTTACATATCCGCGGACGATTGC
Organism: Candidatus Wolfebacteria bacterium; assembly: GCA_016188075.1. Taxonomy (GTDB): domain Bacteria; phylum Patescibacteriota; class Minisyncoccia; order UBA6257; family UBA9933; genus JACPIO01. The sequence continues at coordinate 68,239 of JACPIO010000025.1, read as the reverse complement.
AAATCAGTATGTAATTTGTGCTTTATCTTTTGTATTTGTATCGCACAATTAAATTTTGGTCAAAAAAAAGAGCAGCCCCGACGAGCAGAACTTCACTCGTCGGGGCGTGAAACTGCGACTTCGGAGATGGGCGGCAGCAATAAACCTACGATTCTTGCCAGCCTTTCTATTTGCCCCGGATAGCGCTCCCGGAAACTATTGAGCCGATCCCAGCTCAATTTCCAACCCTTGCCGGTAAAATCCCACATTGCATCTCCAATTTTTCTTAGGTAACCCTTCCTTTCGTAGCTCGCGATTTTTAGAGCCGCTGGCCGGGAATAATACCCTTGGTTAATCCAGCGGACTCCGACCTCTCGGATAGAAATACCGTTATCTCGAAACAACAGGAGGATTTCTATTAAATCTCGCATGGTCAAAAAAAGGCCCATAGCTCTAATTCTTAAACAAGCGAGAATGATGGTTGTCTCGAGGAGAATGTCTACGGGGACGCTCTCGGTGTTGAAACCTTTTCTACGCATCGTCTCTTTCCTTTTCGTGGGTTACCGCCGAGTTGCCAATTTACCAAAACCAGCATACCATAGCGAGCACCGTACCACAAATCAAATATTTTTTATGCGCTTTTGAACGATATCCAAAAAAAACTCTCCGCCCCGAGGCGGAGAGTTTTTTGACTTAAATCTTGCTTCTTTCCGCCAGAGGCGGGAAATCTAACTTTAGTAGTCCATTCCTCCTCCCATTCCGCCCATGCCCGGCATACCGCCGCCCATCTTTTCTTTTTTCTCCGGCAAATCTGTGATAGCCGCGCCGACTGTCAAATAATTGGCAGCCACCGAAATCGCGTTCACAAAAGCGCTTCTTACCACTTTCAAAGGATCGACAATGCCCGCTTCTTTGAGATTGACGATTTTATTCGTCACCGCGTTAAAACCGAGCCAGATATCCTTGAGTTCTTCTTTCTTGGCCGTTAAATCTTTGCTGACGGCGCTCGATGATTCGCCGCTGTTTAAAACAATGGCGGAAAGCGGCGCGCCCAACGCTCTTCGCAAAATTGAGAGAGTGGCAATCTTTACCGGAGAATCGCTCGAAGAATTTTCACGCGCGTCAATTCCGGAAATGACATTGAAAAGCGCGATGCCGCCACCGGGCACAATTCCTTCTTCCATCGCGGCGCGAGTCGCGGCCACCGCATCCTCAACCCGCTGTTTCAACTCTTTTTGAGCTGACTCGGTCGGCGCGCCGACCTTGATAACCGCCACTCCGCCGGATAATTTTCCCAATCGCTCCTGTAATTTTTCTTTATCGAATTCCGAATCGGTTTCTTTTATTTGAGCCCGAATTTGCAGGACGCGGGACTCGATTTTCTGCTTATCCCCCTTTCCCCCAACGATCGTGGTCGCGTCTTTGTTCGCCACCACCCGATGCGCCTGACCCAAATCACCCAAATCGACATTTTCCAGTTTTTTCCCCAAATCTTCGGAGATAAATTTCGCGCCGGTCACGATGGCAATATCCTCAAGCATTTCTTTTTTCCGATCGCCGAACCCCGGCGCTTTGACCGCCAAGACATTAAAAATCCCCCGCAATTTATTGACGACTAATGTGGCCAAGGCTTCGCCTTCAACGTCTTCGCCCAAAATCATCAATTCCTTTTTGCCGGCCTGAACCAATTTTTCCAAAAGCGGCAAAAGTTCGTTGATAGCGGAAATTTTTTTGTCGGTAACTAGTATATACGGCTCGTCCAGCGCCGACTCCATCCGCTCGGCATTGGTCATCATATACGGAGAAATGTAGCCTCGATCAAACTGCAATCCTTCCACGATTTCGTAAGAATTGCCAATGGTGTTTGAATCCTCAACCGTAACCACGCCTTCTTTGTCCACTTTTTCCATCACACTCGCAATCAGCTCTCCGATCGCCTCGTCTTTAGCCGAGAGCGTGGCCACTTCTTTGATTTTCTTCACTTCATTAATAAGCTCTCGCTGGGCTTCCAAACTCTTCACAATGACATCGCTCGCCTTTTTCAGCTCCTCGGCCAGCTGGATGACGTTAAAGCCTTTTTCCCGGATCAAACGCTCTCCTTCGTCCATCATCGCGTGCGCCAAAACTACGGCCGTGGTTGTTCCGTCGCCCACGTTATCATTGGTTTTCTCGGCGGCTTGCTTGATAAAATCCGCTCCGAGATTTTCGTATTTGCCTTCGAGTTCGATTTCTTTGGCAACGGTGACGCCGTCAAAAGTCACCTGCGGCGCGCCGTAGCCTTTTTCGATCACGACCGCCCGACCTCTCGGACCCAAAGTCATCCGCACCGCGTCCGCCAATTTATCTATTCCTTTTTTGAGCGCCGTTCGCGCTTCCTCGTTAAAAATAATTTGCTTAGCCATGTTCGCTGTCGCTCACTCTTACGAAAGTACGAAATTTTACGAATGTACGAAATTAAAATTTATTTTTCGAAATTTCGTATGTTTTCGTATTTTCGTATGAGCGATTACTCGATTATCGCAAGTATATCTTCTTCGTCTCCGACTAAATATTTCTTTGCTTCAATTTCGATTTCGTCGGGTCCGTATTTTTTGAATAAAACCATATCGCCGACCTTGACGGACATCTGCATGCGTTCGCCTTTTTCGTTCAACTTTCCCGGACCAACCGCGATGACCCTGCCCTTAATGGGTTTTTCTTTCTCGGCGGTCTCCGGAAGCACAATGCCGGATTTAGTGGTTTTTTCCTCCTCCACCGGCTCGAGAAAAATATGATTAGAAAGCGGTTTAAAATTCATATCGCTTCGCGCGTATCGATACCAATATACAAATGTACGAATTATACGAATAAAATTCGTATCATTAGTATAATTCGTATATTCGCATCGATACTTTAACTTTGACCTTTCTTTATCGACAGCCTATTCTATACGAAGCTTGAAAAATTTGTCAAGCCCCCACACCATAACGAGAAAGCGTGTCTTCTCGTTTGGTGTGGGGGCAAAAAAGGAGGGTTAGGCGACGGCGTTCTTCGTTACCGCTGCGATCGCTGCCGCCAGTTCGGGAACGCCGAATGGTTTAGGAAGAAAACCATCAACAAATTGCCGCCAGTGAATCGGTATCTCTCCCTCTCTCTCCATTACAATCACAGAGGGGGGATTTTTCAGATCCTTTGCATCGTAGGCGAGCTCATACCAGCTGACGCCGAGCAGTTTCGTGTCAAGGATAACGATGTTAAAAACGAAGCTTTGGATCAGCGTCGAGGCGTGAAATCCATTACTGACTGTTTCCGCCTCGTGATCCATTTTCTTTAATCCCGCCTCGACGGTCTCGCGAATCCCTCCGTCTTCATCTGCCACTAGAAACCTCATCGTCTCCTCCTTTTGGCTTCTCGATGCCGAGAAGCCGATTTAGGGTTTCGGGCTTTTTCCGCAGAAGGAAAAACCCGAAGCCAAGGATAACCGCAATCAAAAGGCCAAAGATCGTCACGGTCGCGACCAGCGGATCCAGGAAAAACCAGATCCACTCCAGCCACTTCTCCATGCTTCCCCCTCCCCTGATCTCCGGTAATCCGGAGACTAAAATTCAACCCATTCGAGCTTCCTCAGGGTTGACTCTGAAGAGTCAAAGTGCACCCGGCTAAAAATCAGCCGTGCTTATTTATTAGCACGGAAAAAGAAACCTGTCAACCCCTCTTATTCCTCTATTTCCTCTTGCGGCCGCTCCAAAGTCATTGGCTCAATCTCGGCAGCCCGGCCGCTGATTTTCAAAACATCCTTATCAATTTTCGCCAGTTCTTTATAGGCCGAGTTGTACATATTAACCGTGGTGCCCAAATGCGTTCCCAATTTCTTCATATAATTTTCGTAGCTCCCGATATGCCGTCCCAACTCATCAACTCTTTTTCTGATTTCTTTGGCTGATTCTTCAATTTGAAGCGCTTTTAATCCCTGAAGCACGGTTTGGAGATACGCCAGAAAAGTCGTGGGCGAAACTATCATCACTTTTTTTTCGCCGGCGGCGTATTGAATAAGATCTCGGGTGTTCGATTTCACGGCGCCGATTTTATTTATCAATAAATCGTAATACACCGCCTCGGACGGAATAAACATAAACGCGAACTCCATCGTGCCCTCTGACGGCCGAATATATTTAGAAGTTTCATCAATGCGGATTTTTAAATCATCGCGAAAAGCGGACTCGTAACGAGCCCGCTCGGCCTCTTCCTTGGCTTCAAGAATCCGATTGTAATTTTCCAAACTGAATTTGGAATCAATTGGAATAATTTTATCTTTTACGAAAATCGCCGCGTCCACCGCTTCGCCATTCTGAAACTCATACTGCAGTTTAAAAGTCCCGGGCGGCAGAACATTTTCCAAAACCGTTTTCAAATAATACTCGCCCAAAACGCCTCTTTGTTTGGGATTTTTCAAAATATCCTGAAGATTTTCAAGCTGTCGGGCCACATCCACCACTTGTTTTTGACCTTCGCCGACTTTGGTCAATTCTTGCGTGATTTCCTTGATAATCCTCGCGCTCTCGCCGAACTGCCGTTCTAAAAACCGCGTTGACTCCCCGAGTTTTAAATCCAGCGTCCGCGTGATTTCATTCATTTGATTCTGAAGCAGTACAAAAGATTGGTCATCTCCTTTGGATTCGCCTAATCTCTTTTTGATTAACCAAAAAATTCCGGTTAGACCGGCCGCCAAAACCAAAAAAATTATAATTAGAAAAACTAATTCCAATTACTAATTACCAGTTACTAATTACGAATTATCGCAACGCCTCATCAATTATTAATCTCACTTGAGCCAAAGGCAGAGCGCCGTTTAACGGAATTTTTTTGTTGTTCGGAGTAAGAACCACACTATACGGAGTGCCGCGGCCGCCAGCGGACACCGCGTCATCCACGTTTGCCTGGACCGCGTTTTTATACTTTCCGCTTTCTAAACAAGCTTGAAACTGAACTTTATTTAAGCCGATGTCTTCGGCGATTTTCGGCAACTGGGCCAGATCAAGACCATTATTGGACGGCGTCACTTCAAATACCCGGTCAATATAAGCCCAGAATTTTTCATTGCCGCCAAGCTCATTGGCGCATTCGGACGCTTCAGCTTCTTTTCTCGCTTTCGGATGAAGCTGGTCCAAAGGGAAATGCCGGTAAACCCAAGCCACTTTGCCGCCGTAATCGGCCAAGATTTGCTTCATAGTTGGATGAAAACTTTTGCAAAACGGGCATTCCAAATCGGAAAATTCGACAATTTTAACCGGCGCGTTCGGATTACCCAGAAGGTGATCATTCGCGGATATTGGCAAAATGTTTATTCCGGAATCATTTTCGGGCGTCGGCTGGGCAATGGGTTGATTTACGGCGCCGTTCGGATTTACATTTTTTAATCCGGCGGTATAAACCCAGGCGCCGGCAACTAAAAGGGCGGCCACCACAATACTGGCCGGCAAAAGATAATCTTTTTTGGCAGCGACCATCTCTTCACCTTCCATACTTCCCACGGTTAAACCCTAAAGGCTTTCTAAATCTTTATCGATATCTTTAAACTCTTGATCAACATCCAAAAGACGAACATCGTCCAAATCTTTTTGGATGTTAGCGGTCGTATCTTCGGGCAATGGAGCTAACGCTCTTGATTCCTCTCCCGAAGTTCCGGCAGGGGTAGAAGTCCCCAATGGAGCAGACGAAGGCGCCTGTGACCGCCAAAACCAAACTCCAGCGCCCAAGAGCAAAACCAGCGCGATAATGATAATTATAACTTTATTCATGTTTTTTCAATAATCTGTTTATTGATTTGGACTAGACTCTTCCACTTCCAGAGTATCGACCCGGGGAATTTGAGCCAAGGTGACAGCCGCCTTTCTTACTGCCTCATGAGCCGTTTTTACGGCAACTTTCACTTTATTCAGATCATCGTGAAGGGCCTGGCGCGCTCTTTTAACGTCTGTTTTTAAATTTTCCTCGGTGGTCACGGCCATAGCGTAAGTTTTACCGCTTTGCGCCTCGATGGCGGAACGGCTAAGCGAAATTTGATTGCGAGCTTGTTCGAGCGCGAGTCGAACCGGCGCCACATTAATCCCGTTCGCCTCGGCCTTATCCGCTCGAGAACTGATATTGGTAAGCACGGTCTCAAGCTTTTCTAAAACTTGAGAAAAGTGATTAAGCTGTTTCTCGTTTAAGGCGTCTAGTCCCTGATCGATTCTTAAGACAGCTTGCTTCTTTTTTTCATCCTTAATTTTAACCAGACGATCTTTCAACTCCTGCCTCTTTACTTCCACCTTTTGACGCAGCTCTACTTTTTTCTCATCTACCTTTTTACGAAACTCTTCTCTTTTTACCTGGATAAGCTGCTGGGTTTCCTGCCTCTTAACCCTCACTGCCTCTACAGCCTCTCGTTTCATCTGACCCGTTTCCTGTCTCATATTTTGCCGAACATCTTTTACTTCTTGTCTGGTATTTTGCCTCAAATCTTGCGCCTCTTTGCGGGTATCTTGTCTAATATCCCGCACTTCTTTACGAACATCCTGCCTCGGAGTTGGCGACACCTGCGCCTTTACCCCGGAAGCGACCAGAAGAAAAACGAAAAAATAAAATAAATATTTAATCATAGGTTTTTTAAAAAAATTACTCGACTTTTTATTATCATTAATTAAAAAGGAATATATTTACTTTGTCAAAAACCAAAAGTGGATAAGTTTTAAAATAAATCTCTTGTTAATGAAGCGACCCTCGACAAAGACTTCTTGCCGAGGGCCGGTAAAATGCGGGCGCGCGGTTTATCACCTCCTTGGCGCCCGGGATGCGACTCAACGCTTGAGAAGACTGGCGAGGGGACGTAGCCGCGGATCGCCGCGGCTGATCTCGGAGACCAGAACCTCCGCGACCTCCGCGACGGCCTGTTCTTCGGCCTGCCGTGGCGGGGTTGATTCCGTCTTCGCCTTGGGAGCCGATTGAGCCTTCACCGGCTTCCCGCGGAAATTCTTCGACGGCACGTCATCCCGCCACTCGTCGCCCCGAACACGTCCCATCAATCCGCTCCTTTCTTCGAGCCCCTCCGGACTCAATGAAGCCGTTACCGAGAGGAAACGTCCATCATTCCATTGAGGCACATACCCCGGGAACACCTTTCTAATTTGCTTCGACCACTTCCGTCGGGTCGCGATCGGAACCGACATACTGCCTCCTTTCTCCTTATTCCCAAGTCAAGGGAAAAACGCCGCGAGCGCATTTCCTCGCTGATTTCAAAATAACAAATCGTTATAAGAAACACAAGGGATTCGCATCAATTCGTAGATTCGCATTGGGTTATCACAATCGGGGCGTGGTTAAATTCGCGGTTAACCAAATAACCCAAGCCGAAACTTAAAGAACTAATTAAAAATACCAAAAGAAAGAGAATGATGTCCCTGCGATGTTCTGATAGCCAAGCTTTAATATTCTCCATAAAATTTAGCAGTTCTTTCTTCTAAATCGTATTTCTTGGGATTTTGCAAATTGGTCATTTTTTAGGTCAATTAGGTTAATTAGAAATTAGAAATTTAAATAGGTTTTCCATTTTTCATACAATTCCTTCGTGGCTTTGAGATCTCTCGCGTTATACTTCGCGATTTCCAAAAATTTTCCGGATTTGAATAGTTGAGAGACATCATCCCCGCTCACGCCTTCGGCTTTCGGACTCTCGATTCCGAATAAATTAGACCAAAGATGCAATCCTCCCTTTTTTCGCATATTGCCGTAAAACGTAAGCTGGTCAATCAAATCAATATGAACGCAAGTCCTTTGCTGATACAAATATCTTGATTCCGATAAATTTTTCGTGGGCGCAATGCCGTGCACCGCTGATCGGATCATCAAAAACGGCCCATCAAAACCCCTGCCGTTAAAAGAAACAAACTCGCCGTATTGATTAGCTATCTGCCAAAACCGCGAGAGCATTTCTTTTTCCGTCATCTGTTTAAATTTGATCCCATCCTCGGTAAAATCTTCGATTTCTTTTCCGGGCGCCTGGAAATAAATTCCGCCCTGATTCTTTTCATAATCCAAAGTGCCGATAACAATAATTTCCCCGGTTAAAGGAGAAAATCCCAAACCTTCCTTTAAATTTTTTAGCGACTCTTCGTAATCCGCCCCGTCTTCCGATTCCTTTTTAATCCACCTCGTTAAAACGTCTTGGGTTGTTTTATCCAAAGAATCAAAATCCGCGCCGATTGTTTCAATGTCGAAAATTAACTTTGGAGTTGACATAGTTTTAAGCTTACATTAATATAGTAATAAAATAAATAGCGAAAAACTACCGAGCACATAACGCATTATGTGCTCGGTGCTCAATTCTAATACTAAATTTTCTTCGCCCGATGGCTCGAAAATTTAGATATAATTGGCATGGCCCATACTAAATCCGGTGGTTCAACTAAATTAGGCAGAGAGTCGGCTTCAAAACGACTGGGAGTAAAAAGACAGGAAGGACAAAAAGTTTTGGCCGGCGAGGTTTTAATCCGCCAAAGAGGAACAAAATATCTTCAAGGATTAAACGTGGGGCGCGGCCGAGACGACACTCTCTACGCCTTAAAACAAGGAGTGGTAAAATTTTCCAGCAAGAAAAAGATTCGATTCGACGGCAACCACCGTCACGCCACTTCTATTTCCGTCCTCTAAAAAAACCTCAAGATTTTTCTTCGGAAAGACGGATTGTAATTTTTGTTTTAATTCCCTTGCCCAGCTCGATTTGAACAACGTGATCGCCGATGGTTTTAATCGGCTTCTCCAAATGAATTTTTAAATTCTCGGAGTCGAAATCCGCGCGAATTCGTGCCTCGATATCTTCTTTTGTTACCGAACCAAAAATTTCTCCCTTTCTGCCGGTTTTAACATAAAACTCCAGTTCTTGAGCCGCGAGCGCCTTGACCCACTCGCCAAGCTTTTCTTTTAATTTTTCTTCTTCTTTCTCCTGTTCCAATATCTTAGCTCGCATTGCCTCAATTTTGGAATCAGTGGCAAACTCGACCAAGCCTCGCGGGATCAAAAAATTCCTGGCGTAACCGTCTTTCACTTCTTTGACGTCAAATTTTCTACCCAACCCTTTTATGTCTTCGCGGAGAATCAACCTCATAAGATTTATTTTGAAATCTCTGATTTCAAAATTTCCATCGCTTTCTCCAATTGCGGATCCTTTTTATTCTTTACATCTTCGTCACTCAAATCAACTTCATAATCCGGCGCAATGCCATTTTTTTCGATAAGCTGGCCGCCGGGAAGCCGCCAGTGAGCAATGGTTATTTTAAGCAAAGAATTATCCGGCAGCTCTTCGAGTTCCTGCACCGTCCCTTTGCCGAAAGTTTTTTTACCGATAAGTTTTATGGCGCGATTGTCGTGAAGGGCGCCGGCTAAAATTTCCGAAGCCGAAGCCGACCCTTGATTGACCAAAATAACCATCGGCAGATTTTTGAAAATTCCGGAACGTTGGGCCTTAAAAACTTGTTCCGGATCAGAACGGAATTCTTCTTTCACGACCACCTCTCCGGATTCCAAAAACCAGCCGGCCAAATCAACCGCCGCCTGAAGATAGCCGCCGGGATTATCGCGCAAATCAAGAATCAAGCCCCGCGGATTCTCTTTGGCCATCTTAAAAACAGCCTCGTAAAAAAGCGGAACGGATTTTTCGTAGAAATTATATAAATGGATATAGGCAATGCCGTCGGTTTTCATTTCAAAATCCAGAGTCGGCACCTGAATCACTCCTCTGGTTATTTTTATTTCTTTGGACTTATCCCAGCCGTTGCGCAAAATCGTCAAAGCGACAACCGTGCTTTCCTTGCCTCTTATCAATTTTACCGCTTCGTCAACGGTTATGCCCCCGGTCTGAGTTTCGTCGATTTTCAAAATTTTGTCGCCGGAGCGCAGGCCGGCCCGTTCGGCTGGCGTGTCTTTAAGGGGCGCGATAATAACCAGCTGGTCGTTCCGCATTCCTATCTCGGCGCCAATACCGGAAAACTGGCCGCTGATATCTTCGCCGAATTTTTTCGCGTCCGACGGCGGGAAAAAAACCGTATTGGGATCCTTAAGCGATCCCAAAAGCCCGGAGATGGCGCCATAAACCAAATCCTGATTACTGCCGGTCTTCGCAGGGTCAACGTATTTTTCTTTCAATCTTTTCCAGACTTCCCAAAAAAGTCCGAAATCCACATCCTGGGCTTTTCCTTTTTCCAAATTAGACACTCCCTGAACCTCAATCCGATAAGGTTTTTTTCTGCCGGTTTCGTAGCCGAAATAAAAAGAACCGACGACGAACCCGACAACTAAGACGATCGAAAATCCAATCAGGATAATTTTTTTCTTGGTAAATTTTTCCATTGCAATGACGAAGAATATCTGCTTAATATATTTTATTTATTGCCAAATGTCGAGCTTGCGATGACTTGATACTGCAATATATCGAGGTTGCAATATATCGAGGTTGAACCTATCGAGGTTGAACCTCGATATATTGGAAGAATCTTTTCAATTTCTTCTTTCGTATCTTGAGGCAGATTGATCGCGACAAAAAGCCGCTTCTTCATTGATCAACGCCTTATCGCTCCAATTTCTTCCCTGATTTTTTTTCGTACACCTCGTAATGCCATTCAAGAGGATTAGTGTTTCTGATTTTTTCCGCGAGATCTTTTGCTGATTGGGTTTTTAATCCTTTAGCTGAAAAATCCTGCCATAATTTATGATTTTCACCGTCTGGGTCTTTATAAAAATATTCTTGCTGTAATAGCATTTGGTCTATTAAATCGGCGTCTTTTGCCACGATTGATTCCTTGGTTTCCTTTCTTTTATATTCTTCCAGCAGAGAAAAAATTTCTTCAAATATCGGCAATCCTTCCAGCTGATCTTTTTCCGCTTCTGCTTCTTTAACGTCAACGTAAAATTTATTTGTTGCGTGAACATCGCCGGTTCGCGCCTCGGCCAAATCGTGGAACAAACACATCTTTATCACCTTATTCACATCCGCTTTTTCCAATTCGGCTAAAATCATACCGATGATTGCCGTTCGGAAACTATGGTCGGAAATGTTATCGCTGACTTCGCCGATAAATTGGCGATGAGAACGGGTGAGTCGCCGCAAACTCGCCACCTCGAAGAAAAAATTTACGATTTTTTCAGGATTCATAAAAATTCTCCCTAATTGCCCAGACGTCTCTTTTATGCTAAATTTCTTTAGAAAATAAGTCAAATCGGAAATAAATTAAATTGAAATGGAAAAAACAGGTTACATCGAAACCCTTAAAGAGCGCGCCAAGAAGAGTCGGGTTTATCGGAAATATCAATTAACCGGACTTTTGATTAGCCAACTTTTGAACGACGAAAAACATAAATCGCTCTATATCAAATTAGCCAAAGAAAAAGACCAGCAAAAACTATTGGAATTGGCGCGAGATGTTTCCGACAGAAAAAATGTGAGCAATAAAGGAGCGTACTTCATGACACTACTTACGAAAGTGCGAAAATATACCCGTGCTACGCCGAAGGCTGCTTCCTTCGCCGAAGTGGCTACGGAGGTCGAGTCGGCGAGGCGGGCGAAAGTACGAAAAAATGCCAAATCAAAATTTAAAAATTTTAACAAGAGATAACAAGGCAGAAGAAAAATTTTTGCGCAGGCAGACGGCGAATTTTGATTTTACTAAATATAGCAAGAAAGAAATTAATGCGATGGTAAAAGAAATGAAAGAGAAAATGATTGAGGCGGATGGGATCGGATTAGCTGCCAATCAAATCGGCCTTGATATGCGAGTATTTGTGGCGCAAGTAAGGGCCACCTCGCGACGAAGCGCTAATTCAGTGACCTCGGAAGACCAGAAGTTTTACGCTATTTTTAATCCGAAAATAATAAAAACCTCCGATAAAAAAACCTTAATGGAAGAAGGTTGCTTAAGCGTGCCCGGAGGATATTACGGCGACGTGGAACGCCCGGAAAAAATTACTCTTGTCGGCCAGGATAAAAACGCTAAAAAAATCAAAATCAAAGCCTGGGGACTTTTGGCTAAAGTTTTTCAACATGAAGTAGACCACCTAAATGGAATTTTGTACATCGATAAATGTAAGAACTTACGAAAGTACGAAAATGTACGAAAGTACGAAAAACAATAAAGTTTACAACCCCGATTTACTATATCCTGAACTTAGTTATCAGATAATTGGTGTTCTTTTTGATGTATTTTTAGAATTGGGTTTTGGCTATAAAGAAAATCAATATCAAAAAGCCATAGAAATTGCCTTTAAAAAATCCAATATTAATTACGAAAAAGAACTACCAATTAGAATAAATTATAGAAATAATTTTATTACAACAATTTATTTAGATTTTTTAATTGAAGGAAAGATAGTTTTAGAAATTAAACAAGGAAATGTTTTTAGTAAAAAAGACATAGAGCAAATTTATAATTATTTAAAATCAACGAATTTAAAATTAGGAATACTAGCTAGATTTACAAAATCAGGAGTAAAATTTAAAAGAGTAGTCAATATAAAATAATTTCGTATTTTTCGTATGATTTCGTATTTTCGTAATCCAAATTTCGTATTCTTCGGTACTCCTGAGTTCGCCGCCATTATTTTGGAGAGATTGATTAAAGCCGGTTTCGCGCCGGGAGTGGTTGTTTGCAATCCCGACCGGCCAGTGGGAAGAAAAAAGATACTGACATCACCCCCTACCAAAATTATTGCTCAAAAATACGATATCCCGGTTTGGCAACCAGAAAATTTAAAAACCAAAAACCCCGCTTTAAACGGGGCTTTTGCCGAAACCTCGAATGATTCGAGAAATCCGGGATTGACACCTAACATTAGTATATTAAACGATGACCAGTTGTCAAGCCCCCTTGTGGATAAATCAGAAGACCGTGGATCCGCGGGGAATCGAGCCCCGGGGTCTCGGGTGTCAATCCCGAACCCGAACCATTCCGGACCCACGGCAAATTTATTATATCGGGAATATGATTTCTTTGTAGTTGCCGCTTACGCGAAAATTCTTCCCAAAGAAATTTTGGAGATTCCGCGGCTCGGCTCAATCGGAATTCATCCGTCGCTCTTGCCAAAATACCGCGGCCCCTCCCCTATTCAGTCCGCGATTTTGAACGGCGAAAAAGAAACCGGCGTAACGCTTTTTTTAATGGATGAAAAAGTGGATCACGGACCAGTTCTCGCGCAAAAAGCGCTTGAGAATTATGAATTAGGAATTATGAATTATGAATCGCTAATGCGGAAATTGGCGGAATTGGGCGGCGATTTACTGGTGGAATTTTTGAATCAATTTCGGGAGGTTCAATCTCCTCATGAATTAGAGTCAATATTTGGGAGATTGAACCTCACACCCCAAGACGAATCGCGAGCCACCTATACCAAAAAATTCAAAACTGAAGATGCTTTTATTGAACCAGCGGATTTAGAAAACGCGCGGAGCGAGGGCGGAGAAATCGCGATTCAAATAGAGCGGAAAATTCGGGCTTTAAATCCCGAACCAGGAGTATTTACCCTGAGCCCGTCGAAGGGTGGACCTCAAAGAATAAAAATTTTGGAGGCGGAATTAATTAACGGAAAACTCCGACGTCCCGAAGGAGTCGGAGCACCGACTCGCGCGTCGGTGTTGAAATTGAAAAAAATTCAGATTGAAGGCGGGAAACCCGTTGAAATGTGATTTAACTTGTTGTAGGTTGTATGTTGTTAGTTATTGGTTATATTATTTGCGGGGTCTGCTAATGGTAGGCAACATGGCTCTGAACCATGGAATCTAGGTCCGATTCCTAGCCCCGCAGCCAGCTAAGGCGCTGCGAATGTATTTCATTCGCCTGGAAGAATGTTATGACAGAAAACAAGATTGAATATATTTGCAATATTCTAAAATCAAAATATCCGCAACATAGTTGTGAGTTCCACAAGTTGGCACTGGCTCGAGAAATACTAATATTTTTTTTCGGTCTTGAGTGGACAAATCAAGCAATCCATTATCAACATCCAAATAAACCAACAAAAACAGAAGAAGCTAGGGGATATTTAAAATCTTATGACCATGGATATCAATGGCAAGAGTTAATCTTTAAATTAGCCGAGAGAGTATATAATTTACAAAACGTAACTGGCATATCAAGAATTATACGTGATATAAAGCAAGGGAATTTAACTTCACGCTACGCCGAACTTGAAGCGGCGAAGCATTTATACGGCAGGCGCATTGCATTTGATTTTGTAAAACCTCATGGTCTAAAAGGTTCAGATTTCGATATAAAAATTAAGGACGAGATAGAGGTAAATTGTGAAGTAAAACATAAAATAGATAGTACTAAATTGAGTGAAGCTACTTTGCTAGATACATTGAACCAAGCGAAAACGCAGGTTCCAGGCGGCGAACCATCGCTACTTTTCATAAAAATTTCAGAGATATGGGTAGAAAATTCCAGCATAGAAAGTGTAATTATAAACGCCACAAATTCATTTTTTAAGAGCAACGATAAAACATTAGGTATAATGTTTCGATGGATGCAAATAGACACCTCTCATGAGGGTCGATTCTTTTGGATTTGTAAATTTATAAAGAATAACCATCTAATAGGAGGTATTGATTGCGATAATTTTATAAAAAAACTTCAGTCTGAAATAACAAACTGGATTAGCTTGGAAACTTTAATCAATAAATATATCATTGACTGAGACGGGTTAGTTACTCCCCTATTTTGACCCAGAAAGAAGGCTTATAATTGTTGATGCATCCTATCACTAGCTAAACCGAACTGGACAACCATAGGAATTTAACTCCTATTATGAGAAAGTTAAGTGTACTCGTTATAAGCGGTGCGGTCGGCGCTGGGAAGACTAGTGCCGCGAACGCAATATCTGAAATTCTCTCGGAACAATCGATTCCGAATGCGGTTATTGATCTTGATAATTTGAGAAGTTCTTTTCCTCGGCCCGCGGACGATCCACATCACATGGCTTTGGGATACAAAAATCTCGCTTCGGTGTGGCAAAATTATAAAGAAGTCGGTGTTACCCACGTGATAATTCCGAGCGTAATCGAAGAACGGAGCGATCGAGACAGCATAGCCGCCGCGATACCAGAAGCTGATATTCAAATCGTACGACTTAAAACTCCGGTTGCGATCCTTCACGAACGGCTCAAAAATCGGGAAACAGGAATTTCGTTAAACTGGCACTTGGAACGAGCCGTCGAACTTGAAAAACAATTGGAACGGGATCGAATTGAGGATTTTGTCGTAGATACTGAAAATAAATCAATAAAGGCTGTTGCGGAAGAGATTCTTTGGGAAGCGAAATGGCTTCCTATTTAAATTCGACTCCCCCATCCCCCCTCAAAAATCTATGACCATCACTTTTGAAGATTTTGAAAAAGTGGATATCCGGTTAGGGAAAATAGCCGAGGTTTTGGATTTCCCCGAGGCGCGGAATCCCTCATTTAAACTGAAAATTGATTTTGGTCCAGAGATCGGAATTAAGACCTCAAGCGTTCAAGCCGTCGGGCCGCATACCAAAGAGGAGCTTTTAGGAATGCTTGTGATATGCGTTGTAAATTTCCCGGCAAAACGAATTGGCAAATTCCTTTCTGAAGTGCTTACTTTGGGTTTCCCGAATACCGACGGCATTGGCTGGGTTTTGGTCACCCCAGCGAAAAAATCCGTTAAGATTGGCGATAAATTAAAATGAGCTATAAAAATATACCATTTGGAGCGCCGGAAAAATTCAATGCGGTGGTTGAAATTCCCAAAGGCAGCGAGGTAAAGTACGAATACGACGAAGACCTGGATGCGATAAAGCTGGATTGGATTTTTACGAACGGATTCAATTTTCCGTTTGATTACGGGTATATACCGGAAACGCGCGGTGGAGACGGAGACCACCTCGACGCGTTTGTATTGGGCTCGCGCTCTGTCGCCTTAGGAACCATTGTCGAATGCCGCGCCATTGGTATGATTGAACTTCTTGATCGAGGCGAAAAGGATAATAAAATTTTAGCAGCGCCGATTGCCGATCCCGCATCTCAAAAATATGAGAAGTTGGATGATCTGCCTTTTGACTACAAAACCATTTTTGAAGAATTTTTCCGAGAATTAGGAGCTCAAAAGAACAAGACTGTGGAGATTAAAGGTTTCAGAGACAAAACAGCCGCTTTACAAGAATTAGAATCAGCCCATAAAAACTTCGCATAACTCCTTTGTGGATAACTGTTTCTTGTTTTGCCATCCTTGACAGTGCTATTATGTAAGAAGATAAAAAAATAGTGAACCCGTCTGCGCCGCAAGCGGCGAGGAATTGCTGGCGCTTGGATTAAAACATGAAAAAACTCCTTGTCTTATTATTTTTCATAATCTTCCTTCCTTCTTTAGTTTTCGCCCAAGTTTTTAGCCAACCAGCTTCCATCGCTGATCTTCAAAAACAAATTCAGGATCTCTTGAAACTAATTCAGTCGCTCCAGCAACAAGTGACTACACTGCAGATAGAACTTGGTAGATCGCCGGAAGCCGCAACGCCTCCAGAAATAGAGACGCCAACCGTGACGACAACACCAGAGATAACAACCACCAAAACCGAAACCGCTCTACCTGAATTTACCCGATACTTATCGCGCGGCTCCTCTGGCGATGATGTCCGTAAACTCCAAGCATTTCTTGCTAAAGATAAAGAAATTTATCCGGATGCTTTGATCACGGGTGTTTTTGGTCCTAAAACCGAAACCGCCGTAAAAAAGTGGCAGGAAAAACACGGTATTGAATCAGTAGGCATCATCGGACCAAAAAGCATCGCCAAATTCCAAGAACTTGGCAGAGCTTCCGGAGTTATTCCTCCCGGACTCTTAATGGCTCCGGGTATTCAGCCGCCCATTGGGGCGAGCCTCGCCCCTGGCGGGAAAAAAATAGAAGTTTCAGCCACCCCAATGTCATCAATGGCAACCACGACGCCAGCCACCGCAACAACCACTCTTTCAGGAATAATTCCGACAGTACCAGCCGTTTCCGCGACTTCCACTGTTCCCGCATCCGGAGCCGGAACCGTTACTACTCCGACAACACCCGTTGTATCGACATCAACCACTACGACCACCGCGAGCAGTACTGCGACGACTACCATCACTGTCGCGCCTCCGGTTTTTGCGATTACTTCTCCGAATGGCGGGGAACAGTGGACCGCGGGGAATACATACACTATAACATGGACATCAACGGGCACGAGCGTTTCAACCGCAAGCATCGATCTTTACAAATCAGGAAGTTATAACATTTCGATAGCATCCAATGTTTCTAATAATGGGAGTGTTAACTGGATAGTTCCTGCTACCATTGCTTCTGGAAACGATTACAAAATTCGTGTTTATAATAATGCATACTCTAACAATTTTGATGAGAGCAATAACGTTTTCAGTATTATTGTTCCGGTAACCGCGCCGAGCGCTGCGCCGATTGGTTATTGGAAGTTTGACGGCAGCGGCAGTAATGAAATCGCGGGGAGTCCGAACGCGATAACAGTGAGCAATGCCCTCTTTAAATCAAGCGGCGGTAAATTCGGCGGGTATTTATATATTCCAACCGGAACTGATTCTGCAAAAATTCCTTACAATAGCATGTTTGATTTGCCTGATAATTTTACGATTGAATTTTGGTTTCGCCAACGTTCCAATCAAAGCTTTAGACAGGATTTAATTTCTAAAGGTTCCCGCGACTATTATCCTAGTGGGAATGTAAATTTTTGGATCTGGAGACAACTATGGAATGAGTACAATTTTGGGCCGATCCAAGCATCTTACGTAAACCGCAGTACCGGATATTATGTAGGTGTTACAAATTCTAACCAGCTTGCTCATAACCAATGGCATCATGTTGTGTACACAAAAGATCCAAGCGGCTCCGAATACTATTTGGATGGAGTATCCATATATCGCAATACGGATTCGGCTCAAGCTAAAACACCTGCGGTGGATATTATTATCGGGGACACGGCGGTGGACACCGATTTTGATAATTTGAGAATTTATAATTATGCGTTGAGTCGTAGTGAAGTTTTGTATAATTGGGCGGAGACTGTAACTGGGTCAGCTACAAATCCATCTACGGATACCCAAGCACCCTCGGTGCCCACCGGGCTTACCACAGCCGTTTCTTCCTCGCAAATTATCAATCTCTCTTGGGTCGCTTCGACAGATAATGTGGGCGTTACTGGCTACCGGATTTATCGGAGCGCTACTCAAATTACCACCGTAGTTAACGGGACTTCATACTCCGACGCCGGACTCTCGGCCGGAATCTCATATAGCTACACGGTTGCCGCGTACGATGCGGCCGGGAATGTTTCGGCGCAATCCGCTCCCGTATCAACGGCAACTTTACCAGCAGGACCGCCAGCACCGACAAATATCCAGGCGGTGACCACTGCCGGCAGCCAATCACAACCTCCCGAGATGTGGTATGAGGTGGTTTTTAATTACACCCTCCAATCAACAACTCAATCCTTTAACGTGTATCGAAAAAGACCGACCGACGCTTCATTTGTGAAATACACTTATAGCGCGCAAACGCCGGTTAATCCGTCAATTCTTCCGCTTCCGGCAAGCGGTGAATCCAATCTTTATCATCGGGATGTGAATGGATGGCAGTGGTGGACTACTCTTACCGGCCTTGCTCCGGATGCTTTGCAAGGAGAATACAAATTTTATGTGACGGCCGTTGATACGAGTGGTGTTGAAAGCAGTCCGAGCCAAACCAAATCGTTCAAGCTGTATGCCCCTCCAGTCATCGCTAGTCCAGCGGATGGTTCAACGGTTTCTTCCCCGTTCTCAATCACTGTTTCGGGAGATCCAAGCGTGACCAGTCCGTCATACAGCATGACGCTTTATAAGAGGACAACGGGTGACGTGGCATGGTCGGCCTGGCCAGCGCCGTCAACGAATTTCACCTACACCGGACAAGCGTTAAGTCCAAACGACAATCCGCACCGCTTGGTAGTGACATTCTCATACGGCGATGACCGCAGTCTTTTCGGGACAAGCATCTTTAATTTTTCCACTAGTACTTCCTCCTTTGATGTTCGCGCCAGGAACCTCGCGGCTATTTCTCAAGCCTTAAACGCGATAAAAGAGAAACTTCTAAAACTTTTGCAGGAATTCTAACCAAGAACATCGCCGATAATCTTCTCCGGCGACACCAGTCAACGCAGTACCACGAAAGACTACGATAAATTATAATACATTTAAAGGAATACATTTTTTACTCTCCAGAAGGAATTCGCGTTTATGACCCGATCGAAGTTGACAAACGTTCATACGAATATAAAACGCCGCTGATGACCGAAAAATAACTCTGATCGAAACCCTTCAACTACGTTCAGGGCAAGCGGGGCAACGTGTCTAAAAAATTGTGACTAAACTTTCTATGATAAAGACAATTATTTTTGATTTATCTGAAGTATATCTACGCGGACTGTTGGGAACTCATGAGATATTATCAAAAAAGCTCGGCATAAACGTTGAAGCTCTCGACTTAGAAATTCCTGAGATGCAAAGTCTCTTTGAAGGAAAAATTGCCGAGGAGGACTACTGGAAGGCAGCAGTGCGGAAATACCGGTGGAATATAAATATTAACGAGCTCAAAGAAATTGTCCGCAGCAATTTCAGGGAAATTAAAGGCGTTCGTAAAATCATCGAGAAACTAAAGAAGAATGGGTATCAACTCGGCCTGCTTTCGGTTCATGCGAAAGAATGGATTGATCATTGTGAAAGAGAGTTTGATTACCATAAATTATTCGATTCAGTCCTGTATTCTTTCGAGGTTGCCGTATGCAAACCAGACAAGAAGGCCTATGAACTCATACTGGAGAAATTAAAATCTAAACCGGAAGAATGTTTGTTCGTGGATGATTCTCCAAAAAATTTAGCTTCCGCTTCACGACTGGGTATGCAGACAATTAGGTTTCAGTCGCCAGAATCTTTGATTGAGGAATTTAATCGATTGGACATAAACACTAAATAAGGTCTCCGGTCAATCTTAAATCCGAAGCGGTGCAGTTAACTGCACCAGCAACACTAAAGTAATACTCACGGCCGTGAGAATGACTTTAGTAAAAATACATGACCAAAAAAAGCTTAGAGATATACGAACACTATAAAATAATGCTTAGCTTGCGGGAGCACCAAATGAAGGTTGCCGCCGTAGCTCAACAAATTTGTAAATCACGGGAAGAGAAATTAAATATAGCCGAGGTCGTGTCAGCCTGCCTTATTCACGATATGGGCAATATTATCAAGTTTGATCTTAATTATTTCCCGCAATTTCTTGAACCCCAAGGTTTAAAATATTGGAACGCGGTCAAACAAGAATTTGAGAAAAAGTACGGGAAAGAGGAACACCGCGCCACTCTTCTTATCGCGAAAGAAATAGGAGTTTCGAAAAAAACAATATCCTATCTTAGTGCCATTGGATTTTCCAAAACAACCCAGAATCTCTCGGAAAAAAGTTTTGAAAAAAAGATTTGCTGCTACGCGGATCAACGTGTCGGGCCTTTTAGTATCTTATCAGTAGAAGAGAGGCTCAAAGAAGGCAGAGAGCGATACAAAGACCGCAAAGATAAATCAATAGCCTCTACATGGTTTGAAATCCGATCGCGAGATTTAAAACAGCTTGAAGAACAAATTTTTAAAAATAGCAAAATTCAACCTTTCGACATCACGGATGATTCAATTAAGAATTATTTGCGTGAGTTAATCAATTTTGCCTTGGTTTAATTTCCGATTAGCGGTTGGTTCAAACCAACCGCCTCGTCCCAAATCAGCTGCTTCACCTGCCTCCCCGCCCTGACCAGCGGTAGCTTTAAAGCTACCATGTCAAAATTAACTGCCCCGCAGCAAACCGCGAGGCAGATTGCTTCGCAAGCCCCGTCACTCAATTAATTGAGTGACGGGGCTTGCGTTAAATTTATTTCCAATATATAATTACCTTTAGCAGTTTGACAACGCTTTGCTCTTTGTTTTTGATAGCATCGCTTAAAGGTTCGAATTTTTTAATTAAAACTGCAATGAAAAAAGCAAGCTTAATTTTAGCCGTATTTCTGGGAATCGTTTTGATCGGCTGGGGAACAAATTCTGTTCAAGCTCAAACCGAGTCTGACATCGATCCAATAGTGGCGCAAGCGCTTCAGGATAAACTGAATCAGCTAAAAGAGGTTGTAAATCAGCTCAAAGCCCAACAGGCCCAAGTGACCGCGCCTCAAGCAGTTCAAGCGCCGGAAGCGCCGCGAGCTCCCATGACCGTGGAGGATTTGCTCACGTTAGAGCTAAGCCTCAAGACGTTGAAACTCGCTCTTCTTCAGGCGGAATTAAACGCTCAAAATCCTGTCTGGTTGGCTCAAAACAAAGAAGTTCTGGCTACCGGTCTTTCGAATATGAAAAGCAGGCTGCTTGCGATCAACGCCTCGTTGCCACAAATGGCAGCTGAAATAAATACTTTGGGCAGCGTATTGGCAAAAGCGCCGGCAAGTGTTTCGCGAGCACCGATAGCACCAATCCAAGAAGAAATAGCAATGGCAGAAGTAGAAAGCGAGAATCCGTTGGTTGCCGAAAGTTCAGCAATAGAGGAAACTCCAGCAGTGAAAGAAGACTCAAAAGAGCTGGCCCAAACCGCTTCCACCATTGGAGGAAAAAGAATCTGGGCGCAAGTGGCAGTGGGCATCGGAATAATTCTCGCAATCGCGGCTTTCTACGGAATGAGGAGAAAGAAACGAAATGTCCCAAGAGTAACGCAGATGGTAAAACCGCAACCCTTGGTTCCAGTAGAATTTCCAGAAACAGAACGAAAGACCGCCTAAAAGGCGGTTTTTCGTTTTAACGAGTTTATATGGTAAAATGCAATAAACCCAATGAAGGCAACGAAGGCTTATTCGCTGATTGAAATTTTGCTTGTCATCGCCATTATGACAACCGCGGCTGTCGCCGGGTCAATTTTTCTTTTTGGACAAAAAACCCAGACTGACCTTGAAGAAGAAAGAATAAAGATCGTGGATTCTCTCCGCGCCGCCCAAAACAAAGCTATGACCGGAGAACAGGGCTCAAGTTGGGGAATTCATTTTGACAACAGCCAAAGCTCATCCCCTTTTTACGATGTCTTTTGGGGAACAAGTTATTCTCTGGGCACCACGACTGACCGCGCCTACCTTCCGGAATCAGTAATTTTCCAGATACCCCAAGCCGGCAATGCCACGGACACCATATTTATAAAGCGGGCCGGCAACCTTGCGGCTGGCACCACCACAACCATCACCCTCCAAACGCTAAATCTAAATCAAACTTCATCCATTATCGTGGCGCCTAACGGCCGAGTAACCACCCGTTAGAAAAAATCAAAACTGCTGAAAAGTCCGGATAAGCCGGAAGATCGGCAAAAGCACGGACAAAGCGATTAAAGCCACCACAATACCCATTATAAAAATCAGAATCGGCTCCACGAGCGATACTAAATTCTTTAGGAGGCGATCCACCTCTTCGTCGTAGAAAACGCTTAGAGTGGAAAGCGATTTTTCGAGCGTACCGGTTTCTTCGCCAATCGAAATAAGACTGGAAAACATTGAAGGGTAGAGATCCGGACGCGATCTAAAAGAATCCGCCAAGCCACCCCCTTTCACAAGTCTCTCCCCGATTGATTTTAACGATAGCTTGTAGGTCGGGTTAGCCACTGTTCCAGAAGATATCCGAATGGCCTCTATGGCCGAGACGCCGCTCGACAAAAGATTTTTAAAAGTTCTCGAGAATCGCGCCAGAGCCAATTTCTTTATCAACTCCGAAGACACGGGAAGCCTTTGGAGAATTCCGTAAATAAAAATCCTGCCTCGCGAAGAACGAATGACGTAAAGAGCGAAACCGATAATCAAAATTAAAACTGCCAATGTGGAAAAGGGTCTGGCGCCGACGTAAGCGCTCGCGCCGATAAAAAATCTGGTTAAGAAAGGCAGGTCTTTGACAAACCCATGGAAAGCCTTGGCGATTCTGGGGAGCACAAAAACCAGCATCAGAACAATAATCCCCGCGCTGCCGACCAAGAGAATCGCCGGGTACGCCATTGCCATCCTTACCTTTTTTAACAAATCATAATCGCGAAAAAGCTGATCGTAGAGATTCTCCAAAGCGGCCTCGAGAGTCCCCGAAGTCTCCCCGGCTTTAAGGAGTCCGATGAAAACCGGAGAAAAATAACGAGGATAATTTTCAAAAAAAGACGACAGGGCTTCTCCCCTCTCGATCGCCTCTTTGGCGCCATGGAGCATTTTCTTCATTGCTGGTTTTTTTACGTCATCCAAGACTATAGTCATCGCTTTTTGAAGTCCGATACCCGCTTTAAGAGCAACGGAAAGATGTCGAACAAGAAGAATTTTGTCGAGTGTGCCGACTCCGCCCCCCGCAGAGAGCGACATTCGCAGTCTGTCCGCAAAAGGAAACTGACTCCGCTTGTTTTTATTCTCCAGCTTAACGACCAAAAAACCATCTTTCTTCAAGTCCTCGAGGACCGATTCTCGGGAATTTCCCCTCACCTCTCCTTCCAGCGAATTCCCATCTTTATTTATCGCCTTATACCGGTAAGTATCCATTTAAAGAATCAAAAGTTGTACTTGCGCCCAATCACTATTATACTTATATTAATGCTCTCGCATTAATCGCGGAATCTCGCGGACTTAACGCGGAAAGTCGCGGAATCTTTTTAAATAATACTACACGAAAAACGCTCTATGGACAATACAGACAAAGAACACTCTTTTCTCAAACGAGAACAGCTGGGGGCCATTATTTCTTCGATTGGAGAAGGACTTTTACTCGTTGATAAATCCTACAAAATTGTGCTTTTGAACCCCAAAGCCGGAGAACTGCTCGGCGTGGCCCCGGCCGATGTCCTGGGCCGCGATTTAAGAACCGCTATTCGGATATTCCGCGGAGACGACTACCTGGCGGAAAACGAAGGACCGCTCTTAAAAGTGTACCAAGATCAGAAGCCGGTCACAATCAATCTCGAAGATAATTTTTACTATCAATCGACATCCGGAAAAAAATTTCCGATTGCGTCAGTGACCACTCCTTTTATAGATGAAGGTCGAATCATTGGCGCCGTGGTCGTTTTTCGCGATGTTACGCGGGAAAAAAGCTTAGATGAAGCGAAATCTCATTTTTTGTCAATCGCCGCGCATCAGCTTCGGACGCCGCTTACTTCGATCCGATGGTATACGGAAATACTCTCATCCGGAGACGCCGGGGTTTTGAATAATGATCAAAAATCATTCCTCAATCAAGTTTACAAAGCGACTCTTAGATTAATAAATACCATTGATCTCGTTTTAGCCCTCACCCGCGTTGAAGCCGGTCAGATAAAAATGCAGAATGATATCGTGGACTTGAAAAAACTTACTGACGACATATTAAATGAATTAGAACCGTCTATCTCCGAGAAAAAAGTAAAAATAGAGATTAAATCGGCGCCCAAAGAAGAAATAGCGACTGACGCCTCGATGCTCCGCCTGACTATTACCAACCTTCTTACGAATGCGATACGTTATTCCCACGAGCGCGGAAGCATTGAAATAAAAATTGAATCTAAACCCCAGGAAATAACCTACTCCGTAACCGACAACGGAATCGGAGTTCCCAGCCATCAGCAAAATCGCATTTTCGAAAAATTCTTCCGAGCCGATAACGCCATCGTGAAATCTCCGGACGGCGACGGATTGGGCTTGTCTTTGGCGAAAAAACTGGTAGAACTGGGGGGCGGGCGCATTAATTTTGAATCACGAGAAAATAAAGGGTCGACGTTCTTTTTTAGCATTCCAAAAAAATCATGAAAAAAACGCCTGTCCATCTAATAAAAACTGAAAACAAAAAGGTTTTGGTGGTTGAAGACGACAGAGGAACGCTTGAAGCCATCAGCTTTAAATTGCGCCAAAATAATATTCCAGCGGACCAGTCGCCCAACGGCGAAGACGCCCTGGAAAAAATTAAAAAAACAAAATACGATCTTGTCTTGCTCGATTTACTCCTGCCCAAGAAGAGCGGTTTTGATTTCTTGCGGGCGGTGAAAAGCGACCCCGGCGGGAAAAAGCAAAAAATCATTGTTTTTACCAACCTAAGCGAAGAATACGATCGAACCGTAAAAGATATGGGCGCCAGCTTTTATATCCTCAAAGCCACTACGAGTATCAATAAGCTGGTGGAAATGATTAAAAATGAGCTCGGCAAATAAAAAATACATCCTCCTTATAGAAGATGATGTTCTTTTATCGAGGGCGCTCCAAATTAAAGCCCAAAAAGAAGGAGTGACCATTAAACCCCTCTTGGACGGCAAGGAAGCGCTGGAGTTTATAAAAGATAACGCCGAGCCCAAACCATCTTTGGTTCTGCTGGACTTAATGCTTCCCCACGTCTCCGGCTTTGAAATCCTCGAAACTTTGAGAAAAACCAGGGATTGGGAAAAAATACCGGTTATCGTCCTTTCCAATCTGGGCCAAGCAATGGATATCGAGAAAATAAAAGCCATGAAAGTGGACGCTTATCTCGTGAAAACAGATGTTAAATTGGAAGAGTTAATCAAACGAATCAGCGGTTATTTAAAGTAAAGTTATCCACAGATTCTTTCTTTATCCTTAAAGGTGGTTTGTTTATAATTAAATTACTAAAGGTCGGGTTTTATCATAAAAAAACATGCAAGAAAATACGCAATCAAAAAAGAAAGGGTTTACGCTTCTCGAGCTTTTGATAGTCATTGCCATTATTTCTGTTTTGGCGGCAGTGGCTATTTTTGTTCTGAATCCGGCCGAGACCCTGCGAGAGGCGAGGGACACCCAACGAGTAGCTGATTTGGCAACTTTAAAAACTGCCTTGGCCCTCTACGTAACGAAAACCACCTCGACCATCGCTTTCGACGGCAATAGCAACAACTACTGTCGAAACGGGACCGGCGGCAACAGACTATTTTATAGCACCCCAGATAGCGTCCCTATTACCGACATCATATTAGACGGCGGCGTTTTCACCACTTCTTCTCAAGCCACGGCTGCCAACTATACCTTGACTGACGGCAATGGCTGGATTAAAACCAACCTATCAGGCAGTTTGGTTGGCGGCTCGCCCATTTCGGATATGCCGGTTGATCCGACCAATGACATCACTGCCGGAGTAAGCACCGCCGCCAACGTTTCGAGCACTGCCTTAGTTTATCGCTTCGCCTGTGATAAAGGCGACAGCACATTTGAGCTAAACTCCAAATTAGAAAGTTTGTCGATTGGCGCCAAAGCCGCGAAAGACGGCGGCAATAATAGCCTTCTCTACGAAGCAGGAACCAAGCTCACTATTTTGGGCAGCGGCAGCGACTTCTAACTATTCGCTTGCCACCCGCAGTACTTCCTCTAGCGAAGTAAAACCAGCTGTCACCTTTTCCATTCCGTTTTCAAAAAGCGTTCGCATCCCTTCTTCTCGGGCTTTTTTCCTAATTGCTTGAGTCGAGGCATTTTCCATTATAAGATCCCTTATGGCATCGCTTAGATTAAAAATTTCAAATATCCCGACCTGACCTTGATAGCCGGCGAAGCTACATGCTGAACAGCCCTTGGCGGCATAAACCATCTTAGGAATAATTTCGCTATTTAAACCCAGTTCTTTCACTTGCTTTTCCAAAGTATTTTGGTCTTTTGGATCAAGAGTTCGACTGGAAACGCAAATCTTGCACAGCCTCCTCACGAGCCGTTGGGCAATTACCATATTGAGAGTTGAGGCTAAAAGGAACGGCTGGACATTAAGATCTATGAGTCGACTCACGGCGCCCGGAGCATCATTGGTGTGAAGCGTCGAGAGCAGAAGGTGGCCGGTTAGGGCGGCGTTAATGGCGATATCGGCGCTTTCCGGATCGCGGATTTCGCCAATCATCACGATATCCGGATTTTGCCTGACAATCGTCCGCAGACCGCTTGCGAAAGTAAGACCGGTTTTCACGTTCACCTGAATCTGATTCACTCGAGGAATTTCGTACTCCACCGGATCTTCAATGGTGGTAATGTTAACTCGAGGAGTGTTTAAAATTTCTAAAATGGCGTACAAAGTCGTGGTTTTTCCGGAACCAGTGGGACCGGTAACCAAAATTAAGCCATGCGGCTTTTTGATGGCTTGGGTCAATTTCTCCAAATCAGAGTGGGATAATCCCAGCTCCGACAAAGAAAGAGGCCGAAGCGATCCCTTGAGCAACCGCATTTCCGCCTTTTCTCCGTGGAAGGTCGGAACAACCGAGACGCGAATATCAATAAACTGATTCTCCAGCGAGTGACGAAATCTGCCGTCCTGCGGCGCGTTATGAACGTCAATTTGAAGATTGGCGATTACTTTGATGCGGGCAACCAGTATCGGAGCTATCTCTTTGGAAAGAGAAAGTATTTCCTCGAGAATGCCGTCCAGACGATACCGCACGAGAAGTTTGTCTTCGAAAGGTTCAAAGTGGATGTCCGAGGCGCCCAGCGAGGCAGCATGCTCGATCACGCTGTCTAAAATTTTGATAATCGGAATCGATTCCGCTAATTTACCGACGCTCGCCGTGCCGCCGAAACCCCTCGTAGCCTGAATATTCTCTTCAATGATTTTGGAAAATTCTTCGCTGATTTCCTGCTTGTAAAATTTCAGGGCGAATTTAAGACTGGATGCCGTAGTCAAATAAACGTTGAACCGGCGGAGGTCGAGCATTAAAGAGAGATGATTTATGACTTCGAAATTATTGGGATCGGCCATCGCCAAAGAGCCTTCTCTCAAATTTTCATCAATTTCAAAAAGGACAACCTCTTTGCTTTTCGCGTAAGATTCGGGAACGAGCTCCAGAACGGCCCGATCGATACGACGTTTTTCGAGCTGAACAATCGGAACCTTAAAAAAATCCGAAAGAGATTCAACCAAAAGCTGTTCGGAGAGCGCGCCCCGGCCTATTAAAACATCTGTTAAGGTCTGTCCCGACCGAAAAGACTCGTTTTCGGCAACCCGCAGATCCTCATCGCTTACCAAGCCCGATTCGGAAATTATTTTTTTAAGATTTTCCTTGGTTAGATGCATACCCAGTAACTCAACTTCAAAAGGCAAAAATTTTAGTTAAAATACCTTCGAAGTCGTTTCTTTAGAAATCTTCGACCAACAGTAGATTTCAAATATTTCTCACGCTGTTTAGCATCTTCTTCACTGCGACAAGCTTCAAAATATATCAATTGAAAAGGCGTTCTATTTTTTGTTGAAAAATTTTTGCCTCGGTTATGTTCTTCTATTCTTCGACGCAGATTATTGGTGCAACCGATGTAATTCCTATCATCTTTATTACTTCGTAAAACATACGTATAGAAGAACATCATTGAAGTTGAGTTACTGGGCATATTGGCTATTGACCAAGCACGATAATAATATCATACTCGCCCTCTTCTGCCTCTTCTTCTTTAATATCTTCATCCTCTACGCCATTATCTTTAAGCACTTTTTTTACTAAATCCAGCGCCCCTTCTTCGGACGCCCGATAGAAGACCTGGATTCCCGAATAGTCTTTTTTTGCCGCGTTGCCGATCGCGACATTTAGGAAATTCGCCGCTTCGAATTTTTTCTGCCATTCTTTCGCCAACCCTCGAGTTAGAGTCCCGTTTAAAATATTTATCGAAAGCACTTCCCCAGCTTCCTCGGAAAGAGGCAGGGCGAGACTCGCGGTTGAAGTCGAAAGACCGAGCTTCTTTACGATTAATTCAAAATTGCTCATATCGAATACACCCGTAAATCCCGCGTCTTCCTCGCTCGAAACCGCGAGAGATTTAATCAGACGAATATGAAAAACCAAAATCCAAATAAAAAATAGAAGTGAAGCGATGAACGTGGTAAGTAAAATCGCCGCGTAAATAAAACTTCGAGGGGGCTTCCCTTTTTTATTTTTAAAAAAATCTATTTTTTTCATAAAATTAAAAAATCTAAATTTTTCATCGCACGTATATCCTGCCTTGAATAATAATGTTTCCGCCGGAATTGCCGGCGTTAATGGAGGCCGGACTACTTATGGAAAAAGAATCAACCTGCGTGAAAAGCGGAGAGCCGTGGAGTTCCCCGAGAAATTGTCTAAATCTGGAATAAGCGAGATCCGAAGCCAAGCTTGCCGAAAAAGGCACGAATCTTACACCCTCGACCTCGGCGGGAAGAGACGATTGGCTTTCTAATCTGACTGACAAGCGAATTCCCAATTTCCGGCCAATGCTCTCCAGATCATCCAATACCCGGGCCAACCCCTCTTCTTTGGGCAGCGCGTTTTCCAAAGGATGAATAAAAGGTTTTGCCCTTTCGTAATCTTTATTTAAAAAATCGAAACTGGAAATTTCCCGCTTCAGCGAAGAAACCAGCAATCTTTTCTCTTCGATCTCCGCCGCCTTTTTTGAGGCGAGCGAGGACAGCCAAAATATCGCCGCGACCTCCGCTAAGAGCATCGCCGCGGTCAGAACGATAATATTTATAACCTTTCTCTTGAATTTTTTTTCGTCGTTCATCAAAAACTATCTCATTAAAAACAATTTATCTTTTAAGGCGATTTCGAAGGAAAAAGGAATATTTTCCTTCTCAATGAGAAGCGTTAAGGGCAGGGTAATGGAACTAAAAACTTCCGATTTTTGAAGTTGATCGCGAAATTGAATCAGCGCTTCCCGATTTTTTCCATATCCGCCGATATGAACCGCGCCGCCCTTTTCCGCTCGTAAATTGGTAACCACCAGACCGGAATTGACCGCCTGATCTAATTCACCAAACAGCTTATGCCAACGCGGTTCGAGATCAAGCAGAAAATTTAACCGCCGGATTTCCGCGTTAAAAATATCCGCATCTTTTTTTATAACGTTGAATTCTTCCGGAATACTCAACCGTTCTCTTTCCAAAAGCTTATCCGAATTCTTTCCCGCCATATCAATCAAAAATAAAGTTCCTCCCAAAATAAGAACGAAAAGAAGCCCAATCGACGCAACCAATTTTTCAAAAAAATCCAAAAACGAAAGAAGCCGCTGCCGTTCATAAGCCGCTTCCGTGCCGACAGCCGTAAAACTAATCGCTAAATCCTCAAATCGGGGCAGAATGCCTCTTTTGGTCGCGCCCGAAACAAAGAGGCGGCGCGCTTCCTTTTCCGAGCCGCGGACCGCGATTTTTTTCCCGATTTCCGTTCCGAGATTCGCTTCTAAAATGTTTCTATCTTCTTCTTTTCCAAAAATCGCCAATTTTTCCGGCAAAATTCGGCAGTTATCGCCCGACTCGAGAAAATCCAGTATTCTTCGCGTAAAACGCGCCGCCTCTTCCGGGCGTCCCGGCGGCTCTGCCGCCTCTTTTGATTTTTTTCTTTTTCTCTCCGCCTTATTCAAAACATCCTTTTCTTTTGCCGCGAACTCGACCAATCTTTCGTTTCCGTCTCGAAGAATAAACTGAAAAATCAAATAATCCCGGAGATAGCCGTTAAAAATCGTTTGATTCTCTTCGATATTCACCGTTAAGCTCGATTCCTGATTAACGCCAAAGGATCGTCCCATGCTCCAAGGATGAGTTTCAACAGCAACCGCCGTAAGACCGGCCTCTCCCAAGGCCGCAAGATAAGGATCAATAATGGATTTTATCCCCATTCCCAAAAGAAACTTCCTTTTCGCGAAATTCTCTTGTTTAATCTCTTCCCAATCGGCGTAAATCTTTCCTTTTCCCAGGGGAAGAGAAGATTCAACAATCAGCTGAAGCGCGTCTTCGATTTCTTGATCGGTAAGAGTCGGGAAAAAATCAAAAACAAAAGGATGGCCAGCCTCGGCCGACAGAGAAAGGATGATTGACCGCGAAGGAAGACCGTGGACGCTCGCAAGCTCCCGCAGTTTCTTAACTAAATCGTCTTTTTTGACGAGAACTCCTGATTCAATTATCCCTGGCTCAAGATGAACAACTCTCTCAAAAATCACATTTTCGCCGTCTTCAGCGAGAAACGAGAGCATCATTTCATTTTCAAAAACGCAAAGCCCGCCGATTTTTTCTTCGTGATACAAACGCGCCTTCCAGTCGAATCGCTTTTTGGCGTTCATATGTGTGGGGGGTTAAATTTCTTTCCAGCTTGTTTGGCTGGCTTGGTTTACCGAATCAAAAGATATTTCAATCTGAACCGTTCTCTTCTTCGCGCCGATAGCGCCTTCGGAGGTAATGGTCTTGGGATTGGAACCGGAAACAGCCACACTTGCGACTCCGCCCAATAAACTCAAGGCGTAAGCTGAACAGTCCGGCAGACCGCCTTCATTGCAGAGTTTGTTTCTCGCCACTCTCATAAACGCGTCTTCGGCGCCGGCCTCCGCGATAAGCAGTGCTTTTTTCCCTTCCGCGTCGTTAAAACTCATCGAACCTTCAAGAAAACCGCTTGAGGAAATGCCAAGGCCGGCGACCAAAACCAAAAGAGAAATTAAAATTATGGCGGGCAGAGCGACAACACCTCTTTCCTGTTTTGTGAACATAATTACTTTATTTTATGTTTACTATCTTTGCGAAACCGTTGTCCTTATTGAATCGGAAAATTTTAATTGCGGATTGCCGTTATCATTATACTGGATCGTCAAATCAAACTGAATAGTGGGTTTGGCCGGGGGAGAATTGTAGATGGCCGTAAAAAGACAGGGGGCTGTGGTTTCAGCCGTCACCAAATCAGAAGTCAAGGAATCCGTAATAGTCGAAGAGCTCACTCGAAGAACGCCGCCAGCCAAGAAAACAGCGCTCGTCGCGTTGCCGATTGCGACATTTAGAGTATTTGACGGGCAGGCGCCCGAAACAGTGGAAGACGAAGAGTCGTAGACAAGTTGACGAATTTTCTCCGAAGCAATCCTCGAATTTTCCAAAACTTCGAAACGGGCCCGGCCCGTATCCCGTCCGCCCAAAACAGCGACGAGGACGGTTGCGATAACCGTCACCACTCCGCCGAAAATAGCAATGTAGATAAGAAGCTCGAGCAAACTAAAACCTTCAGATTTGTAATTTTTATGCTTCATGTTTTACGCTTCATGTTTCATTCTACGGGCTCCAGTTTATAATTACCTCATCCACCTGCGGCGTAATCGTTCCGGGAGTCGCGCAATCGTTCGCGGAACAAAGAATTGTTTTGTAGCGAAAATATCTTTTATTGTTATGTTGGGTTGGGCACTTAATTTCTTTTGATTCCGAGGGCGTCGGCAAAACAAAATCATAATAGTAGGTGGAAACCGTGCAGTCAGGCCCTAAAAAAGTGAAAGTGGAGGGCAAGGTGCTCGTCGAGGCCGCGAATTGAACTCTTACCTTAGTGCCGGCAACCGTGGGCCCTTTAAGCATAATCCAATTGTAAGCCGCGCCATTAATTGCGCCAGTGTCAAAAACCGAAGAAATCATTGTGCCGGTGGCTGGATACGAGGAAGAAAGAAATTTCTTATAGCTAAAGTCAGCGGCCAAACCAGTGATGGATGAAATAGTAAGCTCAAGCGGAGCGCCACCGGGTTCAATAGAAGACCAGGTAAAATTGCTTCCGTCAAAAACCAGCTGTTTCGTAAAAAGATCAGCGTTGGCGTCAACCACCAAAAGCATCAGTTCGCTGGGATTGAATGGGTTGCGCCGCAGACGATGAAGTTTGTCATCTACACCTGCCGGCGCCGGCGCTCCGGTAAAATCAGTTTGTAGAGCTGACCAGACATCAGTATTTTTATTGTAATACAGCCAGTCCACGCCCGCGGCATTCGCATCATCGTAGCTCACAACCGCTCGCGTTTGAGCGCCGCTGGTTACCCAATTGACCGCGTTACTCGTCGTGCCGAGGCCGGTAGTATCCACAGCAGTATCAAAATTGACACAGGGTCCCCACGAGGCGCCGTTCCAAATACAAGCGTCGGCATCATTGCCGTTATCAGTATTATTAACATAAGCGATATAATCCGAATCCGGATCCGAGGAAAGTTCCATGTCAGTGGGCTCTTCGAAAGCGGCAGCGGCAGTTTGCGTGGAACCCCATGTTCCTGACGGACCCGCTCCTCGGATCACGTAACGCGGATCAACAGTCGCGTTAATTCCCCAAGTCACCATCAATCTGCCAGAAAGAGACTCAAAAGCTAAATCAAAAGACCAATTAGTCAATGTTGAGGCGGACCCCACCCTAGACAAATTCGTTGACAACGCTGACGATGGTTCTCCTTCCCATGTATTTACGGCGCCGTCCCAGAAGTCTGCCGAGAGATCAAAATTGCGATCGCCCCAAGTCAAACCAATCTCGTCAGAGCCGTTTCTCGCCTCGAGCTGAATCGCGTCCACGATGCCGGAGGTGCTGACCGCGTCGTAGTTCGTGGGGCCAACCCAAGAGGCGCCGTCCCAGCGCCGGTAGATGATCTCGTTTGTGGTGCCGACATTCGCAGTGTAGACAACTAAAGCCTCGCCGGAATTCTGCTCGTAGGAGATATCGAAGCGCGGGAGGGTACCGTTACCCACAGCCACATTCCATTCATTGGACCATCCGCTTCCGTTCCAGCGTTGGATATAAAGACTGCCGCCAGTGGTTTGAACCCCAACCAAAAATTCATCGCGGTTCGGAGCGGATTTCACAATGACATGACGGATAGTGGCAGCTGCTGCCGGCGCACTTGATTCCGGATCTTCCCAATTTAAGGTTGATTGATTCCACTTGCGGGTGCGCGGCGTGGTCACCGTTCCCTCACCATAAACTATTCGGCCGTCTCCTCCTACTCCCCCTTCGGCAGTTAACCGAAGACAGGCACCGCCGCCGGCGCAATTGGCATTTCCCAAATCAATAATAGTACTGCTGCTATCGCTGCCGCTGCCGACATTGATAATCGGCGTACCGGTGGCTGAAAATGGTCCGTCATTCAAAACGCCGGACCAATCGGTCTGAAGAGTGGATATATTCGGAAAACGGCTAAAATAAGTGAAAAAAGTTAAATCCGGTTCGCCGACTTTAGAAACCACAACAGTGATTTTCTGCGTTGAAGGATCGTTATTCGACGGATTATAAGATGATTCGATGGCTGACGTCCCGGGATCGCGCGAAACATTATCAATAAGTATTTTCCGGGTATAATTTTCTCCGCCGAGCGTTGAAGTTTCCGCTCCGGAAACGAGCGTCCAGACGCCTGCCTGAATTTCCGGATGATAAGGATTCGCCAAACCTTTGGAGCTTGAAGCGTCGCCCGCGCCGTCCGGCGGAAGATAAATCCGATTCCAGCCTTGCGAGCTCAAATCATTGCCTTTTATAATCGCCCTCACAGCCGAGAATGATTCTTCCGCCAACCAATCACCGGCATTTCTGGCTTTCGAAGTTTTGGAAGCAGTCAAGGAAACCGCTACCAGTTCGGCGCCCACAATCGCCAAAGATACTCCGACCGCCATGGCAATCAAAAGCTCGGCCAAAATTTGCCCTCGCTCGTTCATATTTCTAAATTTTAACAAAAATTACTTCTTTAGCAATTCCCTAAAGACATTCGCCGATATGAAAACTCGACCTCTTTCCTGAAGTTTCTTTTTCCCCTTTTTTTGTTTTTTCCAGAGTTTCATTTTTCGGGTTCGGTCACCGCCGTAAAGATAACCGGTCACGTCTTTTCTCATTGCCGGAATGGTTTCCCGCGCGATAATACGGCCACCGGAGACAGCCTGAAGAGCCTGACTAAACTGCTGTCGCGGCAAAACATCCTTTAGTTTCAAAAGAATTTTTCTTGATTCACCCTCGACTCTATTTTTATATATCAAGCGGCCGAGACCGGATTGAACCTCGCCGGCAATCATAATCTCCACCTTTTCCAGATCGGCCTTGGCATAACCATCCATCTCATAACTGAATGAGGCCATGCCGGAAGAAATTGATTTAAGCTGGCCGTAAAAATCATAAAGAAGAGAGGCGAGCGGCATCCGGGCCGTAATTAAAATTTTGCTTTCCCAATTTCGCGTTTCGATTTTATCCAAAAGGAACCGCGCTTTAATTTGAAGAATATTTCCGAGATGCGAGAGCGGAGCGATAATCGAAACTTTAATCATTGGTTCGAAAATCTCGACGGAGTCGCCAGAAAAATCATCGAGCTTTTTCAGCAGCTCCTCTCCTTTAGAACTCCTGATTTTGTAGGCGACTAAAGGAAAAGTTGATACGGTTTTTATTTTAAACTCGCGTTCCAGCCGCTCGACCGTAATTTCAAAATGAAGCTGGCCCAAGAAGCCCGAACGAAATCCCCTGCCTAAAACTTCATTAAAATCCGGCTCGAGCGAAAGACTGGAATCATTAAGCTTTAATTTAAAAAGAGCAATCTTAAAATCCTCATATTCATCGCTTTCCTCCGGATACAGGGAAACAAAAACAACCGGTTTGGGCTCCTCGTAGCCTGGCAAAGCCAGGCTCGCGGATTCTCGCGGATCAAGACGCGGATTTTCGCGGATATCCGCGTTTATCTGCGTACTAAATCTGCGCAAATCAGCGCTTATGACGGTATCCCCGATTTTTAATTTTCCCAAATCTTTTATGCCGCTCACGATATATCCGATTTCTCCGGCGTTTAGTTTTTCCGCGGGCGTGAGCTGCGGCGAAAACCAGCCCACCTCTTTAATTTTAAATTTGTAATCAGAAGCGATAAGTTGGACGTTATCGCCGATTCGATACTCGCCGTTCATCACCCGCACGAAAGCGATTACGCCCTTGTGGTCGTCGTAAAGGGAATCAAATATCAGTGCCCTTGCGGCGGGCATCGCTGATTCACGCGGATTGCCACGCTGATTTACGCTGATGTATCCGCGTTTATCCGCGTTTTGATCCGCGTTAATCTGCGTTTTTGGCGCAGGAATTCTTTTAATGACTGCCGCCAAAAGTTCTGGGACGCCTTCGCCAGTTTTACCGGAAATCTTAAAAATTTGGGAAGGGTCGGCGCCCAAAAGATTTGTTAATTCCGCCGCGGAACTCTCCACCTGCTCCGGAGTGGCGATATCAATTTTGTTGATTGCTCCTATAATCCGCAGCCCCGCTTTTGCCGCGTTTTCAAAATTAGCCAAGGTCTGTGCTTGAATGCCTTGAGTCGCGTCAACCAAAAGAATTGCGCCCTCGACCGAGGCCAAGGCCCGCGAAACCTCATAGGAGAAATCGGCGTGACCAGGAGTATCTATCAGGTTGAGGATATATTCCTCAACCTGCGCAGACCCACGCTGACCAGACGCGGAATTACGCGGAAGGCGAGCTATGTCGTAGACGATTCTCTTAATTTCGAGTTCCTTACTGCCAAAATTGACCAGAAGGGCTAACTTATAATCTGAACCTTTTAGATAACTCCACAATTGCTCGGTTTGCGGACGGCCAAGCTCTGGTAATGCTTTTAATTCTATGATGACTTTGTCTTCAATAATAAAATCCGGTCGATAACTACCAACCTTTTTACCGGCATAAAATATATCAACGCTTCTCTGGTCCTCAAAGCGTAAACCTCTTTTGCTGAATTCTTGTATTAACGCGTTATGATACACACCCTCTTTATGTCCGAGACCTAAACTTTTTCTAACCTCAAAAGCAGCAGCCCGTATCTCATAAGTAATATCTCCGTATAATAAGTCTTCTGCGTTATTCCGCGTACTGTCTGCGTTTTTCTGCGGTGCGTATTTCATACGCACAGGCGCCATCTTTATTGTTATCCCCCTCTCTCTTTCGAGCTCCAACTGATCCAGATACTGCGGCTTCATCTCGCGTTTATTCACGGTTTTGGTAATTTCCAAAAAACGATCGGCAAGGGTGGATTTGCCGTGGTCTATGTGACTTATCACGACGAAATTGCGTATATTCTCAAATTGTTCCATTTTCTCTTCTTACTTTAATATTTCTTAAAACTTTATTAGCATCTTTAACTCTTTTTTTATGCAACGAGAAAGGCAAAATAGATCTTACGAATGTCTCCAACGATAATGCAGTATTTATATTGAGTCGCCACAAATTATTATTCCACAACGTCCCATCTTTACGCAAACTACCTTGTTTATATATACATCTAAATTTACTTTTTATTTGGTTCTTATCTAAAAATTTTTTAATCCACCTCAAAATAAAATAATCGTAGCTATCAATTTTAAATCTTCCTCGTCCTTGATCTATTCCAAAAGAACCCTCGGCGTCGCAGTATCCCGCCATAAACGACCAACCGAGATTTGGAGCCTCCCCAATCCATTGTGGAATTTTACTTTTATCCAGTAGAAAAATGAAGGAATGGTCTAAATAGCAATTTACGTGGTAAGAATTATCAGGGGAAACCGAAACGGTTGAATGTCCATACCTAAAGAAAATTTTTTGGAAAACACCTAATTGATCTTTAGAAGTAGTATGGCATCGAACAACAAAGATCCGTGATAACTTATTTTTTGGTCGATAAACATTTAAATCTCCCATACGAAATCCCATCATGTAGGATTTTTCTAATAAGTTACCGTCAAATGGGAATTTTTTATATTTAAAATTTCTTCTACCTGGCCGGTTAACTTTGATTCCATAATAATGAAGTTTGTTTAATACAGTAACGTCAGTACATTGAAGGACGTTTGCAATTTGGGCAGCCGTGAACTCTTTTCGTAAATACAAATCCCGAAGCTGGTTAGCTTTAATTGTGATATTCCTCCTACCCATTTTTAAATTATAGCGCAATGGGCGAAAATCACTAATTAGTTTAACAAACAAAAAATCGGCAAGTCATAAGCCGGATTCTGTCCCCCCACCACTTTTTTTCAAAAGTGGTGGGGGGTGGCGATAATTTATCTGGGCCGTCGATTACTCTTAGGCTCTAGCGGTATTCCGAGCACATAAAGCGTTATGTGCTCGGCACAACCTTGCACCCAGTAAGGATTTAGCCGTTTCACCTCTGCTTTCTTATCCCTATCGCAGAGTTAAGCCGTCAAGCTTGGGATCGGGCTCTCCCTCGACTTTCGTCTCGGGACGTCACTGCTCGCACCTCTATCCCGCTAAGCTGGACGACGGCTGTTAGCCGCTACTTGTTTATCCCGATTTTCATCGGGAGAGTGTCCGGACTTTCCTCCATCGTGCCTCGCTGCCGCTCGCCACTTACATAATACGAATCTACGAAATTACACGAATGATACGAATCAATTTATTCGTGGCATTCGTATTTTTCGTGTTAAATTCGTATTTTTTTGCGCCGAACGATAGTGAGGCACGACAGTAATCGCCTGACTTGCCGATTAAATACAGGGTATAAGAAAAAAATTAAAAAGTCAATGATAAAAGCTAAAAATACACTAACCCGAAAATTACAGCCGAAATCAAAACGCCCAGATAAAGAAGCGGCGTTTCGAACCAATTAAATAAACCAAAATTTCGATTGCTAAACGGATAAAACGGCTTGTGAGCAAACCAGTCCTTGTGTGTCGGAATATCCAGAATTATATGCAGAAACCAAGCCCGCATTAAAATCAGCCACGGCGGGTAAAAATAATAAATAAACCAAGAAAGTAAAATAGCGAAAAGCAGGCTGTGCAAATAGATATAAAACGTATGCGTCCAGGCCGGCGCGCTCTGCCAGTTGTGGGGATCACAAAAAAATCTTCTAATTTCTCTCCAGGATTTCTTTTCTTTTCGTAATCTATAAATCGTGGCTGTCCATACCGGAATACCGCTAATTAAATCCGGCCCGGCACCGAATAAAAACGCCGGCAAAAGCAGTTCTTTGTTATTGACAACCGCTGCTCCTAAAAGGGCGTGAGAAAAAATATCCATTTTGGCCTAACCAAATAAACCTCTCTGGCTATTCAACTCTTGGTTAACCAATTGATCAGCGCGTTTATTTTCGCTTCTCATCATTTGAACAAACTCAATCTTTCCAAAATCCTGTTTCAAGTTCCAAATTTCAATAAAAAGCGGAATTAAATCTTTTTCTTTGATTTTAAACTGGCCATTCAACTGATTCACTAAAAGTTCGCTATCGGATCTTATGTGAACCTCGGCATCTTTCGCCTTTTCCTTTCCAATAAGCTGCTTTATTTTCTTTAAGGCAAAAATCGCGGCCGCGTATTCGGCCTCGTTATTGGTCGCTCTACCAAGATATTTAGAATATTCTCTTTCTCCTATCGTTACGCCAATCGCCGCTGGCCCGGGATTATCCCTTGCCCCGCCATCAATATAAACAATAATTTTAGACATATCCCATTCTTCGCTAAATCTCCAAAATTTTTTTAAACATCTGATAAGTCACTCGGGCGTCATCCAATGCCGAATGCGGTTTTTCCTGGTTAATGTCAAAATACCGACAAAGTTCTTTAACGCTCAAAAATTTAATTCGCGGATCCTGCCTTAACTTCATCCACGCCAAAGAAATAGTGTCCAATCCCTTAAACCAAAAAGTCGCTTTTAGACCGCATTCTTCTAGCGCCTTCATAATATAGTACCAATCAAAATTTAAATTGTGCGCCGTGAGAATCGTCTTTTCTGTTTTTTCCAAAAACTTTTTCATCGCCTCCTCTAACGGGATAGCGTCTTTCCAAGCTTCTCCACTGTAATGATTGACCTTTAAAGCTCCTTCCTCGGCCAACTCGATTTTTTTGGGTTGAATTTTTGCTTCCCATTCGTCTAAAATCGAAAAATTATATCCGCTTGCCCGAATCACCGCGATTTCAATAAGCTCGTGTTCCAATCCTCTGCCGGTAGTCTCGGTATCCACAAAAGCCAAATCCAAATCTTTAAAGTTTAGACTATTCATCTTCATCATTTTTCCGTTCTACCACTCTTTCTTTGCCACGGCAATTTTTCCCCGAAACAAATTCCGGGAAAATTTTTTTTAAGTTCAAAGTTAAAACCGCCGGCAGCCCTGTGCCCGCCGCCGCCGAATTTTTTAGCCAACTCCGCAACGTTAATTTTTCCGTTTGAGCGCAAACTAAAATAAATTTTTGGTTTTGGTTTCGCCTCGTAATGCCAAAGGATGAAAAGTGGCGCCATCTTATTTTGTAAAACAAATTCTCCGATCTCCGACTTCAAAATCGACGAGTTAACGGCGATAGCACGATGATTCTCGAAAAAAACTTCATCTCCTGCTTTCGCCAGCTCCTGGGCTATTTTCTTTTTATATTTGATAATCGCCCTCCCTTCCTCAATATATTTTTTTCTTTTGCCAGAAAACTGAAAGTCGGCGGCTAGCTTGCTCCATCCCTCAAAAGTCATTGGATAGGTTTCTAAAGAATTATTTAACTCTCTTGCGTAAGGCAACCTAAACCGCCAAAGATCGTTATCTTCCACGTAAGAAACCAGTTTCGGCATTAGCCTCTCGGAATGAAAATAATTCCAGGCCAAAGCCGAACCAGAACGCTTAAGATCAAACACTGCTTCGGTTGCGATATGGACAAAATCTTTTCGGCTTAAATGATGATCAATAACCACAACCTTTTTATTATTTTTCACCATCCGGCGAAGCGGCTTTTCTTCAAAACAAGCATCCAAAAAGTAAATCTCTTTATTTCGAAGATTTTTTACCGGCTCGCTTTTGGCTTCGATGCCGATATAAACGGCGTTCTTGCCAAATTTTCTCCAAGCCGCCCACGCAGCGGTAAAACCATCAAGACAATTTTTGTGATAAAAAACGACGATGGATTTCATAAAATTGACTACAGTCTACAGACTACGGTCTACGGCAAGTTTCGGCAAGTTGTGTTTGCTGTAATCTGTAGTCAGTCGACAGTAGACTTTTTCAACACCTCTATGCCCGGTAATTTCTTGCCCGCCAGATATTCGAGCATCGCGCCGCCGCCGGTAGAAAGAAAAATATTTCTTTTGGTAATTGGTAATTGGTAATTGGTAATTAGAGAGGTAGTTTCTCCTCCACCAACAACAGAGAAAGCGCGGCTTTGAGAAATAAATCGTGCCACCTCCGCCGAACCCTTGGCAAATCGCGGATCCTCAATCAATCCCATTGGCCCGTTCCAAATAATCGTTTTCGCTTTCTTTATAATTTCGCCGAATCTTTTAACTGTTTTCGGTCCGATATCCAAAATTTTTCTATCCTTAATCGCAACATCAACTGGCAAGATAACTTTTCGTGATAATTCTTTCCGCGTAATTCCGCGCAGTATTCCGCGCAGTTCCGCGCTGTCTCCACGCAAGGAATCTCCGATCAGCAATCCTTGAGCCGCGAAAAAAGTATTGGCAACCCCGCCGCCCAAAAGAAAATAATCCGCTTTATTCCATAAATTTTTTATAAGCGGCAGTTTATCGTGAGTTTTCGAACCGCCGAGAATAATCACGAATGGCCGTTTCGCTTTTTTCGTCAACCCATTCAGTTTTTCTAATTCTTTTTCCATGTGCAAACCGGCGTATGAAGGCAAAAAATGAGTAATGGCTTCGACTGAAGCGTTCGCCCGATGACTGACGCCGAAAGCATCGTTTACGTAAAAACTTCCCAGCGACGCCAATTGTTTCGCGAATTTTTTGTCGTTTTCCATTTCACCCTTCAAAAATCTTAAATTTTCCAAAAGAAAAATAGCGCCCGGGGCGGAGTCTCTAACAACATTTTTCAATCTTACGAGGCTAAGCCTCGTAAGATTTTTAAAATCGATAAAATAGATGGGGCGTTTCAATAAGGACGCTAAAATCTTCACAAACGGCTTCAGGGAGAATTCTTTTCTGCGTCTATCCGCGTATATCCCAGACCGCGGCCTACCGCGATGAGACAAGATTACCACCTTGGTTTTTCTTTCGAGCAAAAATTTAATTGTCGGCAAAGCCGCTTCTAATCTGAATGGCAATTGTCTGTGTGAGTCAGCGTTAAGTCCGCGTAAGTCCGTGTTTTCAATATCCAAATCCATCCGCAAAAGACAAATCTCGCCAGCAAGACTTTTTTTCTCCAACGAATTTAAAAATTTCATGATAATTTGAGCGGGCGAGGAGAATCGAACTCCCGCTTCAACCTTGGGAAGGTCGCGTATTGCCACTATACTACGCCCGCAAATATACTACCACCTTATGGCACCACGATCATCAATTTCTCGTCCGGCTTTTTATAATTAAATTTCGCCCGCAATTCCTTCTCTAAATTTTCCGGACGGGAAAAATATTCTATGTCTGCTTTCAAATTTTCATTCTCCTTATTAAGCGACGACAGCCGGCTATTCAAATTGGGAACTTCGGCCTTAAGCTGATTCCTCTCTCTTAAAATAAAATAACCCTGCGTAGAGACCGCGGCTAAAACTAAAGCTAAAAATAGAACAATCGCAAGGCGCATCAATTTCAATTTTATCAGATTTGGGATATAATACAACAAAATGCTAACGCAGCCCATCAAAAAATTTATTGAGATTTTCTCGGCTCTGCCGGGAATCGGAGTGCGCCAAGCAACGCGACTGGCTTTTAAACTTATTGGCGAAGGCCGAAATAGAATAGAAGAAATCACTCAGGCAGTTTCGGATTTGCGCTATCTAAAAACCTGCTCCCAGTGCTTTTTTGTGCATCAGAACAAAGATAATATATGCGATATTTGCCGGGATCCCAAACGGAATAAAAACTTAATTATGATTGTCGAGAAGGAAACTAATTTAATTTCGATAGAAAAGACGAAAAAATTCAATGGCCTCTATTTGATTTTGGGAGATTTGTCGAAAAGCGGAGATTTGGACAGCGGCAAAAAACTGCGCTTGAATCACTTAAAACATTTGATTAAAAAAGAGGGCCAAGTCGAAGAAATAATTTTGGCTTTTAATCCAACGACCTACGGAGACTTGAATGCCTCGATTGTCGTGAAAGAATTACAGGGTTTTGCGAAAAAAATCAGCCGCTTGGGCCGCGGGATACCAACCGGCGGCGAAATCGAGTTCGCCGATCCGGAAACCTTAAGCCAATCCCTCGAACGCCGCTCTTAAAATCTTTTACCCCCACACCAAATGTGGATTGGTTTAGTAGAAATTTAAAATTTGCCTGATAAACCCATTAAATTGAGAAAGTTTGAATCCAGTCTGCCCAACGCCAAATTATTATCCACATTTGGTGTGGGGGTACGATATCGAAAAATCAACCTCGAAATCTAAACGAAAATAAAAAACGCCCGTGAGGGGCAAATCAACTGTTAAAAAAGGTGGGCCTGATGGGTGAACTACCATCAGGCCTTGGTGTGCTGTGAGACGCATGGGAGGCGCCGGAAGAAGCCCGGACGCCAGCCCGACCCGCCCTTGTGGCGGTACGGCCGTCGTCGTTGGCCGGTGGGGGTATCTAGTCCCCTGCAGGCACCTCACCTTTTTGGAAGGCAAGGTGGTCCACTCCTGCGTGCCCGCGCGCGGGACCGTATCGACGCCTCGGAGAGCGCGAAGCTCTCGATCGGGCGCCGCAACCGCAGCGACTGCCGCTACTACTTCCTGCTGGCATCGCGAGCGGCCGACCCACCTCGGCGCGGACTTCTCTCGGCACATTGATTGCGCCGGATATTTTAGTAGCGTGCCGCAGGCCTACTGTCTTATTACCCCTCTAATCTCCCCAGTTTCCTGGGACAGCGGAGGGAACGGACGATGTGAGACTTCGTGGTTTAAAGACCCAATCCGGCTCTA
This sequence comes from Candidatus Wolfebacteria bacterium, assembly GCA_016188075.1. Classification (GTDB taxonomy): domain Bacteria; phylum Patescibacteriota; class Minisyncoccia; order UBA6257; family UBA9933; genus JACPIO01. The sequence continues at coordinate 24,681 of JACPIO010000025.1, read as the reverse complement.
GCGAGGGAAAAAGACCTTTCCCCTTCGAAAGCGCCTTACGCATGGGCTCCTTCCACGATCACCACACCGAGACAGCAAACCCCATGCATGAGGATTCGAACCTCTCGCGACTGACGTGCCAGCGCGATCCCCTATGGTGCATGTTTGCGGCACACTCTTTACAACTTACTCAAGGAGCAAGAAAAAGATAGATTATTCTATTCTTTTCTCGATCTTCGATAACCAATAAACCCTCCGAACTTATTTCCGGAATTCTACTTTTAACCCTTAATTTTGTCAACCAGGACTTCCGTAAACGGCTGCCTATGCCCTTTCTTTTTTCGATAGCGCGTTTTCGAATGATAGCGGAAAATAATTTTCTTTTTATCTCTCCCCTGTTTTAAAACTTTTCCCTCGACCTTCGCGCCCGAAACATACGGCGTGCCGATTTTAACCTCTCCGTCTTGCTCCGCAACCAAAAGAACTTTATCAAAGACAAAATTCCCCTCTTCGTTAGGTTCAACTTTTTCTATTCTAATTTTTTGCCCCGGAGATACTTTATATTGCTTCCCGCCAGTTTGAATGATTGCAAAACCCATAGTAGTTAGGAGTTAGTATTTAGGAGTTAGGAATCTAATCCCCGCCCCCTAAATACTAAATTCTAGATTCTAACTGCTTATCAATTAATTGACACAATAACCGATATCGCGATTAAAATCAAGATAGCGAGCGCCAAGCTAACAAAAGCAAAAACATAGGCCAAAAACCGCTCGCGGTAGTAAAGAAAATTGGATAAAAAAAGATTGACAACAATCATAATAAAAGCCGAAGCCAAAATGCCGAACACGTCTTTCACGCTCCCCAGAAAATCAATGCCTTCGCGTGAATCGAAATGAATGATCACCAAACCATTAAAGTCGGCGAAATGAATGTAAACGAAAACGAATCCTAAAAATAAGGCGAAAATGGCGGCGCCGAATGAAGCGAGCAGTTTTAAATCTTTGATAACGTTTCTGGGAATCATAGATTAAACTTTATTTAATCCTTCAAAATCCGCGAAATATTTTTCGATTCGCGCCTCTAAATGATTTTCCGCCAAAAATTTTCTAACCACCGCCTCTGCTTTATTTAACTCTCCTCTATAAAATTCCTGTTCTTCGAGAACGGTCTCGAATTTTTTCCCATACGCCCCGCAATCCGCATGCACCATTAAAATCACTAAAGGCGTTTGATGTAATTTTATAGACTTCGCAATCTGATCTAAAAGATAACTCTGCTTACTATCACATGTGATAGTATCCGAAAAACCAACAAGATCTTTTGCTCCGCCCGCGACTTTTATCAAATCCACACGCCTAAAGTTTTTCGCTTTTATAAAATCCTCAAGCAAGCCAGCAAACCGATCGTCAAAACACCAAACAACGCAAGCATCAGCTCGGTAGTGATCTCTGCTTATTATCTTCGCAATCATCCTCTCCATTTAAAATATAACACTTTATTGACAATCGACATGGAGACTTTTGGAAATTCTTCTCTTTTGTTGATTTAAAGCGTCGGCTCTTAATTTCAGTGGTAGCTTTAAAGCTACCACCCAATCTTTTCAACTTTGAAGAAGACGCGCATAGAACATACAGGCATTATAAACTAATGAGGCGTGGGGTTTTATTGCTTCAATCAATAAGGACGGTTAAATTATTTTTTTTGTCCATCTCTAAAAAACCGGACTTAATGGGCATTGCTTGACGATTCTCGTCTTTCCCGATGATGACCGCCGCGCCCAAAATCAGGGAGGAAATAATCGGCCGATGATGATCCAAAATCGTAATTTCCCCAGCCGCGGTTTTAACATTGAAACCGACCACCTCGCCTTCAAATTGCGCTCCCTTTAGAGAAATAATTTTTAGATTCATATTTCACGCTTCATAATTCATAATTCGTAATTCGTAATTCATGATTCATTAATTCCTCCTTTCAGATAAAAGAAATCTTCCGGCTGATCATCATATTTACCGTCAAGTATGTCCTTGAAATCACTTATGGTTTTCGTGAGCGGAACAAATTTTCCGACCCGGCCGGTGAAATTTTCCGCCACGAAAAACGGCTGGGACAAAAATTTCTGAATCCGTCGGGCCCGATGAACAATCAATTTATCTTCGTCAGACAATTCCTCCAAACCCAAAATGGCAATGATGTCTTGAAGTTCCTTATAACGCTGTAAAATTCGCTGAACCCGGCGCGCTGTTTCATAGTGGCTCTGTCCTACGATTTTCGGATCAAGAGCGCTCGACGAGGAAGCCAAGGGGTCAACTGCCGGGTAAATCCCGATTTCGGTTAAAGCCCGTGATAAAACAATGGTTGAATCCAAATGGGCGAAAGTGGCGGCCGGCGCCGGATCAGTAATGTCATCAGCCGGAACATAGATTGCCTGAACCGAAGTAATCGATCCTTTATCAGTGGAGGTAATGCGCTCTTGAAGCTCTCCCATTTCCGTGGCAAGCGTTGGCTGGTAACCCACCGCCAAAGGCAATCTACCGAGCAGGGTCGAGACTTCAGAGCCAGCCTGGGAAAATCGGAAAATATTATCAATAAAAAGCAAAATGTCTTTTCCTTCTTCATCGCGGAAATATTCGGCCATAGTCAATGCAGTTAAAGCCACGCGAAGCCGAGCCCCAGGCACTTCATTCATTTGACCGTAAACCAGAGCGGTCTTCCCAAGAACTCCGGACTCCTTCATTTCGAGATAAAGATCATTGCCTTCCCGGGTCCTCTCGCCCACGCCGGCAAAAACAGAAGCGCCGCCGCCTTCTTCGGCGACGTTCCGGATAAGCTCCATTAAAAGCACGGTTTTCCCCACGCCAGCGCCACCGAAAAGTCCGACCTTGCCGCCTTTAATAAAGGGCGCCAAAAGATCAATAACTTTTATTCCAGTCTGAAATACCTCGGTCTTGGTGGATTGACTCGAAAGATTAGGCGCTTGCCGATGAATAGGCCAGAATTTTTTAAAAGCGGATTTTGCTTCGCCTTTATTTAAGGGTTCTCCCAAAACATTGAAAATTTTTCCCAAGACTTCCGGGCCAACCGGCACTTTTATCGGCTCGCCAGTATCTTTAACTTCGGCGCCCCGAGATAAACCGTCAGTCGAAGACAGAGTAATGGCCCGCAGCCGTCCCGGCTCCAGATGCCGCGCTACTTCAGCGATAATCCTTTTGTCTCTGAGCGGAATCTCCAAAGCGTTCCCGATAACCGGCAAAGAAGAATTTTCCGGAAATTCCGCATCCACCACCGGCCCGATAATTTGTATAATTTTCCCCGTTGTCATCGTCATAGTCGTTAGTTGTTAGTTGTTGGTTGTTGGTTAATTTATGTCATCGCAGTCTGCGTTCCGACTATTTCGATTATTTCTTTGGTGATGCCCGCTTGCCGCGCCTTGTTGTAATCAAGAGTGATTTCCCCGGAAAGTTCTTCGGCGTTATCCGAAGCGCTTTTCATCGCCACCATCCGGGCCGAATGCTCCGAAGCGTTAGCTTCTAAAATTAAATGATAAATTTGCATTCTAACCAAATGCGGCACAAGCGCGCTTAACGCTTCGGATGGCGACGGTTCAAAAATATAGTCATTGTCATGGTTAGCGTCGTCAGCCATATTTTTTCTCAACTCCGCCCAGCGACCGCTTTCCGGAACTAGCTCCCTCGCGGTTTCCCGGATTTTTTCGAAATCAACCGGTAAAATCTGGCGAACCAAAACTTCCTGCTTCAGGGTTGTGCGAAAATGCGTTGATATCGCGATCGCCCTGTCCCATTTCTTTCGCAAAAAACCGTCAATGACCGCGGAAGCCAACGGATCGCATTCACGCGGTTCGGCATAATCGCCCCAACCGGAAAATCTCTCGATCACTTTAAATCCCCTTCCGGAACAAAATCGGTCGGCTTTTTTACCGACAGTTATAAAAAAATCCGCTGCCGTAAAATTATCTATTATTCGGAAAATCTGCGTATTAAAGGAGCCGGCCAATCCGCGATCCGAAGAAACAACGATAACAAGCGTTGCCTTAACGGGACGGCTCTCACCAAGCGGGACGATTGCCCCATTCTTAAAAACTCGACTCACTTTATCCAAAAGACGCAGGGCCTCAAAGGCATACGGCCGGGAATTTAGCGCCGCCTCCTGCGCTCTCCGCATTTTGGTGGCAGAGACCACTTCCATTGCTTTCGTAATCTGCCCGATATTTTTTACCGCCCGAAGACGGGATTTTAACGACTGCAGAGATTCCATTTTATAGGGTAAATGCGTTCTTGAACGCCAATATGGCTGATTTTAGATTGTCTTCGACTTCTTTCAAGAGTTCTCCGCTTTCGCGGATTGACTCCAAAATATCTTCATCGTGACGTTTTTCCAAATAATCAATGAATTTATTTTCAAATTCTTTCATTTTCTGCAATTCAACGTCGTCTAAAAAACCGTTAAGGGCCGCGTAAAGTATCGCGACTTGTTTTTCGAAAGGAATCGGTTCGCCGTCGCCTTGCTTTAAAATTTCCGTCAAAAGTTCGCCGCGCCGAATTTTTTGACGAGTCGCTTCGTCCAAATCCGAAGCAAATTGCACAAAAGCCGCGAGTTCCCGAAATTGGGCGAGTTCGAGCCGCAAACGGCTCGCCACTTTTTTCATTGCTTTGGTCTGAGCCGAAGAACCCACTCGAGAAACCGATAAACCGACGTTCACCGCCGGACGAATACCTTGGTAAAAAAGACTTGATTCCAAATAAATCTGGCCGTCAGTAATAGAGATAACGTTTGTGGGAATATAGGCTGAAACATCGCCGAGTTTGGTTTCGATTATGGGAATAGCCGTGAGCGAGCCGCCGCCGTAATCTTTATTCAGCTTGGCGGCGCGTTCGAGCAAGCGCGAATGAAGATAAAAAATATCACCGGGATAAGCCTCGCGTCCCGGCGGCCGGCGCAAAAGCAAAGATAACTCGCGATAGGCATCGGCGTGTTTCACAAGATCGTCATAGATAACCAAAGCGTCTTTCCCCTGATCCATAAAATATTCTCCGATGGCGCAGCCGGCGAAAGGCGCGAGATACTGGAGGCTGGCCGGAGAAGAAGCCGGGGCCGAAACAACGATGGAATATCTCAAAGCTTCTGACTCTTCCAGTAATTTCAGGATTTTCGCGATTTTGGAATTTTTCTGTCCGATGGCCACGTAAATACAGATTACCTGATGCCGGGCCGAATCCTGTTTTTGATTTAAAATCGTATCAATGGCCAGAGCGGTTTTTCCGGTTTGCCGATCGCCGATTAAAAGCTCGCGCTGACCCCGGCCGATCGGAATCATCGCGTCAATAGATTTAACACCGGTATGGAGCGGCGTTTTTACCGGTTCTCTTTGAAGAACGTTCGGCGCGGTTTTTTCCAGCGGATATTCTTTGACTTTTTGACTATCTCTAAAAATTACGCCCTTGCCGTCAAGCGGTTCGCCCAAAGGATTAACGACTCTTCCAATCAGTTCATCTCCTGCTTTAATTGAAAGTACTCGGCCAGTCTGGCGAACCCGATCACCAACTTTAACCGATTCTCCTTCTCCCAAAATAATGGCGCCGATAAAATTTTCCTCGAGGTTCACGGCCAAGGCGATTGCCTCGCCCTTCGCTGTTTCAATCAAAAGGATTTCCTGACTTAAAGCATTCCGAAGGCCGGAAATCTTAACAATGCCATCGCCTGCCTCGGTCACTTCTCCAACTCTTTCCCACTTTGATTCATCCCGAAAAGATTCAATTTCCCTTTTCAGTTTTTCGACAATTTCGAAAGCCATGCCAAATTTATTTAAATTTCTATATTTTTTTACCTTAAATAAATTTAATTATAAATTTGAGCACCCAGCACATATCTCGATCACTGCTTGGGGTATTACCTCTTCTGGTAGACGAAGTCGGCTATCGCCTTCCTTAGGTGGTATAACCACGTCTTAGGGTGAGATATGTGCTGGGTTCTCACCGCTATAGCCACTCGTTAATACTCGTGGATAGCGGTGGAAAACATTTTCCTTAATTTTTTCGCAAGCGAAATATCCAATTCTTCTTCGTCATCAATCGTGATCCGAACTCCGGCGATAAGCAAAGGATTGATAACATTTTCAACGTGATAACCGCTGCCAAAATAATTATTGATGTTCGATTCCATCCTTTTATCCATTGACCGGCTGTATTCAATTTTTACCCATCGGTCACCCGATTTTTTAACTGCCAATTTTTCCACCGATTCTAAAATTTTTCGAGACTGACTGATATCTCCGGTTTTCTTAAGTAGACGGAAAAATCGCCGAATGATATTTTCCGTTTCTTCCGGATTTTTTTCCGTTGCCGCAAAAAGGGCTTTTGCGTAAAAATCGGAGCGGTATTTCATACTCGTTCTTTTTTAATCGTCTCCACTGCCCGACTAATTAGCGCTTCGTCAATCAAACGCGGATCAAGCTGGACAGTTTTCACGATGGCCGACTTTATAATATTTTTGGCCTCGGCAGTCAAATTTTCCAATTCTTCCATTTTTTTTCTTTGGGCTAAATCCACAGCCTCTTCCAGAATCGTCTTGGCTTTGGCTTCGGAATTTTTGACAATCACCCCGGCTTCTTTTTTGGCTTTTTCTTCGGCCCGGGAAATAAGGCTCAAGCTGGATCTTTCGGCTTGGGCCAGTTTTTCGGCTTTCAATTCTTCGATGTGTTTTAACCGTTTTTCCCCTTCTTCCCCGGCTTTTAATCCAAGCTCAATTTTTTTTCGGCGCTCTTCCATTATTCGAATAAGAGGCCGATACGCCAAAAAAGTAAGAACCGCGAGCAAAATAAAAAAATTGACTCCTTGCGTTAAAAGGAGCCGCCAATTGACCCCCAACTGATCCAAAATTCCCTTCATATATTAACGATTACTCCCTATTCAACGAATTTCAGTATCAACGCCATAACCAAAGCGTAAATAGCAATGGCTTCGGCAAAAGCAATGGCCAAAATCATCGCGGTCTGCACTTTGGGGGCCGCTTCCGGATTCCTGCCAATCGCGTCCGCCCCCTTTGAACCAATCCAGCCGATGGATAATGCCGGCACAATCGTGCCAAAAGCCATCACAATCGCAATGGCAAATATCTTCGCTACTTCTGGTGACATATGATTATTTTATATTATTTAATTTTACTATTTTGACCTTTAGTGAGCCGGTTCTTCGTTGGTCGCCATTCCAATGAAAACCAGTGTCAACATCGAAAAAATGAACGCCTGGATAAACCCGACAAAGATTTCCAGAAAAATAAAAGGCAGGGGCAGGAAATAAGGCACTAAAAATCCGACAATGACGAGGAGCACCTCCCCGGCAAAAACATTTCCGAATAATCGAAAAGAGAACGATATAATCTTAACAAACTCGGAAATAAATTCAAGTAGGCCGGTGAAAGAGAGAATGGGATCCCTAAAAGTAAAAAATTTGGAAAAATGTTTTTTAAAACCCAAGGCAGTGATCGCCAAAAAGTTCACGGACAAAACCGAGATCACAGCCAAAGCAATGGTAAAATTCAAATCGCTCGCCGGCGATCGGAAAAGCGGCACAAGGCCGGGATTCGAATGCGCGGTCTTAATTCCAACTGGCCCGATCACCGGCAAAAGTCCAAGCCAGTTGGATGTCAAAATAAATAAAAAGATCGTGGCAACAAACGGCAGATATTTTAAGGAAAGCCGGCGCGAACCCAAAACCGCATCCATTAGCTTTAAAATTTCTTCAATCAAAAATTCGAAAATCAGCTGAAACTTTCCGGGTAAAAGCGACAGCTTCCCCCGCAAAAGAAGGGAGGCGCCGAGAATAACCAAAACGGCAAGCGCCGATAAAAGCACCGCGTTAGTTACTGGCCAACCGCTGATTTGAAAAATTTCTTCGGCTTTAATGGAAATTTCGGACATAGCTAATGTAATGTTTGACTAAGTGGGCCTGGCGCCGAGCCCCGCATCCCTGACGGCACCGGGCTCGGCTCGCTCCAGCGGCTCGCCGTCCCTACCGCTCCCCAGCCGGACTCGCCTTCGGCGAGACCGAGCTCCGGCTGGGTCCACGAGTTGCCGCACGGGATGGGGGCTCGGCGAGCAAGCGACGCTATTGGAAACACAAAATTAAAAACTAAAAAATCCGGCCAAAACCGCCTGCCTAAAAGTAGCAAAATAAAAAACGGAAATCAACTGTAATAAAAATTTGTGCTCTCACCGGGATTTGAACCCGGGTCCCCACGTTGAGAACGTGATGTCTCCCGATACGACCAAAATTTTAATTTTGATGTCGTATCGAGGATCCTCGATGTAGTATCAAAAATTTATGTACCGCCACGGGGAATCGAACCCCGGTTTCTAGGATGAGAACCTAGTGTCCTAGGCCACTAGACGATGGCGGCGCATAAATTTTTGACTACATCGGGACTTGACCACTAGACGAAAGCGCCATAGTAATTAATCCTAATTACCAATTACTAATTACTTTTTACTTCTTCCACCACCTCTCCCATTCTCAACTCTCTGGCTCCGGTTATCAAAACCGCGTCCCCTTTCTTTAATAAATCTTGAAGTTTTCTTCCAGCCTCGACCGAAGTATCGTAGCTTAAAATTTTATTTTTGAATAGACCCCCTTCTCGGGCTCCCTCGGCTATTAATTTTCCCCGGGGCCCGACCGTAAACAAAAGATCAACGGTCGTGGACGTGAGCCGGCCGATGGCTTCGTGAGCTTCAATGCTCCACTTACCCAAATCAAGCATATCTCCCAAAACCGCGATTTTCCTTCGGTCTCTAAATTCTCCCAAAACATGAATGGCTTCATCCATTGACAAAGGCGAAACATCGCTCAAATCTTCAATAATCACCGTTTCTTTGACTCCTTTTAAAATCCTCTTGCCGGAATAAAGGGAATGCGAACTTTGCAAGGCTTCGGCAATTTCAACCAAGTTCAAATCAAAAATCAAACCAATGCAAACTGCCGCGGAGGCGGCATACGCTTCGGCCTTGCCGAAAACATTACGAAGCTTGACCGGCACCACGCTCCCGCCGTAGCCAATCTTAAAATTGATTCCGTAGGACTCGGGATTCTCGAATTGATTTTCAAAATTCATAATTCTTACATCCGCCCCTGGGCCAAAACCAAAAGTAATGATTCTAGCCCTTGTTCGCTTTTTCATCTCCAAAACCGCCTCGTCATCAAAATTCAACACGGCAAAACCATCGGAGTCGAGGCATTCAACCACTTTTGACTTTTCTCGGGCGACTGCCCAAGGGCCGCTCCAAAATTCGACATGCGCCGGAATATCGCCAACAGCCGTCACTACTCCGATATCGGGTTTGGCCATTTCCAAAAAATCTCTTATCTTCAAGTTTTTCTGAAGTCCGTATTCGAGAATCAAAATCTCTTGATGTTTTTTTCGAAGCCGAAAAAACAATTTAATGATTGGCGTTAAAATCACCTTAGTCCAAAAAAATATTTTTTTAATTTTTTGGGAGACGGGCAAGTCGTTAAAAGTTAAGAGCCCTAAATCTTCATCGCGCCAATCGCCCAAGAGCGCGAGTGGCACCGCGATTATCTCTCTCTGACAAAAAAACCGGGTGCTTCAAAACCGCTTCGATCTTCTCCACGGTCGCGGTTTTGCCGACACTTCCGGTAACAGCAATAATCTTCGGCTCAAAACGCCAAACCGTAATCCTTGCCAATTTATTCAAAAACCAGTTCATTGATGTTGGTCTAATTTATCCGGCGGTATATTGTAGTAATTCAAAATAAATTCGGCGAGCGCCCGGAAAGCCGGCACCACGGTCTGGCCAGCCAAAGGACTACCGGCCGGCTTTTCCAACTTTACGGAAATTATAAAACGGGGATCCGAAGCCGGAGCAAAACCAATGTAGGTGTTTATAACTTCATCGGTATATCCGCCGCGTTTGAAATCCGGCACAAAAGCGGTTCCGGTTTTCCCAGCCACGTTATAATTGGGAATGGCCGCCAATTTGTTTTTTACAACTGCCGAAGTCATCATTTCTCGAACAGCTCGACTGGTCTCTTCTTTTAAAACTCGGCGCACTACTTTCGGCTCTTCATTTTTCAAGATGTAAGGTCTCATAAGAAGCCCTCCATTGGCTACGACGGAGGCGGCGTTCACCAATTCAATCGGCGTAACGGCAACTCCCTGGCCAAAAGAGGCCGTTGCAAAATCAATGTCGCGGCCGTTTTTTAGATTCTTAAGATTGCCCGACACTTCTCCGGGCAACTGAATTTTAGTCGGCTCGCTTAACCCGAATTTATTCAAGTAAGTATAAAAAATATCATGACCGGTTTTTCTTTCGGCAAAAACCGCGCCGGTGTTTATGGATTGCTCAATCACGCCGGTCATGGTTTGCCTGCCGTGCGCTTTCAAATCCCAGTTTTTTATTGTTTTCCCGTTAAAAGTAACGCTGCCGGTATCCGTGTATTCCGTCTCCGGCGTAATTTTCCCGCTGTCAATGCCGGCGGCCATCGTGAATATCTTAAAAATCGAACCCGGTTCGTAAACCGCCTCCGTGGCCGGATTTAAAAATTTACCCACCCCAAATCCGGAATAATTATTTGGATCAAAATTGGGAAAATTAGCCATGGCCAAAATTTTCCCGGTTTTCGGCTCTTCGACGATGACCGTCCCTGCCTCCGCTTCTTTTTCTTGAACCAAATTTTTCAGAATTTCTTCGGCTTCGGATTGGATACTCCGATCAATCGTCAAAAACAAATCTTTTCCTTTTTCGGATTCAATCAGTTTATCGTCCTTAAGCGTTCCGTTCTGTCCGGCTAAAAACTTATTAAAATAAAGTTCGACTCCGTACCGACCAAACTCCGCCTCCCCGGAAGGCGAGTCTTCTTTGTCGCTCGCCGGCGAAACAAAACCCAAAAGATGCGCCGCCAAATCGCCAAAGGGATAAAATCGAAGCAATTCATTTTTGACATAGATACCCTTAATATCCAACCTCTTCATCGCCGCCACCTGCTCGGCGGTTGCTTTCTCGACAAGAAGTTCATATTCGTCATTCGGTTTAACTAATTTTTTTTCTAATTCGGAAGCAGAGATACCCAATATCGTTTCTAATTGCTCCGCGTAAATCCGCGTTCCGAATCCGCGTTGATCGGCGTTTCTCTGAACTTCAGCGGGGACGGCGTAAATTATCGGATATTCTTTGTTCAAAACCGCCTGAATGGCAGTGCCGTTTTTATCGGTAAAATAAATATTTCCCCGCTCGGCTTTCAAGACTCCGCCGGCTTCATCCCGCGCTTCCGCCAAACTCAAATAGTAAACTCTCTTTTCGAACTGGAGATTGTAAATATTAAAAATTAAAAAAGAATAGATAAGGCTAAAGATGATAATTAAACTCGCCACTCTCCAATTCCCTGTCATAATTTTTTATTCGTTTTTTAGCGCCCGAAATACTGGGGATTCTTATCCAAAATCAGCCCGCCGCTTAGAGCCAGCTTTTCCAGTTTTCCGGCATCCACGATTTTATAAAAACTATTTTTTAATTCCGCGTTTTGCACTTCGACGCGGCCGAGCTCCGTCTTCACACGACTCAATTCGTGCCGGAAATCAACAACGTCGTTATAAGCGAATACTCCTCCGAAAATAATGGAAACCAAAACAAGCGCCATACCGCCGATGGTTAGATTCAATTTTGTTAAATTATTTTTATTGGGTTGAACGATAGTCATGGTCGCCGATCGTCTACGAATTTCGTAGAATAATTAAATTTTATTGCCCTAAGTTTGGCGGAGCGAGACCGAGGATTCAATTTCACCTCTTCTCTCGTAGCCATAATGGGTTTTTTTGTCAAAATCTCCGCTTTTCCTTCTTTTTTCATCTCTCTAAAATAATTTTTCACTAACCGATCCTCGAGCGAATGAAAAGAAATTATTACTGCCCGGCCGCCACTTTTTAAAATATTAGGCGCATTTTTCAACAATCTTTCTAAGTTTCCCAACTCGTCGTTTATATATATTCGAAGCGCCTGAAAAATTCTGGTGGCCGGATGTATACGCCCCTTCTCATAACTTTTTGGCGCTGATTTTCTTATGATGCGAACCAGATCAAATGTTGTTTTAATCGCCATTCTCTTTCTACTTTCTACTATTCCCTTAGCGATCCGCCGCGAATATCTTTCCTCCCCGTATTTCCAAAAAATCTCCGCCAACTCCTTCTCACTTAATCGATTTATTACTTCCCCTGCCGTCGCCCATGCTTCATGATTCATGCTTCCTGCTTCATGGTTATATCTCATGTCTAACTTCTCGTTTCTCAAAAAACTGAACCCCCTTCCCGACCGCTCTATCTGCTCCGACGACATCCCCAAATCGAGTAATAACCCATCAACTTTTCTTTTTCCGCGTTTGTCTGCGTTTAGTCCGCGTAGTTCCGCGCTTTGAAGAATTTCCGGTAAGTCCGCGTAATTTCCCTGAATCAGAATTAAATTATTTTTAATCTTTACTGCTGCGCTCCCCGGCGGGTCTTTTTCATTTTTGATTTCAGCTAAAATTTTTGATTCTGTTTTTTTAAGATTATCTTTATCTAAATCTATACCAATCAATTTACCTTGAGGTAAAATTTTCTCAAAAATTTTAGCTGCGTGGCCGCCCGAACCAATTGTTCCATCAATAATGAATTCTCCGGGCTTCGGATCCAGTAAAGCTATTGTTTCTTTTAAAAGAACCGGTTGGTGCATAGCCCTTTAGCTTCTATAGCTTATTAGCTTTTAGGATTTAACCCCCTTATCATTACGTTCAGCATTTTCATTGTTTCTTCCAATAATGAATCAACTTTTAAATAATTGAGATTTTTCATCTTGGGAAGCGCTTTGGCTATTACTACTTGCGTTTCCAACTCAGCCCCCGAACTGTACGCGATTCTTAAATACTGCGAGAAATCTTTTCTTGTTCCTCTTAATCTTCCTTCCGCGATGTTCGACGGAATTGAAACCGCCGCTCTCCTCATTTGTGAAACCAATCCATAAATCTCTTCTTTTGGAAATTTTTCTGTTAGTTCATAAACAGCGACCACTAGCTCAACTGACCTCTGCCAAACTATTAAATCTTTGTATGAATGGACCATCATGACTAATCCCTGAAAAGCTAATGAAGCTAATAAGCTAAATCCCTAACTCCGAAAGTTTCTCCGCTATCTCATCCGACTGACTTTCGGTTTTATTTTTATACTGCTTCCACGCCTCGCTGTCCCAAATTTCAAAACGATTATAAATTCCAGCCACCACCACCTGTTTTTTCAAACAAGCGTAATCCCTTAGATAGTCCGGAATTAAAATTCTGCCTTGCTTATCCAATTCCACATCCATTGCTCCGGCGAGCATCAAACGGACAAACGCCCGAGAATTTGATTGCGCCAAAGGCAAACTTACCAACTTTTGCGCCAACGCTTCCCATTCTTTATTGGTAAAAACAAAAAGGCAGTGGTCTAATCCGCGCGTTACAATCGCGCCGCCCACCATCTTCTCTCTAAATTTCGCCGGAATCGCCATTCGGCCCTTCTGATCTAAATTGTGCGAGTATTCACCGATAAAGGCGTTCATGAATTATGAATAATGAATTAAGAATTATGAATTTAGAAATCGAAATACTTTCGCCAGAAATTTACTTTAAATAATACCCTTTACCGGGAGCCACATCTCCCTTCGAACGCTTTTTGAAGTCGCCATAATAAATTAACGAAGTTTAGTGAAAATTTTCCTAATCACAAAAATTTGGTCGGAAAATCCTGAGAGAAACGAAGGAGGAACGGGAACCGAATTTTTGTAGGAAAATTGAGCGAAACAAGTTTTATTTATTGGCGACTGAAATTTAGTGAGAAGGGAGATGTGGCGACCTCGACTTATCCCCCGCTTTGCCTACTTATCCCCAGAGTTATCCACAATTCCCCACTTAGCATTAATAATGCGGCATCCAACCCCACAAAGTCAACTATTTCATATATCATGAAACATAAATCACAAAACAAGTATTTAAGCCAAATTTTTAATGTACCTGCAAAATTATGCACAATTTATCCCCAAATCAAAAATCGCCGCATAATGCGGCGATTTTTCACGCCAAACAATCTAATTCCGCTTTCATTAAATCTTGCGCGAATGTTTTTTAAACCAATCAGCGATTTCTTCCAAATCCAGTTTTTGCTTTACGATTCTCAAGGTGAATTTTTCAATCTCTCCTTTTTGAGCGGTTATTTTATGGCCGTTATTCTCTAAAAATACCGATGCGGCGGTCGCTCCGGTCCTTTTATTCCCATCAATGAACGGGTGGCTCATGATGATATTCCTCGCGTAAAGCGCTGCTTTTAAATATATCGTCGGATATAACTCTTTCCCAAAAACCGCCTGACGCGGCAAATCTTCTAATACTAAAATGGCGTGATGATCTCTCACGCCATGACTCCCGCCCGTTTCATCAATTATTATCGAATGAATCAATAAAACGTCTTTTCTGGTTAGATATTCCACTTTACTTTTTGGACAAATTTTCCAAATCTTTGCGATAACGGTTCACAAAATTAAGCGTTAACTCCGCTATTTTATTTTCGCTTTTTGAAAAGTTGCTGTGCGGCCTAATAACCACCGACCTTGCGCCAACAACAACAGACACCCAATCGCCAATTTTCAAACCGAGTTCTTTAAGCGATTTTTTGGGAATCGTGACGGCGGCGGAAGACCCTACCTTTAAAACTTTTTGCGTCATATCTTTTTTGCTATTATAATATTATTATAATCAGCCCAACGGGTTTGTCAATAAGGCAGGTATCCGTCCCCTACCTAATCTCTTTCAAAAATTTAAAGGTGTCTTCGAAATTTTTGACAATAACGTCAACAATTGATTGCGCTTGCTGGGGAGTGATGATTGTTCTGACCGGCGAGGTTATTTTATTGCCGGCTTCGTCCACGGATGTCAACTGAACGCGGTAAAGTATTCCGGGCCGGAGTTCGGTTAAAATAACATTGTGGTCCGTCACTAACTGATTGGGAATTTCAATTTTATTCGCCAAGGCAGTTCCCTTTTTCCCGGAGGTTCCTTCTTCGTAGAAAACAACGGATGTCGCCGGCTCGTTGGTCTTCCAACCGACCACGGTTTGCACGCGATCGGTGCGGCCCGGCACTAAGGCGTTGTCAATTTTAATCGAGGAGATCACCGGCGGCGTTACGTCCTTCGAGGTTTTAACAGTAATGGGCTCGCCGCCTTCAATTAAATTATCTTTAACATTATAGCCGGAAACGCTGATTTGATACGTGGTATCCGGAGATAAATTTTCAATCCGCGCGTCGTGATCGCTCACTTTCTCTTCGTTAATCTTCCGATTAATTTCCCCGGTCCGCAAATTTTTGTATTCCACAATGGAACTGGCCGTCTCGTCTGTTCGCCAGACGATTCGAATCGCGTCTTTATCAACATCAGCTACTCGCGGCTGGGTCTTGGCTGTTTTCGTAAGGAAAGTCGAATCCGGTGTTTTGCTTAGAGCTTGAGGCAGACTAAAAGCTTTAGCCTGATAGTGATAAAGGGTGTTGGACTTGAGACCAGCGAGCTTCACTTCATGTTCTTGAACTTTGCGTTCGATATTAGCCGCCTCGGCGGTGTAGGGTTTCACCGGATCTTTTTCGTATTCATCTTCCGGCGCGTAAGCAACGACCGAGAAAGCTTTTACATTAGTTTTCCAAAGCACGGTCGCCGAATTTTCGGCAATGTCAACCACTCTCGGCTTCTCGATAAAGGGCGGGATGATGCTCGGCAAGATTGATTCAATTGATTCTTCGACTTCCTGCTGAAACTGATACGCGTTCTCCACTGTTTTTAATTCGGCCACGGATTCAGCGAAAAATTTCGTCCGAAAAGTATTATCTTCTGATGTCGCCGAATTATTATCTTTGTCAATCGCCTTTATCTTAAAGTGATAATCGGTGCCGAGTTTTAAGCCGGAGAGCTTAATGGCGTGACCGGTCAGAAAGTCGCGACTCGCGGCCGCGAAGCCGTAGATATTGGTTTCGCCGTAATCCATAATGGCGAGAGCCGACTCGTTTGTTTCGAATTTCACCGTGGCTCCGAAAGCCGAAATATCTACGGCTTGAATATCCGAGATCTTGGGCGGGGTGGTGTCTCTGGGCGGTGGAGGCGGAGCGCCGCCAGCGCCTCCTGTTGAGATAATAATGGTGTCAGCTTCAGTGGTGCGGAAATTAGCTTCCGGAGAGATGGCTTCATTGTTAGCCGCGTCAATTGATCTCACTCGGAAATAATAAGTGGTGGTTCGGGCAAGACCAATAATAGTTGCGGAATGGGTAATGGATAATAAGGAATCAATGGTCGTGGCATTGGTATAGGAGCCGGCAGCTAAACCATAGTCAGCTTGACTCGAAGATAACTCGTCAGTTACCCAGGTAATCACAGCCGAGTTTTTGGTAACAACAGTGGTTGTGACATTGGTGATCACCGGTGGTTTGGTGTCGTAAGCCGTGCGGAAAGAATAATAGTTGCCGGAATTGGAGTCGGTCGTGGTATCCGAAGAAGCGGTTACTTTGGGATAGTAGTAATAGGTGGTTCTGGAAGTTAAACCAGTAATCGTGATTCGGTGCTGATACGGAGGTCCGGTCACAGGGCTGGAGCTTGAAACTTCCGAGATGCCAGCGCCGGTTCTTAGAGCAGTTATGTTTTGAGCGTAAACAACTGCGGAGTTTGCCGCCACATTGGTATTCCAGATAATGGTGGCGGAATTGTCAGTCACAGATTCCGTGGTCACATCCGAGATAATGGGGCCGCCTGTGGTGGTAAAGGTAAAGCCGGAGCCCCCATTGTCATTCGTGCCTCGGTTTCCTTCAATATCCGTTGATCTCACTCGGAAATAATAAACCGTATTGGGAGTTAAACCCGAAAGAGTAATATCGTGAGAAGTTAAATAAGATGTGGTAGACGCGGTCAAATTGTAAGCAGTGGAAGAAGCCGAATAATTGATTTCCGGAGTGGCCAACTCATCCGTGGTCCAGGTGATTCTGGCCCAGGTGGCTTGAGTTGAGGTTACCGTAACATTGGTGATGGCTGGAGGAGTAAGGTCAGTGCCGCCAGAACCAACGGGCTGGTGATTGACCGACGAGGAAAAACTGGAGACGTCGTTGTCCGTATCCGTAATCGTGGTTTTGTAGTAATAAGTGGTGGAAGAGGATAAAGAGGCGTCCCTGTAATAATTGGTGTTCACGTCAGTGATCGTGGTCAAAAGAGAATAAGTGCTTCCGCCATTTGTTGACCGAAACACCCGATAATTGGAAAAAGTGGCGTTGGCTCCAGAGCTGTAGACTCCCCAGGAGATAAAGTTGGAATATGAATTAGTCGTAACATTGGAAACGTCTTTGATGTCCATTGAAGAAGGAAGAGTGGGAGCCACTGCGGTGCCAGTTACATTGTTGCCATAGATATCTCGCACATTCAAATAAACCGTGGGATAGCTTGAAGTGGCCAGAGTCCAGTTTACAGTGGCTGAAGTTGAGGTGACAGAAAGAGTTTGCAAAATTCCCGACGAAGCGTTCAACCCGTCAGCTGACAGGTTGCTGTTGTTCGAGAGCGTAAAGCTGATATTCGAATCATCTGTTAGAGTATAAGTAAAAGTGGAAGAGGCGCCGTTTAGAGTCATTGTGGAGGAGGGATTTTTAGTGTCCAGGATAAAAGCGGAACTCGTGGCAATCGCGGTATTATTAGCAGCTTCGTGGTCATTCACGGTTTGTCTTACTTGAGCTGTAGCATAATAGGTATTGGGAATTTGGGTTTTAGCGTCCCAAGTGGCGGTATATTGAGTATAGGTGTCTGGACTTACGGTTTTATTGTTTGTATCGCCTGCGGCTAAATTGGTCGGGGAAACAGCTGTCCAACTGCCGCCGATATTGTATTCAAAGGAAGAAGAAACATTGTTGGGCGTGGCAGTGCCGGAAGTGGTGTCAGGATCCAAAACCTGATAGGTAATCTGGACTTTACCCCAGTTACTGTCAGTTGAAGAAGAATTTTGGGCAACAGAAACGCCGCCAGTGCCATAGGAAGGATTGAATTGAGGCGGGGCATTAACAACGTATTGAACCCGGACTTCGGCGATGGTGGGAGTGTTGCCGGTATTGGAAGAGGCCAGAGTTATTTTGTACTGAAACCATTGGTCATCTGCTCCGGTTTTCATTGAGCTGGGAATGGCAGATGAACCGCAGGTTACAGTGCCAGAAGCCTTGGAACAACCAGAGGTGTTGACAGTAAAATCAGTCCAGGACATTAAGGCTAAATTAGATGACGAAGAAGCAGTGCGCAAAGACAAGGTGCTGGTGGTATTTGATGGTGAAGTCGTATCTTCGTCCCAAGCCAAAGTGCCAATAAGGTTAGCGGCGTCATTGGAGTCGTAAGCTGAAGAAGTTAAGACGCCGGAAGTTCCATAAAATTGATAATTGATTGTGATATCATTTAGAGAAGGGGTTTGAGTGGCGTCAGTGGTGGATAAAGTCGCTTGATACTGGATGTATTGATGGTTGTTGCCATTGGTAACACAGCCGCCGGTTGATAAAGCGGCGCCATTCGTGATATTGGAGCAAGAAGCCCAATCCGTGGCTCCGGTCATCGAAGAATTAGTAGCTGATCTGGCTTTGATAGTTACAGAAGTCTGGGCAGTTGTTGTGGCGCTCCAAGATAAATTTCCCCAAAGACCCGCTGAATTCCCGACATTGATAGGGCCCGAGGTAAAGGTGCCAGTCGAAGGATAATTCAAGGCTTGATAGGCGTATTTGAGATTGCCGTTGGTCTTATCGTAGTAAGCAATCCGAGCTAAATCCAGATTCGCGCCAGTGCCGAGTTTAATTGAGGTGTACAAACCAGTCTCCGCCGAACTTGAATCAACAGTCGTGGAAGCATACGAAGAACAGCTGGCATCGGCGCATTGAGCGAATTTAAGCACTCTAGTGGTGCTTGTGGCATAATAACTAATTCTACCAAATCCGGCGGAGTCCAAAGCAAAAGACAGATAGCTACTATTTTGCGGATACGCTAAATCAATTCTTTTTGCGCTGGTTGTTGTCGAACAGCTGGCATTAGTGCATTGGAAAAAATAACTGTTTCCATCACCAGCATTATAAAATGTAACTCTCCCAAAATCATCTGATCCCAAAACCAATGCGTGATAAAGAGGCGAAGAATATAGAGCAGTAGAAGGAATGGTACTTGTGGTTACACTAGAACAATTCGCATTATTACATTGATACCAATAACTATTAAGTATCCTTGCAAAGCCATCGGACGCCATCGCAATAGCAGAATCACGCCCAACGGAATTAGCAATGGTACTGCTTGCCTTGGTTGAACAACTGTCATTTGTGCACTGATAAAATATAAGAGGGTTATTTTGACCGCCAGGATCAGAAAAGGTGAATCTCGCAAAACCATCTGACCCTAAAGCAATCGCGAATGAAGCCCAATCGTTGGCAGGCGCAGTATGAATTACCGTTGTTGTAGCAGTCGAGCAACTGGCATTGCCGCACTGAGCAAACTTTATAGTTGGAGAACCATAAACAATTCTGCCAAATCCATCATTACCTAAAACAAGGGCTATCTGGTGATTGATAACACCCAAAGAAACACCGCTATCTATGGTTGAAACATTCATAGTAGAACAGCTGGCATTTGTGCATTGAATAAATTTAAGCGTTGTATTTGTGGCATCGCCATAAGCAATCCTCGCAAAACCGTCTGAACCTATTGCCAAAACTGGTGTATAGCCAACATCTCCGGTCGAATCCAACGTTGTCGTATACCACCCAATCGTTGTTGTCGAAAGCTGAACATTGGCCGCAGTGCTCGTGCCTTGGACATAAGTGCTTGATTTCGAATTCCCAGCCAAATTAAATCCCGTATTCGTTGTTCCGTCATCAGTCTGGGTGGTCGAAGAAGCCGTGGAAGTCGCAATCCTCAAATCCGCCCCGGAGTTGATGGCGGAGATACCCCCATAAAGTTCCGCAACCTCCGTAGCAGCCAGCGCGCGGTTGTAGACGCGGACTTCGTCAATTGAGCCGTTGAAGAAATATTGATTAGCCGTCCGCGCACCAAAAATGAGAGCAGCGGTACTTTGGCTAATGTCACCGCTTCCATTGGTTAAAGCACAATTCGCACTTGAGGTTAAAGTTTGGTTGACTCCATTAACATATATATTTTTGGCTCCCGAAGAATCGTAAGTAACTGCAACGTGCTGCCATTGATTCACTTGATAAAGGGCAGTTGAATTACCAACCGCATACGTTCCCGTGGTTGTCTTAACTATAAAACAGAACTTGTTGTCAGAAGTAACAAATGCCCCATATCCCGCGGTAGTAGAATCTCCCTTTTCAAAGAACACTCCGAAAGTGCTGGCAAGTCTCGGATAGACCCACATGGCATAAGTAATCGCTGAAGTAGGTTTCAATGAACTGTTATCTGGAACGTTTACGTAATCATCACTCCCATCAAAACTCAACGCATTGCCGATTTTTCCAGCCGTGGTCCAAGTGGGAGTTGCAGGGCTGGCCGCTAACGTCCCTGTATTTCCATTACCGCTTAAATCAGCCGTGCTTGTGCCACTGCCTTCTTCTAATGGCCAATACCCAACCAAGCCATTGGTGGCGCCGCCCGAAGCATATTTATTCCAACTGGTCTGATCCCCCGGATGCGTGGCCGTGGAAGTCGACGCTCCCCCAGCCCAATTGGTTTGCTGGAATGTATAGGTGGCCGCTTCCGCAGGTTGCGGGACGGAATAAAAAACCAACGAAACGATCGTGGCGATCGCAATCGTTGTGGCTAAAAATTTTTGGTAATGCTTTTTTGTCTTGCCAATCATCGAATCATTAACTTTACGAGGCTAAGCCTCGTAAGATTGGGAAATTAACCCATTGCTGATCTGCTTATTCTTTTTCGATTCCTAATAAGATTTTACTTTGTTTTCCAAAAGTAAACAATTAAAGGGTTGTGGATAACTCAGCCTTGATTTTACGAGGTTAAGCCTCGTAAGATAGAGAATATGAGAAACATTCAATTTACCGAAGGAGAGATTTACCACGTTTACAATCGGGGTATTGATAAAAGGAGTGTCTTTGGTGACGACAAAGACCGGTTCCGATTCATTCACGATCTTTTTGAGTTTAACGACGAAGAGCCGGCGGTAAATATCTATTACAAGAAAGATCCATCTGTTTCGCTTCAACTTCAATCTTACGAGGCTAAGCCTCGTAAGATTGAAAGACACAAAAGGAAACTGATTGTGGAACTTTTGGCTTTTTGCCTAATGCCTAACCACTTTCATCTTCTTTTAAGACAGCGGAAAGAAGGCGGAATTTCAGCATTTATGCACAAACTCGGCACCGGCTATACGATGTCCTTTAACCAAAAGTATCAAAGAAGCGGCTCTTTATTTCAGGGATCCTATAAAGCGATCTTGATAAAAGAGGAAAGTCATTTTATTCACCTTCCTTACTACATTCATCTTAACCCTCTGGATTTAACTGCGCCCGGATGGCGGGAAAGAGAAATCAAAGATTACAAAAAGGCGATGCGTTTTCTCGAAAATTACCGTTGGTCGAGCTACCTCGACTATATCGGCCAGAAAAACTTTCCTTCGGTTACCCAGAGAAAATTTCTTTTAAGTTTTTTTGAAGAACCCAGACATTACAAAAAGGAAATGGCCAAGTGGTTAAAAGACATAGATATCGGCGAATCCGACTTAAATGAATTTACTTTGGAGTAGGAGGTTCTTACGAGGCTTACGAGGCGGCTTACGAGGCTAAGCCTCGTAAGAGCAGCCTCGTAAGATTGGAGCACCCGAATGACAATCTGCTCCACTCTTTTTTCAATTTTTTTCTCCTGAATTGTATCAATCATGTCAATTATGATATCTCATATTATTATTGTTATCAACTCGTCTGATTCCCCGGATGCGTGGCTGTGGAAGTTGATTGCCCTCCCGCCCAGTTGGTTTGAGTAAAAGTGTAAGTAGCCGCTTCCACCGGTTTGGGCTGATACAAAACCAAGCTGGCGATAAGCGAAACTGCCAAGATCGAGGCAAAGATTTTATGTAAATGCTGTCTGTGTTTACTTATAGATGTCATGAGTATCAACATCGTAATAAATCACCTCATTATCTTTAAGAAATCGAAATAAAACTCTGTACTTATCGTTGATATAAAAAGTCCAAAAAGCTTTAAGCTCTCCTTTTAGCTTGTGTGTATTAAGGCCGGGATGAAAGGGGTTTGCCTCAAAGAGAGAAACTTTTTTGACCGCAATTTTTTGAAGTTCTTTTGGTAAACTTTTAAACTGCTTTTCGAAATATGGGGTAGTATGAGATTTAAACACGCTCGGCATATTCCGGGAACTCTTTCTTAACAAAGCTCCTAAAACTTCTTGTTTTTCCATTTCGCAAGGCCTCTTCACCCTTCACGATCGCTTCCAGCGCCTTTCTTAATTCTTCAAAGTATTTTTTACTAACAAGTAAAAATGGCCCCTTTCCTTCGGGAATCTCCAAGATGCGCAGACTTGAATCTAGTGCAGCTTTTACCATATTCATTAAATTATATAACCTTAAACGCGAAAGAGCAATGTTAATTTATCCAGTCCGATCCCCGGGATGCGTGGCAGTGGAAGTTGATGCCCCGCCGGCCCAGTTGGTTTGCGTGAATGTATATGTTGCCGCTTGACTAAATTGGGGATTGATAAGGAGCCCCTGAACAAGGATTGTCAAAAAGAGCAAGATGATTGCTATGGTCTTATGAGTGCGTTTTTTCAATTTAGTCAGGCGGCTGTTCATTTCGAAATTCTTCTCTTAAACTGGTTAGGGCGCTATGCTATAGCATAGCGTTAAATGTTTCGGGGACTTCTTCTTCTCTGAAACTTCTTTTTCTCCGAGACTTCTTTCTCTGAAACCGCCTCGACCGCGGCACAAATCCGATGTAGATGCTGTCGGTGTCTATTCATAATTTGGAACGATCTCCCGAGATCCTATCTCCGAAGATTCCAATTTTCCTCAAGTGTCCGCCCTGAAGGATTCGAACCTCTTTCCTGCCCAACAAGAATTATCGTTTTAAACCTGATACGAGTTGAGAATCTTATTAAGAATTTCTCTCTTTTCCAATTTTTGCTTCCAAATACTATTTTTTCGAGCTGGATTAACATAAATACCTTTAGAAAAATTAACTCGAGAGCGGAATCTTATTAAGTTATTTTTTTTACTAACTACTATTTCTTTATATTTTTCATCAACCTTACTTTGGATACCGAAATCTTCTAATAGCGACCCTACTAATTTTAAAATTATTAAATTTTTTTGGAAGCCACGAACACTCCTAATTTTTTTATAAACATGCGCATTTCCCTCGTCGTCAAAAAACGATTTTAGAAAAACTTGCTTTTCTGACAAAGAAAAATTTTTGATATCGTTTAGTAATCTCTTTGCCTTTTCGCTTATATAACTTCCTAACTCAACATTGTAGTATCTCAACTGGCTAACTCCAAAATCTCTTTTATAAATCGGGGAATCTATCCCGAAGATATTTTTGACCCGACGTTTCATTTCCTTAATTAAGGAAAAACTTCTGTTGTAATATTCGCAGCCGGCATACTTAATCTGCCCATCAAACATAAAATGAGAAACAATAAATATCAAATCCAAACTCCAACCTACGGGTTTAACGATTTCTCTTCCTTTAATACATTTTCCTTTTCTCGCTCTACTAAAATCGACTAGTCTACGGATGTGCCTTTTTTTAATTTCTGCTTGAATTTTAAGAGGTAAAGAAATATCTCGGATATAGCCGTAAATAGTGGTCTTCGGAAGATTAGTCAATTTAATAATCTCTCCCAAAGTAAAACCTTGCCGTCTCAAAATTCTACATTTTTCTAGCGAGGAAGAGCTCTGGGACATAAGTGGATCGCCTGGGACTCGAACCCAGAACCTTGGGCTTAAAAGGCCCCTGCTCTGCCAATTGAGCTAGCGATCCAAAAAAATGATTGTAGATAGACGTTAAAATCTTATAGGCGCGCCGCAAAACTCCGATCTATAATCCCAACTCTTCGTGGATTTCCCGCATTGCTCCCAACGCAATCTCCGTCAATTCTGCCACGGAAATTCCCAAAAATGAAGGGGTGAGATTGATGATGTCTCTATTTACTCCGCGGGCAAAAGCCTTTTCTTTCATTCGGTTCAAAACACTTTCTGGTTTGAGATCAACGATTTTTCGCGAAGGTAAAACCAAAACGGCAGCCGCAATCAAACCCGTAATCTCTTCCGTGGCGTAAAGAGCTTTTTCGAGCGGCGTCTCCGGCGTCAAACCATGAACGTAATTGTGAATTTTTACCGCTTTGACCACCTCCGCGGGGAATCCTTCTTTTTCCAAAATTTCCGCCGCGACCAGAGAATGCCTCTCGAAATCATTTTGCGTTTCTTCCCAGTCCAAATCATGAACCAAACCAGCGAGTCCCCACAATTCTTCGTTTTCGCTAAACTTCCTCGCCAAGGCTTTCATCAGCGCCTCCACTGCCAAGGAATGCTTAAGCAAATTCTGATTTTTGACATGCGCGCGAAGCAGAGTCAGTCCCCTATCTCTCAATAATTCTCCTGGCATAAGTCCAATTCTTTTTCTACTCCGCCTCCTTTTCTAAATCTTCCAAAAGT
>JACPIO010000005.1 GCA_016188075.1 Candidatus Wolfebacteria bacterium | reverse complement strand
GCCCGAAGGCATTGGTTTTGATGTTGAATCCGCTGTTCGGGAACTTGTCTCAAAAGCAATATCAGCCGAGGGTATCATTGATATTTTTGATATGAAAGGCAAAGGAAGGCCGGATATTTCCATATTTGACGAAAAATTTTTGGAAGAAGTAAAAAATATGAAATACAGGAATCTTTCCGTGGATGTTCTTCGGAAGCTCTTGAATGATGAACTCCGAGTGAGGATGAGGAAAAATCTGGTTCGTTACAAATCGCTTCTTGATATGTTGGAAGATATAATTGAAAAATACGAAAACAACATCATCAATTCCACGAAAGTTATTGAGAAACTTATTGAGTTAGCAAGGGAAATTAGAAAGGTTGAGAAGCAGGGCGAAGGCATTGGCTTGTCAGAGGAAGAAATGGCGTTTTATGATGCGATATCCGTCGGACGCAAAGCAATCAACGGAAATGGAGAATTGAAGGAACTGGTACGCGAGCTTGTAAAAATCATCAAGAGAGATTTGGCGATTGATTGGATGAATAATGATATAATCAAGGCGAGAATCCGCGCGAATGTGAAATTGTTGTTGTTGCGAAAAGGATATAAAGTGGAGGAAAGCGAAAAAGTTTTGGATTTGATATACCAGCAAGCGTTTTCGCTGTATAGAGATTTTGTGCCTGCCGGAGCAGTGAGTTATTAAATGATTTCAAGAAAATAATGCCCTCAATTTTAATTTTAGTAATTATTATTCTGGCCGCGGCGGTTGTGGCGCTTGGGCGCCTAGAAAGATACTATGCATTGCTTGACGTGATATATACTAAAGCGTAAGATAGTATATATCTGTATAGGCAATAGATACTAAGTTTATGAATACAGAAATAGGCAAAAAAATAAAGCAAAAAGAAGGTTTTACCGCCTTTGTTCCTAATCCCTTTCCACCCAAAGGGCTCTTTGATGTTCCGCAGGATATTCTTTTAAAAACCGCGGAGGCTGATCGTTTGGTTGGAAAATTAGACGGCATCACACATACCTTGCCGGATGTTGACTTTTTTTTACGAATGTTCGTGGCAAAAGATGCGACTTCTTCCGCCCAGATTGAGGGAACGCGGGCAACCATCATTGACGCGCTTGAAATGGAGTCAGGCGTTGCCACAAAAGAAACGGACGCAGACGACATTCTGTATTACATAAAAGCGTTAAATTATGGGACAACGAGACTGAATAGCTTTCCGCTGTCTCTCCGGCTTATCCGAGAGATACATTCGCAATTGATGACGGGCGCGCGCTCAAGTCATTTTTCTGATCCGGGAGAATTCCGCAAGAGCCAAAACTGGATCGGAGGCACAAAACCAAGCGATGCGCATTTTGTGCCGCCGCCAGTTAATGAAATGAAACTAGCATTAGATGATTTTGAAAAGTTTTTATATGAAGAGAAAAAAGTTCTCCCGCTTATTCATATTGGTATTATGCATGGCCAATTTGAAACTATACATCCATTTTTGGATGGAAATGGCAGAACGGGACGGCTTTTGATTATGCTTTTATTGTGTCATAGAAAATTACTGGAAAGACCGGTATTGTTTTTATCTTCTTACTTCAAAAAACATCAAAAAGTCTACTATCAAAAACTGAACGATTATCACAATGGTAAAACGGAAAGCTGGATAAATTTCTTCCTTGACGGAGTGATTGAAACTGCAGGTGAGTCAATTGAAATTTCCAGAAAAATTAGAAAATTGCGCGATGATGATATGGCGAAAATTCAAGCGCTTGCCAAACGAGAATCGGAAAGTGGCATTTTGGTGCTATCTCATTTATTTGGTATTCCAATTGTTAATACGCATAAAGTTATGGATTGGACCAAATTTACCCGTGCCGGGGCACAGGGGGTTATTGACCGTTTCATTAAACTTGGGATTCTTGAGACAAAGGAAGAAAAAGGCGCATATGATCGTACTTACATTTATAGAAACTATGTTGATATTTTTCTGAAAAATTAACCATAAATTAGAGAGAAAATTCTTAGTTAATTTATGACCCCGGTTTTAATTTCCATAATCATTACCGCGGCGATAATTATGGCCGCGATTATTATCGCCTGGCGGGAGGCGGGAAAACACGGCACGAATACGAAAGAAGAATTTGTCGGTATCTGTCGCTCGGCTGTTGAGACGGCTTCGCAAAAAGAGACCCGCAAGCAAAAGACGCTTGCCTTGTTTGCGGGCAGGAGCGAGCTTTCAAACTCCGAAATCCGCAAAACGCTCGGGGTATCCAGCCGCACGGCCGTGCGCTATTTGGACGAATTAGAAAAAGAAGGAAAAATAGAGCAAGTGGGTATTGCCGGCCACTTCGTCGCCTACCGCCTCAAATAACATTCCAACATTCTCAAGAATGTTGGAATGTTATTAGCTTCTTTCTATCCAATACGCCACGCGGGTGGCGTATTGAAAAAGTGAAGCTATGGACGAAGAAAAAGAGCGGCCTCGATACCATCCGCCGTTGGCGGAGCTACGGGGCAAGGATCGACCAGCTCGTTTATAGTTCGACGCCCTCACCCCGGAGGAGATTAAAATTGTGGAAAATAATTTAATTGATACAATATAACTATGTTTTCCCTTAATTCTGAAAATCAAGCAGTGAACGCGGTCTATGTGTTTATTGACGCTTCAAATGTTTGGAACGCAGTCAAGTCGGTAAAAAAGTTTATTGAATACAAAACTCTTAAAGATTATTTCAGGAAGAGCTTTAACGCGGACAAGGTTGAGATTTTTTATTATGACGCCTATCCAAAAGCTGGAACAAGGGATTATGACTTGGATGGCAAACATAAGTTTTTAACATATCTTAAAAAAGGACTTAGTTTTACCGTAAGGAAGAAAGAACTAAAAAGAATCTCTGTTATTGGTGAGAATGGAGAATCTGTCATAGAAAAAGGAAATATGGATGTGGAGATAACCATTGACGCAATGCATAACATCCATAAATATAGCATAGCGATCTTTTTTAGTGGCGACGCCGATTTTCTGGCGCTAGTTAATTATTTGAAAAACGCTGGCAAAAAGGTTTATATTTTTTCGTCAAAAGACAATATTTCTCACGAGCTGAAAACCGGTGGGGATGGTTATTTTGACTTGAAAGATATACATGAGTTTTGGGGCAAAGATTTAAAATACCGCGAAAAATAAGCATAAATGAAAGCCACCCTCAATTAAGAGGGTGGCCCTGGGATGTATAACCCTAACGGTTCTATGGTTAGAACCGAAAGACATTATTAGTATAGCAAGCGCCCGGTAGAAGTCAATAGTTATCCACACTAACTAAAAGCAAGGATTTTATAAATAGTTTCATGGACGAAGAAAAAGAGCGGCTCCGATACCATCTACTTTCCCGAAGGAGAATCCCGCAGGAAAGCAAGCTTCCAGCGGGACAGGCAAATTCCCTACGGGGCAAGTTGGCGGAGCTACGGGGCAGGGATTAGAATTATTTAGAATTATTGAGAGTAGTAAATCGTTCGCCTCCGTAGCGGTTGGTTTGAACCAACCGCTATGGGATGAATTAGTTTATGGGATGAATTAGTTTTAGTTTATGAAGCTAAACAACGCTTTTAAATTCGTTATCGCCATTGCCGTTTCCGAGCTCGCCGGTATAATCGGTTCGGTTTTTACCGTTTCCGCGATTCCCACCCATTCGGCGGGCTCAGGGCAATCTTGGTACGCCGGGCTCATAAAGCCGGCTTTAAACCCTCCGAGCTGGGTATTTGGTCCCGTATGGACGACGCTTTACGCGCTCATGGGTATCGCGTTATACCTCGTTTGGAAAAATGATTGGAAAGTTAAAAATCACATTTGCGAAGGAAAGCGGAAAGCTTGGAATTATTTATCGGAACGTCTTTGGATTGGTTCTTGGCAAAAGGAAAACGCAATCGCTATTTTCGGCATTCAGCTATTTTTAAATATTTTGTGGTCTCTTATATTTTTCGGTTTGAAATCACCGGACCTGGCTTTTTTTGAAATTTTAGCGCTGTGGGTTGCGATTTTATTCACAATCATAAATTTTTATCGGATTTCAAAAGCTTCCGCGTATTTGCTTTTACCCTATATTCTTTGGGTCAGCTTTGCCTCATATCTGAACTATTCGATTTGGATATTGAACTAATCTACGAATGCGCCACCCGGGTGGCGTATTGAGTAAAAACCGGGCTATTATGGTAAAATATGATCTATGAAGCTCTTCACGCGTAAACCCAAATTTAAAATTCTTTTCGTTACCACGGAAGAAGCGCCGTTTGTAAAAGTGGGGGGATTGGGCGAAGTGATGTTCGCGCTGCCTCGCGCTCTGGCCGCCTTAGGCCACGAGGTCCGCGTCATGCTCCCGCTTTACGGCACGATTGAAAACCCGTCTCGTTTTCCTTATGTCTTTCAAGGCTTAGAGATTCCTACGGCGCCGAATAACGAAGGCAAGCGGTTGATTTGCAACGTTCGTAAGTTTAATTCCACGAATGAGCCGTCCAGTCCGGTCACCACTTATTTTCTCGAAAATCAGGAATATTACGAGCTTCGCGCCAATGTTTACGGTTACGGGGATGATCGGATAAGATTCGCGCTTCTTTCGCGCGGTTGCCTCGAATTCCTAAATGTTTCGCGCGAATGGATGCCGGAGGTAGTTGTCGCGACCGACTGGATGACCGGATATTTGCCCAATTTTCTTAAGACCGATTACCGAGATTGCGCGGGGTTAGAATCCATCGCCACCTTATTTTCCATTCATAATCTTTCCTCTCAAGGGACGATAAGGCCCTCTCAATTTTTAGAGGAGACCGAACATGACGACGGATACGGTTCGATTCCGGACTTTTTCGGGGAGCGGATGCCTTTTGTGAACGCCATGCGCCGAGGAATTATGTACGCGGATATCGTGAACACGGTTTCTCCGGCCTACGCGAAGGAAATAACCACGGAAGAATTTGGCGAAGGATTGGACGCGCTGCTTCGCGAAAAGAGAGGAAAACTCTACGGCGTTCTGAATGGCATTGATTATGATACGAATGATCCGGCAACGGATGGTTGTCTCGCGAAAAATTACACTATGAAAACAATCGCGTCCAGAGTTCGGAATAAACTCGCGCTCCAGCAGCGGTTTGGACTTCCCCAAGGGGAAAATATTTTTATGATGGGAATCGTTTCGCGCCTGGTTCGGCAAAAGGGATTTGCTCTGCTTTTGCCGATACTGGGGGAGTTTTTAAAAACGACCGGCGCCGAACTTATCGTCGTCGGTACGGGGGACGCGGAAATTATGAATATGTTTCAGGAATTCGAAAAAAAGTTTTCTTCGCAGGTAAGATTGCACCTGCAATTTGACGAAGTGCTTCCGCATCAGATTTACGCCGGCTCGGATGTCGTTTTAGTCCCGTCAAAATTTGAACCCTCGGGGCTCACGCAAATGGAGGCGATGCGGTTTGGGGCCGTTCCGGTGGCGCGGCGCACGGGCGGTCTGGCTGATACGATTGAAGATTATGTTCCCGAGGAGAGTAAAGGCACCGGTTTCCTTTTTGACGATTTTGAACCAAACGCCCTGCTTATCGCGATGACCCGGGCCTTTGTTAGTTGGCAATACCGTTCGGCTTGGCTTAATCTGGAAAAGCGCGCTATGGAGAAAGATTTTTCGTGGGATCGTTCCGCCAAAGAGTATTCGGCGCTTTTCGAAAGCGTCATCCGCGCGAAGCGTGAAAATTAGAGTTATAGCTTGTGGAAAATCAATGGTGGACAAAATCGTCTTTTGAGGTTATTCAATCTCTTCACTCTTCCGAGCGCGGATTAACCGAGGAGGAGGCGAGTCTCCGGTTCAAAAAATACGGCCCCAATAAATTGCCGGAAGCGAAAGCCGCCAGTCTCGCCGCAATCTTTCTCGGTCAATTTCAAAGCCCTTTGATTTACATTCTTGTCGCCGCGAGCGCGGTTGTTTTCGCGGTCGGAGAAATTATTGACGGCTCCGTTATCCTCGCGGTGCTTTTTTTTAACGCCGTCGTCGGCACCGTCCAAGAAGGCCGGGCGCAAAACACTTTGATCGCCCTAAGGAAATTCGCCGAAACCAAGGCGGTGGTTCTGCGGAACGGAAAAGAAACGATTATTCCGGACGCCGCGGTCGTTCCGGGCGACATCGTCATTCTTCAAGAAGGCGAAAAGGTTTCGGCGGACGCGCGAGTCCTGGTCGCCCGCAGTTTAAAAGTTGACGAGTCTTCTTTTACCGGAGAATCAGGCCCGGTCAGCAAATTCTCCGAGATTCTTCCCAAATCCGAACTGCCCATCCCTGATCAGCGGAACATGGTTTTTAAAGGCACGCCCATTGTCTCCGGCAACGGCCGGGCGATTGTGACCGCGACCGGATACGAGACGGCGCTGGGCAAAATCGCCAAAGAGGTCGCGAGGATTGATACGGAGATTCCTCTGCGGGCGAATATTCGTTCTCTTTCCCGGCTGATTATGGCGGCGGTTTTATCCGTGAGCTCCGTGCTTTTGTTTTGGGGAATAATTTTGGATAAATCCCTAAAAACAATGTTTTTGACCGCGGTTGCCCTTTCGGTTTCCATTATTCCCGAGGGTCTTCCTATTGTAATAACGCTGGTTCTCGCAACCGGAGTCTGGAGGATGTCGAAACAGAACGCTTTAATCAAAAAACTTCAGGCCGTGGAAGCGTTGGGGCAAGCGCGTCTCATTGCCGTGGATAAAACCGGAACCCTGACTAAAAATGAATTAGTGACTCGGGAGGTCTACGCGGACGGAAAAATTTTTGAAATTGCCGGCAACGGATATGAACCCCGAGGCGAAGTATGGCTCGCTAAAAAAGCCGTTGACGCGGTCAATCATCCCGAATTGCTCCTCTTGGGGAAATTGGCCGCCCTCTCGTCGAACGCGCGGATAATGTTTTCCGAAGAACTTAAGGAATGGAGGGTTTTGGGCGATCCCACCGAGGCGGCGATGCTCGCGTTTAGTCAAAAGCTGGGTTTTCACAAGGAAGCATTGGACGGGGAATTGCCGTCGGTTGCCGAAATTCCCTTTGACTATCGCTTAAAATATCACGCGAGCATTCGCGGTTCCTTGAGCGAGAGATTATTGGTTTTGGCCGGAGCTCCGGAGATTATTCTCGAACTTTCCCTTTTGTCTCGAGAGGAAAGAGGTCGGCTGGAATCGGTTTTTTCCCGGATGTCGGAGGTCGGACTTCGAGTAGTGGCTTTGGCTTACAGAAACGACATTCCCGAAGTGTTTGATCCGAAAAATATCGGTTCTCTGATTTTTGCCGGGTTTCTGGGAATGAAAGATACTCTGCGGCCCGAAGTAAAAGAAGCGGTCGAGAAAACCACCGCGGCCGGCATTCGGCTTACGGTCGTAACCGGAGATCACAAAATAACGGCCGAGGCCATTGCCCGAGAAGCCGGCATTTATAAAAAAGGAGATTTAATTCTTACCGGCCCGGAAGTGGACAAATTGACCGACGCGGAACTTTCCCGAAAAATCGGTCGGGTTTCGGTTTTCGCGCGCGTAACGCCCGAACATAAATTGCGAATTATTAAGGCTTATAAAGAGCGCGGCGAAATTGTGGCGATGACCGGGGACGGCGTGAATGACGCGCCGTCGCTCGTCGCGGCTGACCTGGGAGTGGCGATGGGGAAAATCGGAACCGAGGTTGCCAAAGAGGCGGCGGACATTGTGATGCTCGACGATAATTTTGGAAGCATCGTTTTCGCCGTGGAAGAAGGTCGGAGCATCTATAAGACCATTAAAAAAGTAATTCTTTATCTTTTTTCCACGAGCCTGGGAGAGGTTTTGACGATTGCCGCGGCGATGTTTTTGGGTTATCCGTTGCCCGTCCTGCCGGTTCAAATTATCTGGTTGAATTTCGTGACGGACGGCTTTTTGACTGTGGCGCTCGCCATGGAGCCGAAAGAAGAGGGTTTGTTAAACAGCGACTTTGAACGGCCGAAAAAATATCTCATTGATCGGTTGACGCTCCAAAGGATGCTTTTGATGGCGCTGCCGATGATGATCGGCACCATTTTTATTTTTCAAAGGTATTTCAGCTTTGATCTTCCCCGGGCTTTGACTTTATCTTTGACGACGCTCGCCGTTTTTCAGTGGTTTAACGCCTGGAACTGCCGGCACGAATCAAAATCAATCTTTGAGCTCAATCCATTTTCCAACAAGTTTTTGGTTATGGCGACGCTTTTCATCGTTTTCCTCCAGATTTTCGCGGTCTATAACCCGCTGATGCAGAGATTTTTGCGGACAACCCCGCTTACTCTGAATGAATGGTTGATTATAGTGCCTGTCGCCTCTTCTATTTTGGTTGTTGAAGAGTTAAGAAAGGTCTTTTATCGGAAAAGGTTGCTGAAAAATTAAGCAGGGGTGAAATTTCCGCCTGTGGATAACTCCTCTTGTTTCAACCTCGCTCGAACTTGTATAATTAATGAAATAGCAATTAACTTTAAATAAGGTCGAAGATATAAAACTCTTTAGTAATTTTATAAAATAATATGGGAGTTAGTACAAAGTTTTTTTTAGTCGGAGTTTTGCTTTTGGTGGTTGGGCTGGGAGTGGGTTACTGGTACGGAACTTTAAAGGTTAAAATCA
Source organism: Candidatus Wolfebacteria bacterium (assembly GCA_016188075.1). Classification (GTDB taxonomy): domain Bacteria; phylum Patescibacteriota; class Minisyncoccia; order UBA6257; family UBA9933; genus JACPIO01. The sequence goes on along the minus strand of JACPIO010000005.1, from coordinate 42,359 downwards.
GTTACCAGACCGGTTACGATCAAGCTCTGGCTGACGCCAAAACCACTCAAGAAGAGGTCGGGAAAAAAGCGGCGGAAGAAGCGGCGAAAGCCGCCAATCCTTTCCAGGTGGCCAATCCCCTGGAAGGCGTGAAAGCGAATCCTTTCTCGGACGCCCAAAAAGCTCTTAATCCTTTTGCGGAATAATTAAAATATGAAGGGACAATCTTCTTGTTGTAAAAATTTTTTTGTTTTTGGCATTTTGTTCGTGGGATTGATTTGGATTCAATCAGTCTCCGCGCAGACCGCGGCGAGCGATATCCCGCCGGAACTTACGATGATGGCGCAGGAGCTTGGCTGCGTTTCAAGGGCTCAATGCGCCGCCGCGTTTGATCAGAATTTTGAGAAAGGACTGGAGATCGCGGAGAAATATAAAGTCTACGACAAAGATCCCGTCAAAAAAGAATTAGCTCAATCTTTTAAGAAGGAAGTTATCTCTCGATTAGAGCAGGCGGGCGACGAGAATTTTGAAGAGGAAGTTATCAAGTTAGCCAGCGAGCTTTTAAAGAATAAACCCGGTCTGGCTCGGCAGTTCGGCGTCACCAGTCAAGCCGTGAGAGCCGCCGAGACCATTGCGAGCGAAGTGAAGAGCGCCGGCGTGAACATTAATATCTGCACTCAGCCGGCTTCATCTTTAACGCGCGAACAACTGGAGAGCTGTCTTAACGCCGCTCAAAAATTATCCGGACGAAAAGACGCGGTAAAAGTTTATGTTTCCGAAGACAGATTGAAAGGAGTGGAAAGAGCTGGCGGTGTTTCTGATTTCCAAAAAGCTCTGGATCGGGGCGAATACAGCGAAGTAGGCAAGACGCCTGACGAGATCGGCGTTATCTGTCTTCGTCCGGGCTCGCCAGCGGTCTGCGACGAAATCGCCAAACGTTTCTTTGGCGAGGATGGAGCAAGAACTTTATCTGAAGCGCGCCAAGAAGTAGTTAAAGTGGAAAACCGCTATAAAAAGGCTGTTGAAAGCTTTACTTTTACGACTCCGGACGGCCGAACCATTACCGGTCGAGACGCTATCAGGGGGACTTGCGACACCGCTTTTCAAAATCGGGATTTGGGATTGGCTAAAGCCTGCGGTAACTTCGCCGTCAAAAATGGTTTTGTTTCTCAAGTCGAGGTAGAACGCGGCCTCACTCTTTTGGAGTCAGTGGCCCGAGAACCGGTTAATTTTGACGATTGCCGCAATAATCCGGATGCCTGCGAACGATTTATACCCGAAGCCGAGAGGGGTGATTTTAGAGTAATGCGTCAAATTGACGAAATAATGAGAGCCGAGATCGGCTTTGATCCGTTTCGTTGCGAAGAAGGCAGATTCAATCAGGAAATCGGTCAAAAGTGTTTAGAGGGTTCAAGGAGAGCTTTGCCGCGGTTAGAGGCCATTGCCGGTCAGTCGTTTGAAGCCAGAAGAATTGTTGCCGAAATAAAAGGTCATATTGAAGAAGGGGAAAGGTTTTCCTCTAAAGCCAGAGAGTTTGAACAAGTGTTTCAGGTGGCGGGCGGTCCGGGCGGTTGCCGTTCGCCTGAAGAATGTTTTAAGTATTGTTCGGATCCGGCGCACGGTCCGGAATGTATTTCTTTCGGCGCCAAGCAGGGAGTTTTCACCGGCCAGGAAGCAGTCAGCCGTTTTGAGCAATATAATCAGAGATTGGAACAACCGGCGATTTTTGTCACTCCGCAAACTGTTAAGCAAAGAAGCGAGGGAGTTCCCTATTCGTTTCCGGGACAAGGTCCTTATCCCGGATTTCAGCCGCCGGGCCAGGGCGGAATTCCGCCCGGACAATATCCCGGGTTTACCCAGCCTGGTCCCGGATACTATCCTGATTCCTACTATCCCGGTCCCGGGCCGGTTGGTCCGAGTCCGGAATGTTTCGCGGCTCTTCAGTCCGGAGATTTCCTGAAAGCCAAACAAATTTGTTCTGTGCCGCAAACTGTTTACTATCCGCAGCCGCGGCCAACAGTCTGTCCGGCTCTGCCAACAGTTGATACCTGTCCGGCTGGCCAGCGGAAAATTGTCAGTTGGTCTTCGCCGGAATGCGGAACTTATTATAATTGCGTTCCGGAAGGTACCCAGCCGCCGTCTCCCGGTCCTTATCCTTACCCCGGCGACGATGCTTGTCGGGAGTTGGAGAGTTTAATACCCGGTTGCCATTCGATGTTCGAAAGTCCCAATGCTCGTTTTGACAGCTCGATGACCAGATATGTTTTGGTGGGAACGCGAACCGTGAAGGAGTGCGCGACCGACCGAATAGCGGGCTGCAGCAATTATAACTATCCCTATCCGACGCCGACTCCTTATCCTCCGTCTTCATCTTGCGATCAAAGTTTGATAGCGGTTCTTGGATCCGGGTGTCATCAAATGTTTACGGATTCGTCCGGGAATTCTATCTATTGCGACGGACCAATGAGTAAATCCGCCAAACGGGGCGATACTTCGGCTACCTCGGGTTGCAGCGGTCCGGGTTATCCCGGTGGCCAAACGCCAACTGGCCAGAGAGAACAAACTTGGAATTCTTTAGGGCTTCGTTCTTGGATTCGCGCCGATGCTGATACCGCTCGAATCGAATCATTGAAGCAAGCTTGCGTTAATGTTCCGTCAAGCTCCAATGTTTGGACGCCGGATGCCGGCAATTCCAATAGCGTTGATTTCGGTATGCCTAATGCCGATAAATGTCAAAGAGCAGGGGCCTGCGCGTCTGGTCAGTATTTTGACGGAGCCAACTGCACTGCTTCGGGAACAGGCACTTACCCGGGCGGAGGCAGTCAAACCTGCGACAGCTCCTTGATAAATCTTTTGGGTTCCGGCTGCCACTATATGTATAACGATTCGTCGGGCAACCGGACCTACTGCGACGGACCAATGACTAAGTCAGCCAAATATGGCGATACTGTAACAACTCCGAGCTGCTCTTCTCCCGGTACAGGGACGGGCGGTTCCGGTTATCCGGGTGATGCCAATTCTTGTCCCGGATTTTCCTACAGCCGCTGGGATTCGACTGGGCGAAGGTATTGCCAGCTAAATAACGAAAGAAGATGCGATTACAACTACCCGAGCTATCTCACTAATGGCGGCAATTATACCGCGACCAATTGTCCGGCGAGTGATTCTACTTATCCGGGCGGCGGCGGGAGCGGTCAATGCGATTGGACAACCCAATACTGGAAATCATCTACAAGCAGCTGTCAGCCGAAATCAAACTGCACTGATTCGGCTAATCCGGAATATAACACCTCGGAGTGTTATGGTGTTCGATCGTCAGGAACAGGAAGCACTACTTACGGTTCTTGCACCAACGAACTTATATCGCTTTTGGGATCAGGTTGCCATAATATGGGCAATGCCTGGTTTAATAGCGCCATGACCTCCTACGTTCTTCCAGGGACAACCGCGGTTAAAGATTGCGCGACGAATTATCTTTATAGCTGTTCAAGCGGAGGCACGGGTACGACCTGTCCGTCTGGCCAGTGGTGGGATGGAGCCACTAGTCGTTGTACCTCCACTAGTTCCTGTGGTTCGGGCCAGTGGTGGGATCCGGCCACTCAATCCTGCCGGCCAAGCACCACATCCGGCAGTCAATGTCCGAGCTTTGCTCATGAGATGGCCGGGTATTGTATGTTGAACAACGACACCTCGAGGTGCGCCGAATACTCGAGCGCTTCCAGCGAAACTAATTATACGAATAGCGTCTGTCAGGCGCATGGATCAGGCTCAACCACTAGTTGTCCCAGCGGTCAGTACTGGAGCGGGAGTTCGTGCGTGTCTTCAACGACCACCTCATCGTGTCCTACCGGGTACCACTCTATGGGCGGTGGCTACTGTATGTCTGATTCCGATCCGAACACCTGTCAGCCCTCGGGCGGTGGTGCCACATACTCTTGCAGTGGTTCAACTGGCGGCTCGCAGACCTGTCCCTCGGGTCAGTACTGGTATGTTCCTCCATCAGGCGGCGCCGGATATTGCCAGTCCACTTCTACTACTACTTGTCCCTCTGGCCAGTACTGGAACGGCACATCGTGTGTTAGCTCAACCACTACCTCTTGTCCGTCTGACCAGTGGTGGGATTCAGCCACGCAAACCTGCAGATCAAGTACTACCACAACTTGTCCCTCGGGCCAGTACTGGTATGTTCCGCCATCAGGCGGCGCCGGATATTGCCAGTCCACTTCTACTACTACTTGCCCGTCTGATCAATACTGGAACGGTACAAGTTGCGTGAGTTCGACTTCCGGCGGCGGCACCACTACTGATCCGGCAACTGCCTGCGCAGGGTCCGGCGGAACTTGGAACGGTTCAACTTGTCAGTTTCCATCTAGTAGCACCACAAGCACTGCCGCGCCTCTTGCGCACTACTTTGCCGAAGTGAACACCTTGTTCAGCCGTCTGATACCCATGGTCAACAACTTCTTTAGGCGGTAAAGCGATAAGCTACCTCGCAGCAAGCTACGAGATATGCGAAGGTAATCCTTCGACTCGCTTCGCTCGCTCAGGATATTTTAGCCTTTTATTTTGATAATCTCAAAGCAAGCCCCGTAGCAGAGCTTTGCTTCGCTACGAGGCAAGCTTTGAGGTGTTGTGGGCTAAAATAAAGACCAGCCGCAAATCCACAAATCCCCCACCTCGAAGGGTGGGGGATTTGTTTAGAAATGTTATAATAAATGGGGAAGGAACTCGAGCCTTGTTTACACATAGAAGGAGCGGATGCCTGTCTGACGGAACCGGCCGTCCGCTTGCTCCAGCGGCAAGCGGCGGCCTTGGCTCTCCTCAGCCCCACCCCTCATTTCATTCGGGGACCAAGCTGGGGCTGAGTCCGAGACATTCCGCACGACAGGCATCCGCTCTTTTGACACAAGGATATAAGCCAGCGGCTTTGTTTGAGAAAAGTGTCTCGGAGGCCGAGCGGGCATGGTTCCGAGCGAAGCGAGGAGAGCAAGGCCGAGAGCCAAGCGGCAATTTCCTCGCTGGGGAAATTGACCGCGTCTTTTCGAGAATAAAACCGCTGGCTGGATACAATGTAAACAACGATAGGAATTCTTACATATGTAATTTTTTTTCAACAATGGGACGCCACTTAGACCGCTCGCAAAAATTTTATTTCTGGTTCGATGTTGCTTTGATCGGCTCCTCTGTTTTTATTTTGCTTTTGAGTTTTTACGACAAGGTGTCTCGTTACCCGCTCTTTACGGCGGCACTGATTAGCGCTTCGCTTATTGGCCTTATTCCGGTTCTTTTAAGCGCGCTCTCCGCTTTAGTTAAAAAACAGCTGACTATAGATCTTTTGGCCAGCATCGCTCTTTTAGCTTCTATCTTAAGCCAAGAATGGCAATCGGCTCTTTTTATTAATTTAATGATTGCTTCCGCCAGAGTTTTTTCCCTTTGGACCGACGGTCGAGCAAGACAGGCTATAAAAAGTCTTTTGAAGCTCCATCCGCAGAAAATTCACGTGAGAGTCGGAGAGGAAATTAAGCAAGTTAGAATGGAGGATCTTAGGAGGGGAGATTTGATCGAGGTCGAGGCAGGGGATCGGATTCCGGCGGACGGCGTGGTTGAATCCGGAACAGCCAGCATCGACGAATCCACTCTTACCGGCGAGTCCGAACCTGTCACGCGGGAGAAGGGCGAGAAAGTCTGGAGTTCAACCCTGAATCTGGGCGGTTTGATTTTGGTTCGAGCCGAACGCGTCGGAGCGGATACGACTTTTTCAAGAATCATAGATTTGGTCGAAAAAGCCTCGGTTGCCAAAGCCCCTATTTCTTCGATGGCTGAACGATTCGCCAATTGGTATATTATTTTAGCTTTAGGCGCGAGCCTCTTGCTTTACCTTACAACGAAAAATTTACCTCTTGTTCTTTCGGTTTTGCTGGTCGTTTGCGCCGATGATTTGGCAGTGGGAATTCCCTTGGGCTTGACCGCGGCTATTGGCCAGGCGGCTCGCCGGGGAATAATTATAAAAGGAGGCAGGTTTCTCGAGGGGTTAAGTCAAGCCGAAATTATTGTTACTGATAAGACCGGCACCATTACCACCGGCAAGTTCCAGGTCGAAAATTATCATGTTTTTTCCGGATACGATAAGAAAGAATTTCTCTCCGCGCTCGGGACATTAGAAAGCGTTTCCAATCATCCACTGGCCCAGGCCATTCATCACTTTGCCAAAGAAAACGGCGCCGATCTCCAATTGTCCGCTTTAAGCGAAATAATGGAAGTGCCCGGATACGGAATCAAAGCTGTAAAATCGGGTTTGCCGATTATGGCCGGAAATTTTAAAATGCTGGAGGCAAACGGCGTTCCAATTTCTCCTTCCGATATAAAACTGATTGAAGAACAAAAATCTTTAGGCCGGAATGTGCTATTTTTAGCGGAAAAAGGAAGATTGGTCGGATTTGTCTCCATGAAGGATTCGATTCGACCCAAAGCCTCGAAAGTAGTGGACGAGTTGAGGGAGCTCGGAATTCGCCGCGTCATTATGCTTACCGGCGACAATCAAGAAGTGGCTCGAGCCACAGCAGAAGAAGTTCATATCGAGGAGTTTAGAGCTAATCTTCTGCCGCAAGAAAAGTTGGACTATTTAAAGTCAATTTTGAGCCCGAATTACAAGGTGGTGATGGTGGGGGACGGCGTGAATGACGCGGCGGCCTTGTCTTTGGCCGACATTGGCATCGCGATGGGCGCGATTGGCGCTGACGCGGCTATCGAGTCGGCGGATATTGTTTTAATGAAGGACCGCTTGACCGATATTCCCGAAGCGGCAAAATTAAGCCGTTACACGATGAAAGTTTTAAAGCAAGATCTTTGGATTTGGGGATTAACGAACGTTGTCGGCTTATTTTTGGTTTTTGGCGGAATTATTGGGCCCACGGGCGCGGCCGCTTATAATTTTCTGACTGATTTTCTGCCGCTCATAAATTCGAGCAAGCTTTTTCGAATTCGTTCCTCTTAATAAGCAATAATCTATTTCGGCTTCCAGATGTCGCGCGCTAGGAATAAATTTATGAGCCATTCCATCCCGGTTGTGAGCTTTGCCCTGAATCCGATGATATTTATAAGATAAGCTAGCCGGTAGATGAGCCAAGCCAGAGGGCCTTGGAGACGAAACCCCAAAACGCGCGCCAAAGCAACGCCCTTGCCTAAAGATAAAAGAAAGCCTTTGTCTTGCCAGTGGAATTCTTGGAGCGGTTTATTATCAATCATCCGCCAGATATTTCGGGCGGCTCGCCGGCCCTCCCTCATGGCGAACTGGGCGCGCATCGGATAGGGCTGATGATTTTCTTTGTCGCAAATCCAAGCTTGGTCGCCGACCATAAATAAATTAGGATAAGAAGAGCTGTTTAAAGTATTTTGCACTTTTATCCGGCGCGTTTTTTCTTCATACTCCAGCGGCTTTTTGGATTTAATTTTAAGGTTTTTCGCTTTTACTCCGGCTGTCCAGAAAACATTGCGGCAGGGGATAAAATTACCCTTGATTTGAACGCCGTCGGCCGTGATTTCGAGAACTCGTTGATCCAAGAGTACTTTTACTTTCATTTTTTTCTTTAGGATTTTCAAAGTTTGTTTTTGAAACCACTCTTCTTCGTGAGGGACTAAGGTTTTGGCTCGTTGAATAAGCTGAACTTGGGATATGCCTCGAAGATTGGGAAATGCCCGATAAAGTTCGTCGTTTATAAGATCGGCTATCTCGCCAGCGAGCTCCACGCCGGTCGGGCCGCCGCCCACTATGACAAAGCAAAGTAATTTTTTCTTTTCCTCTTCCGGCGCGGCCTCGGCCTGTTCAAATCTGTCCACTAAGAGATATTTTATTTTTCGCGCGTCCGTGAGGGTTTTTAAGGTAAAGGAGTATTCAGCGGCTCCCGGAATATCATAATATTCGGTCTCCGACCCCAGCCCCAAGATTAAAAAGTCATAAGCCAAAGAGACGACTTTCGGCGGTTCGTTAATTTCCAGAGGGTATTGGTCAATCGAAACAATTTGTTTGTCAAGATTGACTTCTAAAACTTTGCCTTGCAAAAAGCGTCCGTCGTGCTCTTTTATGATTTGGCGGAAAGGCCGAATGACGCCGCTGGACGCTAAACTGCCCGTGGCCACTTCGTGGATTAGAGGAAGAAAGTCAAAATAATCCTTTTCGTCAACAAGGGTGATCTCCGCCTTTTTTTTGGAAGATCGAAAAAGTTTAGTTAATTCGAGATAGGCGTTTACGCCTCCAAACCCCCCTCCTAAAATGACAATCCGCTTCATTATTTAAGTTTAGCATTATTTTAGGCGATAATCCACCGGTGGAATCTTTAGACTTGCGATGTCCTTATTTTTCAAACTGTTTAAACTTAATCGGGGATTGGTTCGTTATATATTGTATCGGGAAATATATTTTGCGATAAATTCAAGAATTTGTTGGGGGGAAGGGCTTGAAATCTATACTATTAACCTCTTGTTGACTTTTTGATGTAATTTGTAGTAAGGTAATAAGTAACATGCCTCAGGTTACCGTGGAAAAAACATCAAAATATCTTATTCTCAAAATACCGATTGCGTCTTTTAGGGTGGGTAAGGTCGCAATATCGAACCGCGCGCAAAACGCGATTGACGGAGCGATCGCCGAGGGTCTGCGGGACATCGAGTCCGGTCGCGTCTTCGGCCCCTTTAAAAACGTCAAAGAATTAAAAAAGTCACTCGAGGATTGATTTCTCAATAGATGAGATTAAATTTTTCGGCTCGGGCCCTCCGCGACTATCGGGGATTGCCAAAAAATTTAAATAAAATTGCTGACAAGCAGTTTACTTTATTATTGTGTAATTTTAAGCATCCATCGCTTCATACCAAGAAATATGATGAAAATTATGATATTTGGCAGGCGCGCATTAGCAGAGATTACAGATTTTATTTCAGAATTAAAGGAGATTTGTACGAAATTGTAACCATAATAAAACACCCGAAGTGAAGGAAAAATCAGTTCAGTTTAACGATGGGTGGTGTTTTTCGATAGTGAACGGCCGCTTGGCCGAAATTTATTTTCGAAAAAAATACGGAATTTACGCGCGTTGTTATATTAAACGAAATGAGTTTATATAGAGGAGAACAGGTAATGGGGGAGTGGTTTGATTCGAAAACTTTGGTTGCTTCAGTCAAATGAAGTACGATCGTTACGCAGAGGAAGAGCTTAATCTACCTTTTAACCTCTTGATTTTTTTAAAAACAGCCTACTCTAAAAAATAGCAACAGGTTTTGATCTGTTTGAAAATCAGGAAAGGGCGGAAGGGAGGCGAAGAAGCAGTTTGCCCTGCCTGAAAACAAAAACGGAAGGAGGTGAGAAGATGAAGAACCCCAAGAAGTTCTCTTGGAAGATCACGACCGAACCGAAGCCCGTGCCAGGGATGGTTCGCTTCCAGGAGCAGTGCAGCTCGGGTGGTGGTGGTAACGGCAAGTGCGGCAAGGGCAAGTAAGTCACTGCTTCACGCTTCTCGTCTGGGGCGTAGCGAAAACAACCGTTACGCCCTTCTTTTTATAACAGCTTCTAATAAAATATTTTCTGGTTTTGTCTTAATAATTTCTTCCCATGAAAGCTTCGGGTGTCTCTTCCTGAATTCCTTTATCAACCAATACCCGATGGAATATCCGGTCCATCGTTTATACTTTTTGTTTCCAAAAAACACTTCCCTATATATTTTTACACCTTTTGTATTAAGCCTCTTTTTAAGTAATCCTAATTGTTTTTTTGCTTCTTTTTTGGTTAAAGCCAATGCCCAAGGAGCCGGCTTACCGCCCATCATTTCTTCTCTGAAAGCTTCGGCAAAACCTTCCATTATTATATGATCGCAAAGTGTGTATTGACGTGCGGGATGATGCCGGTAAAATACAAGATGATTCCATTCATGGGCAATTGTCTGTTTAAGAGATTTTTGAGTGTAGGCGCTTAAATCAACAAAAAGATGTATGGTGTAATATGCCGCAAGAGCCATAATCCCTCCGAACAGAGCGCGGTCATTCGTTTTTGGAAACCACGGATACACAAACGCAAAAATCGGCAAATCGGGATGCGGCAGAGTCTTGTGGCATTTTTTTATCGTCCCATAGATAGTTTTTTCAATAGCTTTCTTTTGTTTCACTGAAAGCGAGCTGTATAGCGTAATATCCCCGCTGCCTATATGCCGTAGCAAATCTTTATGTAAATCTTTCTCCTTAAGATATCCCGCGTACTTGATATCTCCATTTCTTTGCATTGCTTCCATCAACAAATCAACAACTTCTCGCTTATTTCTTATTTTCCGCGATAGGTTGGGAAAATGGAATTTAATTTTTACCAAATTGGATTGCATATGTTAATTTTATCAAAAGAAAAGGAGGACAGAAAGCGCTTGCCTTCTGTCCTCCTGAGTTACGCAAATGGCTGGAAGATTCTTGGATAGCTCGCCGCTTCGGCGAAAACTCGATCTTTGTTTACAAGGAGGCTAACGGTGAATAGCCTCCTTACTTTATTTTTTTCGACAAATAAAAATCATCTGTTCACTGCTTGGTTTGTACGGTTTCAGACTGAAGTCTCCATAAATTTTTACTGGATGCAGACCAACTTTGCCCAACAAAGACTTTATTTCTGGGAAGGTAGCTTGATACGCAGAAACAGGGTAATGCCATTTTTGAACAACGCCGTTATTTTTTGAAACTTCCATAAAATAATGAATCTGAAAAATATGCTTGGTGGGAATCTGTATGGCAGAAAAAAGACTCCACGTTTCATTTTTTATTATTCGTGAGAAATGGTGTCTTATGGTATATTCTTTTGATAAATCATTAGGAGCAAAAAGATCAAAGGCGAATATACCGTTTGCATCGAGTCGCTTAGCGATATTTTTTAATGCTAGATATTGTCTGTGTTGCGTTTCTTGCGGTGAATAGAACGTTCCGTCTTTTTGGGCAAGATATGCTAAGCTGTCAAAAGACAGGAAGATGAAATCAAATTGTTTATTTTTAAGCAAAGGTGAAGAAAAGTTGGTTAAATCGTCTTCAAAAATCTTGACCTTTTTAATTTTCAGCGTCTTAATCCTCTTTTTCGTAATATCCAGCATGGCAGTATTAATATCAAATCCCCAGATTGCTTTCCCCGATCGCGCGATAGGAGCAAGAATCCGTCCAGTCCCGCATCCACATTCCAAAATTGGCCCGTCAACTTTTTGAGCCAATTTGTAATAAAAATCCACGTCATCTTTTTTATTCACATATTCTAAATCGTAAAATTTTGCGTAGAGTTGCGTTTTATTCATAACGATGTCATTCTATCAGCAAAAGTTTAAATAAACAACAATCTTTTTTTGAAGATTTTTTAAATCCAGCAGCCTGAAACTTAATTGGGGATTGATTCGTTATCATTAGGTAGAGATAAGGCAAAATTGGCGCATGGCGAGCGCATTATTTTGCGACAGATTTGAGGGAAAGGGCTTGAAATCTACATTTTTTACCTCTTGATTTTTCGGCGCGGAAGGTTAAAGTATAAATAGAGAAGTCCGCTTTACGGTAGAGCGGTAATTGGCAATTAGTAAGTAGTAATTGGTAATAAAAAAAATAATAATCAATAACTGATAATTATTTCGAAGGGTGTCGTGAATTTTTGAGAGAGAAGAAGATTCACGACGTCCTTTGATAATCTACTCTTCGTGGTCTGACGACGGCTACGGAGAGAATCGCAGAATTGAAAACTTAAACTCCAAACGCCCGCACGGGCAAAGAGCTCGACTCCTCGCGGAGCCGAGCAGAAAGGACAGCCATGAAGACGCTGGTGTTCGCGGCAGTATTCGCCAGCCTTCTGGCTGGCGGAGTAGTAGAGGCGGCGACCATCGCTGACCTTCTCCGGGAACCCGGAGATTGCTCGGCGAACCAGACGGTCTGCGTCTGGATGCCTGGCGGGTCTCGTGCCCAAACAGCGTCGGTCAACGCCGACACCATCGAGCGGCTGGCCCGGATTTGGCCAGCGCTGATGGGGGTCGCGCAGGAGCACGGCGCTCCAACAGACGTGGGCACGTCAGAGTATCCCGCGACACCGGTCAAAGTTGTTTTTTGTGACCGGCAATGTATCCAGCGATACTTGCCGCAACTAGCCCCGTATCAGTATATGTACGAAAACGGAGCCATCGTTGTGAACTTGGCGGTAGTTTTCGCCGGGGAGTTTATCCGAAACAACCCGCCGGAACATGGTATCGGCCGGGTTGCCTACGGGGAACTCGAGCACTATGTGAGTTCCCTGACGATTCCCGTTTACCCGACCATCGACGGGTGGCACCCTTGGCTTCGACAGCAGGCCGGGGTCCACCCAACTAACTACCGAATGGGAGATTTTGATCGGGTTTGGGCAGTCGCGGATGCAATTATCCAGCTTTCCCGCGACGCCCGATTCCGGAATTTGGTTATCAAGCAAGTAATGCGCCGCCTCGGGGAGCCGTGCCCTCCCAATGCCATCTGCACTTGGGAGTTGGAACCAGAATAGTCGTCAACAAGGGCCGAATCGCGAGATGTTTCATCTCTCATGCGATTCGGCCCTTTCCCATTTTTGGAGTAGGGAGTAGGGGAATATAGATTATCGGAAAAATCTGGGAGCTATTTCTCTAATATCGAAAGAAGGCGATGGAATAAATCCTGCCGGAGCTTCGGGCGCTGTTCCGCCGCCACCCGGCGCTTCAAGCGGAGATCCGCCCGAAGGAGGCGGAGGCGGCGATTCTCCTCTATTCTCTGAACATCTGGGTCCGGTACAGCCTGGGACGCTCGGACCGCCGGAATCACTCGTGGGCCTATTAAAAGTCGCTGTTACGGTTTTATTGCTGCCCATCTCTAATTCGCAAGTGCCGCCGCTACAATCTCCGCTCCAGCTGGCAAAGTTTGAGGCAGTGCCTGGAGTAGCTGTCAAACGCACTCTGGTGCCTTGCGGATAATCGATTGACACACCATTCGGCGGCCGACAATCTGAATCGCAGTTTATGCCGCCTATGTTGGAACTCTGAACAGCGCCGATGCCAGTGCCGGTTTTCCTGACTCTAAGAGTGAAGTTGGTTGACCTGGTTTGAACCCGCGGTGTTTCAAAAACAGCAGTTACGGTCTTTTGGGCATCCATCAAAAGAGTGCAGGTTTCCGCTCCTCCACTGCAGGCTCCTTCCCAATGAAAAGTTATTCCTTGGCTAAGCGCCGATCGCCGCAGAGTTACATTAGTTCCTTGTTCGTAGTCGCGAGACGTGTTGCAAGCGGTTTCGCAGTTTAAGCTGATACCAGCGGGATCGCTCGTTACGGTGCCAGGGCCAGTTTTATTGACATCTAAACGATAAGTGAGTTTTCTTAGGTAGAAGGTTGTGTCATAAGTTTGGCCGGAGCTGATGGTAAAACTTTTAGTTTCGCTCGGGAGATAGTTATCAGCTACAAAACCGAGTCTATCGACTGGAGTGGTTTGGCTAACGGGACCATTAAAGTCATAATAGCCGTCATTGTTGGTTACTATATTATTCCACGCCGTTCTATCTGAAGCGGCAGGCGGATTTCCTTGATAAGCTCTTGCTCTGCTTATTATTGCCCCGGTGTTTTCCTCAGCCGTTCGTAAAATTACGTGGGCGTCTGGAGCCCGAGGGCCGCAAGCATTACCTATTCTGCTAAAGGAAATTCTCCCTCCTTGACTTTCTAATCTATTTATTAAAATTTGAGTTCCATCAGCGACGTTATAACTGCCTGAATTTAGAGATGCTGGGTTTTGGATGCTGTAGTTATAAATCGAGCATTGACTATTTGTATCTTGCCAACTTACCGGCGTTGCTCCGCAGCCGACTGAAGCCACTCGCACTCCGCTCGAGCCGCAGGAAATTTGCGGCGGCGGAGGAGGCGGAGTTGGCGGAGTTGGGTAATAAACGCATACCGCAATAGGTATTTGATTGCCATCGCCATCATTTTGAGTACCTATAGGTTTCCTGGTAAAACCCGGCTCGCAACTATCTGTATATCTTTTTGCTCCACCAACAAGTTGAATCCAGTGTTCACTTAAAACTCCGACCCTGCCATAACGCACGCACGTTATCAGTGGATCGCGTAAACTTTCTCTTAGCGGGTGAGGGGTAAAACCATCCGGGCACGCTCCGCCGAGCGTAGCTGTTATGTCCACAACGCCGTCTTGATCGGCTATGCCATCATTATTGTTGTCGGTCTGATTTTTAATACACCCTCCGAAATCATCTCTTCGGTCGCCCGCCAAATCCCAACCGCCAAAACCCGAGGTTTTAAGGTGGTAGTCCGTGTAACCTGGAGGATTGCAGTTAGGTTGAGTGCCAAATCTTTCCCCGTTGTTAAAACTCGAAGCGTGGCCAATGAGCCAAACATCTGCCATGCCTAAGGGCTGTGGTGACGGCGAAGGAGGAGTAGGTGTCGGCGCGCTGGCCGTAATCACATACGAAACCGGAATGGCGCCGGAGCCGACCGAAACGATTTGCGTTGATCGGGCGGTTTGGCCAGCTTTCAAAACTTCTAAAATAAAAGTAACAGCGCCGGCGGAGTTAAGGGAGTTGGTTAAGGTAACGGTGATACTGCCTGAAGTCGGCTGATTATTATAATGCACTCCGGGAAGTCCGGGAGCGCTAGCGTAACGGATTCCCACTCCGCCGGTTGAGGTGAATGATATATTGGCAGATTCTCCGTTGCTCGCCCATGTTAAAGCTACTGATCCGTTGGCTCCTACTGAATTTGGAGTTGCTTGAAAATTCGTAATTGTCGGTCCGCCGGGCCTCTGTTGGGGAGTTGACGGAGTGATTTCTGGTAGAGCGGCTTGACTTACGCCTTGAACCGAAAGAGTAAAATTGACTCCGCCTGAGTTGCCTTGACCACTGGCAGAGACAGTGGTGCCGTCAGAGACACCTTCACCGCCAGTTATGCAATTACACCTCCGAGCTTGGTCCACTAATTCATCAGCGTTTCGGGCGTTGCCTACAATTGCCCCTTGAGTATTCATTTGAGCAAGGTTTTGTTCGGCCGCCCCTGCTTGCATCGTAGTCCCCAGGGAGCCGGTTGATCCGTTATCGTATGTGGCGTTGATTTTAACCTCTGCCCCGGCAAGACTGGCGACAAAATTGGCAAGATCAGACAAGCTGGCTTGGCCGCCGCCTTTGTTTCCATTCACGTCAGTATAGGTATACTGGCCATTGGGGTATACTGTCGCCTCGCCCACTCCCGGCAGGTTTATGGTGGCCGAGAGCTCTTTGGCTTCTGCTTGTCCAGCCCAGCTCATAAAGAAAAGCGCCGCGAATACGGTTCCTAAAAAAAACCGGAGAAATATCTTTTTTCTCATCATCGGAAATTTTATAGATTTTTACTCGTAAATTCTAAGTTCGATTTTCAGGGCGGTAAATTCGGTTTTGCCGGAAAAATTTTCCTCGCTCGAAGCCGTGACCGTATCGCCGACTAAAATATCGGAAAGTTTGGCTGGAGCTGACGCCGTAGGTTTGGTTTCAAAGGGATTGGCTTTGCCTTCGGCTAGAGCTTTAGGTAAGGTAACTTTTTCAAAAACAGTACTTTGATTAGTCTGAACCGTGTAATTGGTAGTTTGAACACCTAAAGCTAAAGCGCTTACCTCCACGGTTAAAACGCCATTTTGGATAGCAACGACTTTTCCGGTAACGGCTTTTTGAACGCCTGCGAACGGGTTCGCGATGGGCTTGGGTTTGGCATATTGGGAGCCCGCGAAGAAAAAGATGATTGCCCCGACCACGAAACCAACGGCAAAAACAGAGATTAATTTATTTTTTGAAGTATCCATAGCTTTATTATAAGATAGGTTGCCTTGGAGTCAAATCAGTTATCCACAGGTACATTAGTAATTATAGTAATTGGTAAGTGGTAATTATTAGATGGTATAATTTTACATTATGGATATTTTTTCGCACGGGCTTTGGGCCGGAGCAGGCGCTAAAGCCGTTAATTTAAAATTGAATTTTTGGTTGGCGTTTTTCTGGGGAGTTTTTCCGGATTTATTCGCCTTTGCCATTCCCTTTGTTTGGGTTATAACTAATTTAATTTTGGGCAATTTAACGCCGGCTGATTTGCCGCGACCCGAGGAGTCCGAGCCGCCTTCGCAAAACACGCTCTGGATTTTCCGACTGGCCTCTTCTTTGTACAATTTAAGTCACAGCCTTGTTGTTTTCTTTCTGATTTTTGGGATTGTCTTTATAATATTCAAGCGTCCTTTTTGGGAGATGAGTGGATGGTTGCTTCATATTCTTTTTGATATCCCGACTCACTCCTATCGTTTTTTTCCGACTCCGTTTCTTTGGCCGCTGTCTGGTTTTAAGCTCGACGGTTTTTCCTGGGCCCACCCGTGGTTTATCGCTTTAAACTATGGAACGCTTTTGATTGTCTATTGGTTTTTGAGAAAAAGATCGTGAGAATTTTTTAATTACATCTGAAAGCTTAATAATGATTTTTTCCATGATTATTGTTTGTTTAGGTTTTATTGATATAATTAAATTACTATGAATAAAGAGCAACTTTACGCAAATTTTTACGATTTAGAATATAAGAATAAAAAAGATGACGTGGATTTTTATTACAAATTGGCTCAAAAAGTTGACGGGCCGATTTTGGAATGTGGATGCGGAACCGGACGAATCCTTGCCCCTATCGCGCGATCAGGAAAAGAAATCTGGGGCTTTGACATAAATACTGCCATGCTGGAGATTGCAAAAAAGAAAATCGAAACATTGAAGGTCAAAAAGGTAAAAATTTTTCAAGATGATTTAATCAAATTTTATTCTCCTCTTCTTAAAAATAAGCAATTCACTTTCATTTTCCTGTCTTTTGACAGCTTGGCGTATCTGGCCCAGAAAGACGGAACATACTATACACCGAGAGAAACAAGAAAAAGACAACACGAAGCTCTAAGAAATATAGTCAAGCATCTTGATAAAAACGGCTTATTCGCTTTCGATCTTTTTTCTCCCAATGACCTATCTAAAGAATACATCATAAGGCATCATTTTTCACGAGTAATAAAAAATGAAACTTGGAGCCTTTCTTCTGCCGTACAAGTTCCCGAAGAACATATATTCCAAATACATTACTTTATGGAAATATTAAAAATGGACGGTTCTATTAAGCGATGGCATTATCCTGTTTCCGCGTATCAATCTACATTTCTGGAAATCCAGTCCTTATTGGATGAAGTTGGTTTGCGTCCGGTAAAAGTTTATGGCGATTTCAACCTAAAACCATATAAGCCAAGCAGCGAACAGATGATTTTTATCTGTCGGAAAAAATAAAGAAAGGAGGCCAGTCACTGTATTTATGCAAGAGTTCCTTGAGGCGCGGACAAAAAGTGGAAGGGGGTTTAAGAGGGGTTGTATAAAGACAAGAACAGAGGGGTTAAAAATCTACCTCGTAACCGAAATCGTCTGGCCCAATTCGGCATTGGGCGCGCCGACAACGAACTGACGCGTGGTACTCGTATAGACAATCGAATAACCGGTAGAACTCGAGGTGCCGTTTGATGGATCAAGGGGCATTACCGAAAGATAAGTAGGAATGAGGCAGGGTTCAATATTGTAATTGCCAGGGCCGCTGCCCAGCGTGGTTGTGGTTCCGGGCAGGGGGCCGCTTACGCAATTAGTTTCGAAGACGCCGTGGTTGTCGGTGATTCTTGAGCGCACGGCGCCGGCCAAGGTGTTTATGTGAGTTACGCGCTGGTTGTTTCTGGCTGCGGCGTACTGACTCGCCGGATTTAAAAAATAAAGAATAGCGGCGCCGAGGATAGCGGCGATAGCTACGGTGAGAAGCAATTCAATGAGGGTGATACCGCCCTCGCTTAAATTTTTATTTGGTTTCATCATTTGGTTTCATCCCAAGAGATTGTTTGATAGGAATCCGTTGTCAGAGGGAAACTCGGCGGCGGACCATAAAGAAGATTGGAATCGTAAATAAGATTGCGCGTTTGATAGCCGGTGCCATTAGCATAAGCAAAGCCGTATCTTTTTGCGGAAGCAATCATACCGTAGGTGGTAATGGTATTTCTTGCGTGATAAGGAGCGCAAAAACCATTGTAGTAATATCGGCCCACGCGGCCATTTTGCGCCATCAAAGCGGCATCAACCCGCAAAATATCCTGACTGACCCAGCCGATATTAATATTTTTTTGAGCAAGAAGACTAATAGCGTCACGACCGTCGTAATTGGTATAGAGAAGATTGTCGTTTATAGTGATACTGCTTCTTGTCGCGGAATTGTCCGGGAACCGAGCTGAAGCAATGGTAACGCGGCTCGCATTTATTTGACCTTTAACCCAAACATCATCTTCGATGAAGATTAAACCATTGGCCGGAATAGGATTGTTGCCGAGAAAAGTTTCGGCTTGGATGCTCCATGTACCCCAGCCGCTTTGATCCCCGCCGCCTTGCGTTTGAGATTTAGCGCAATCAGAGGAAGGAGAGGGGACAAGGCCGGTTACGCGGTAGAGGTCAAAGGTATTATTGGTTTTAAGTTGAATGTCGTAACCAAACGCGGTTGAAGAAGGAGCGTAGAAACCGCCGGCTTGGGCGTCAGCTTTGATTTGAGCAAGAGTTTGGGTAATGCCGACAAAGTCCACGGTAGGCACCGGAAACTGACGGCCAGCGAGAAAGACGTCTGGTCGATCAGGCACGGGATTGGGCGGCGCCTCCAATGGTCGGAAGGATGAAGTAGTGCCGGTGCCGGGCGGGGGGTTAACATGCGTGTGAACTCCAAATTCAAGATTCGTGTCACTATGATCAGGGTCATCATAGGAGGCAAGGCCGCTGGTTACCAGATTGTGAGCTATACCGTCAAAGCGAACCCCAGAGTTCGAGTGGACGGCGCCGAAAACCTCGGTGCCTGGACCGAAACGAACATTCTCATTTAAGACGGCGGCGAACTTAGCAAAAGAAGGAATACCCATCCTTACTTTAATGGTTTTTTCTACGGTGGGGTCGGAGCTCAACTTCCCTTTTGATTCGATGGTTACTACGCTCGAACCAACCGGCGGGGGCGTAATATTTAAAACGAATTGTCCCAATACATTTCCATTTTTATCCGTATAGTCGTGAATATAGGGACCCGGAGTGGTGGTGCCATCGCTAAAATCTTGAGGAGCGTGGGCCAAGTGCCAGCGATAATACTCAATACCGGCTTCGGCAACGACGAAGGCCTGCGCCTTATCCAGATTTCTAATTGTTGATTTAGAAGCGCTATCCAGCCAAATCAAAAAACCAGCCAAGAAAATGACAGCCACTCCGCCAAAAATTAGAAGCTGAAGAGTTAACTGACCCTTTTTTGTGTTGTTAGTTGTTCTCATAGATTACTTCGTAAATTTCGGGGAGTAACTTGAATGGTAAAAGAGGAAGGCGCGCCTTGATTTTGTTTCTGGGCGGCAATCCGAACGCCGATCGTTCGGATGAGAGAAGTATTGACCGGAAAAACGAGTGGAGGTTCGATGCCGGTGTAATTCGCGTCGTAGTAGGAAAACGTTGAGGAGGCGGTTAAAATCAGGTTATGAATTTGTTCGGTAATAATTTCATTTCCCGGATTATAAGTCAAAGGACTGCCTGTTGGTTTGACGGTTCCTTTTTTTAGGTTATTGCCATCCACGAAATATCTTACTCGTTCGAATAGTCCGTCGGTATCAATGTCGCTAAAAAAAACAAGAGAACTGCTGGCCGCGGCCTCGATGGGATAACCGCCGATATTGGACGGCGCGAGAGAGCGGATTTCGGTTACCATGGCTTGGAGAGTTTGCCCGGCTTCTTCCCGCGTTTCCAAAGTTCCCTTGAAGATGTTATTTAAGTTCAAGACATTGCCGGAAAATAATCCGGCCGCCGCGACAATAACCAAAATGATTGAAAAACCCAGCATCAGCTCCACCAGAGTGAATCCCTTCATAAATTTATACTTGCTTAAGTCGGATAACATAAAAGGCGATAATAGCCGCGAGGATGAGAATGACGCCGATGAGAACATAAAAAGAAAAGCTTTGGAAAAACGAAACTGATTTTTCATGGATGGTAAGCGTCGCTTCTTCGGCGATCCGTTCGAGGATACCTCCCTGATTGGCGTAAATTAATACCCGATACTGGCCCGCTTCTAAATCAGAGATTCTAATCCGATGAGTGCCGGCTGGGATAGACACTTCTCTGGTTAGTTCGTTCCTTTCGTTGAAGATATGGATGCGATAACCTTGTTTCGGTTCGCCGTAACTCGGAGCTTGCCACTCTATGGTTAGAATTGCTTTTCCTGCGTCGTCTTCGGAAAGACTAATTTTCGCTTCTGATAGCGGAGAATTACCGCTTGTTACCGGAGTGATTCCTGAAGATCCCAAAGGAGAGACATTATTAGAATTAGAATTGGGTATGCCTTGACTGCTTACCGCGCTTACCCCTGCTTGCGCTTCGGCCGTGGTTTTAAAACTTAAGATTTGGTTCGCGGAGGCGCCAGAGGCGCCCGAACTTAAAATAGCAAAATAATTGGTTTCCGGAGTAAGGACATTCGGAGTGTCCAGGGTATGGATTAATTCCGGGGTGGTATCAACGACTGAAGCAACAATCTGATTACCCAGAGAATCAAGGCTTATTTTTAGACTGCTGTCAGCCGCTTTATCGGTTTGCCAAGTAATTTTTACGGAGCGGGGAGTCGAGGCCGCGAGATAAGCGCCGAAGATAACCGGCGGACTGACTAATGAAGTTTCTGGGGGCGGAGAATTATCCGGCGGCGGATTGGCCGAGGTTCCCAAGGATCCGCCGACTAAACTCGTATTTTGAGCGTAGTCTTTAGCCTGAATTTCGTAGTTGTATGAAGCGCCGGGAAAAATCGAGAAGGTTGCGCCGCAATTTAAAATACCCAGATTGCAAAAATTATAACTACCCATCCAATCTTGGATTTGACTCGCGCCTCCCTGAACTGGATTTAAGGTAACGCGATAGTCCACTGGTTCATTAGTGTTGAAGAGTAATTGGAATGCTTGAGAAGAGATTATTGACGAGGTTACGTTCGCGATAATCGGCGGGAGAGTATCGTTTTCCTCGTAAAGAGCGAATTTAAAGGAAAAGGATTGGTCTATGTCGCCTAAACGGGCTGGCCCCACAATGCTTAGGATAACGGGTAGAGAAAGGGCGTTATGCTCTAAAAGCTGGATTCGAGTAGTGTAATAAATTCGCAGATTGGGCATTGAGCTTAACATTTTAATTTTATAGAGAGCGGAACTCGAGACTGCTACCGGATTATCAAAATCAATATGGAATATTTGACCGCCCCACTTTTCGGGAAGATAGGGAATAAAAACGGTTTTCGCCGTAAGAAGCGCGTCTTGGGCGTCTCTTAAACCAAAAGAGGCTGTGCCTCCGGAGCCGTTATTAGAAAGCCAGAGATCAAAACCGCTTAGAAAATCATTTTGAGGATAGAAAATTTGATAAGGAGTGGGAGCGGAGGCGATATTAAGGTTTAAATTCGAGTCCGGAGCAAATTCAAAATATTTAAGAGGAGCGGCAGAAGCGAGTGAGGGCGCGCTCCAAATGATGAGGGCAAAACCGATTATTACAAAAAGGAACAAATTAAATTTCTTCATGGCTCGAGAGTGGCAATATAACTTTGCCAGTCATTATCGATTGATAGGGAATTGCTAAAAGTTTGAAAACCGGCTTTTTGAATGGTGAGGGTGTAGGTGCCGGCCGAGAGATTATTAAGGAAGGCCTGGCCCGAGGGGATGCAAGGAGAAGAGAAGTTAATGGAGAAATCCTGAAGCAGGGGGGTAAAATTTTCATTATCGGTTTTTAGATAAACCTTATAGCGCAGATAGCGATTGTTCGCGTGGATGAGATTCACGGGGGTAGTGGTGGCAGTATAGAAAGTGCTCGTGCTGTTGTCTGGTCCTAAAAAGTTCCAACTGCTCTGGTCGTTATTGGAAGCTATTTGGAATTTGAGACTATCCGGGCCGGTTTCCATGGGTTGACTTTGAGGTTGCCAATCTAAAGTGTAGAGGGCAGTGGTTGTCGTTCCTAAATCAAAGGTGTTGGAGATGAGCCACTCGATGGTCGTGGTCGGATATTTTCCGTTTATCGCAAGAAGTTTTAGTTCGCCCGGCGTTGCTTCTGCTTCGATATTGCCGCTTTGACTTGCGTAGCCGCTTTGAGACCAATCAGTTTGATCGAGAGGCCTTCTTTTGGTAAAGGCGACTTGGCTAAAACCGGTTTTGGATAATTCCACTTTGGCATCGTCAATGAGGTTCCCGTTCTGGTCCCTTACCGTAACAAGCAGGGTTCGAGGTTTCCGGGGGGCAAGAAGCCATGCGAGATTGGAGGTGCTTGAAGGATTAAGGACTATGGGCAAAACCGGGGAGGTGCCGCTTAAATCATAAGCAGTGCTTGAGACCGCGAAATTATAGGTATCCCATTCGATATTGCTCACGGTTTTCCGGCCATTTACGTCTGTTGCCGAACTGCTTTGGTATTTAAAAATATCCGGGCTCGTGCCGATTAATTTTGCGCCGGTTTGGGTAAATTCGACATTGGGTAGAGCGCGGCAGAAGGCGTCAGCAGTTTTGAAATTCAGAGTGCTGGTTCGGTCAATGACAAAACTTATTTGCGTTAACTGTGCTTGGGCCACTGTGGCATGGGGTTTTACGGGATTAGGATTCCCCGGCGCTCCCAAGGGATAAGTTGTCTCCGATGAAAAACCGGATTTCGAAACGGAAATTTCGTAAGCAATACTGCTGGTTGGAATGTCAACCAATTGGAGGAGACCGCCGATGTTAGTAGTATCATCAATGGTGAGCGGAGGAGTAGTCGAAGGATTAAAAACGTGAACATTGGCCAGAGATACCGGCTGACCCGCGGCGTCAAAAACATTGATGAATAAAGAGCCATTATTGGTGGCTGTCTCCAATGCTTTGGGGGCGACGTTGGTCGTCACCGTGAACGGAGAGAAATTTGGACAACTGGAGCAGGTAATCACGAGTTCCACTAATTTATAATCAGCCGGCGCGGTGTCCTGTGGGGTGCTTGTCACTGTGCCGTCAAAAGGATCGTCAATATTCTTAACCGTGGTTTGGAGAGAAAAAGAGTAGCCTTCATAATTGACAGTCTGATTGGCTAAGAGTTGACCGATGGGATAGCCGCCCTGAATGCCCACTGCCGCATAGGGCATATTTCTCACTGTTTCAATTTGGTTTTGAATAACGGCCACGGCGTAAGAGCGCGCTTGGTTTCTCTGGATGATATCGAGAATTTGAGAATAGGCAAAATAAATCGGCGCAGTAACGATAATAAAGATGGTAATGGCGACGAGCGTCTCAATGAGACTGAATCCTGTTTCAATCGTTTGATTTTTCATAATTAGAGACTTTGAGTCATCTGGTAGATGGGCGTGATAATCGAAAGGGCGATGAATCCGACAATAACGCCCAAAATAATCATCAGGACCGGTTCGAGGACGCTCGATAGATTTTTTGTGAGGTCGTCGAGCTCGGCTTCGTAAAGCTCGGCAAGGTAGAGCAGCGATTCGCTTAAGTTGCCGGTCTTCTCGCCGATGGCGATCATCTGAGAAAGCATGGGAGGAAAAAGATAAGTTTTATTTTCGAGATGCCTGGAAATTTCTTCGCCGCGGCTTACGTTCGCGGCTACTTTTTTCATTTCTTCTCGGTAGACTAAATTGGTCATTGTCTCGGCCGTCATCGAAAGAGCTTCAACGACCTTGATGTCGCTTTTAAGGAGAAGCCCGAGGGTCCTTGCGAAAGCAGTCAAGTTGTAATTTCGGGATATTCTCCCGGCCAGGGGCGTGATAAGGACGATGCGATGAAATAAAAATTTTACCGGTTTTACTTTGGAAACAAGAAACCAGAGAAGGATGCCGCCAACGATGACGCCTAAAAACACAAAGACGCCGTAAGCCGTCATAAAATCCGAGATCGAAATCAGAATTCGGGTGGGGAGGGGCGGTTTGGTTTTGAGATTCTTTAAGACCGGCAGGATTTTCGGAAAAACATAAAGCGTCAAGAGACCGACGATGGCGGTCGCCGTAAAGAGAATAATAATGGGATAGGTGAGCGCTCCCTTCACTTTCCGCCCCAATTCCTGTTTCTTCTTTAGTTCTTCGGCCAGATAATTCAAATTTTCATGGAGAATGCCGCTGGTCTCGCCGACGCGGATAATGTTCAGCATAAAATCGCCAAAAACATTTCGGAACCTCTCCAGACTGACGAAGAGAAACTGGCCATTAGAGACGTCGCTAATCATTTGATCAAGAATTTTAGTCATCATTTTCGAAATGCGCTGTTTTTTCATAAGCTGGAGAGAATCCAAAATGGGCATCCCAGCTTTAGTCATCACGGCTAAATACTTAACAAAAAGGATTTGCTCTTGGATTGAAACGCGAGAAAAAAGATTCATACCCAGTAGTAGACCCGCGATAATAATTTATTTTTGATTTCGCGAGCAGAGTTTAATTTTTAAATTTATTGTAATTTCTTATTAGTTTATAACTTATCGCGGCATATTAAAATAAATTGAGCGAAATCCAATCGCGGGTTCACTACTGGGCATAGATTACTCGTGAATTACTCTTAATATCTCCTCAATCGTGGTAACGCCAGCCATTACTTTCTCTAAGCCGTCCTTGATCATTGTGGTCATCCCGTTTTTGACGGCGATCTCGCGGATTTCGCTGGCGTCGGCTTTTCTTAGGACGGCGGCCCGGACAGCATCGTCCATCTCCAAAACTTCATAGATGCCGATTCGTCCTTTGTAGCCGCTTTGATTGCACTCGCCGCAGCCGGCGCCTTTATAAAATTCTTTGTATTCGGCTAGGGTTTCCGGCGGCAGAACTTCGCTTAAACTTTTTAGTTCATCCATAGTCACGGCTTTTTTAGTCTTGCAGGTTGAGCAAATTTTTCTCACTAATCTTTGACCAATGGCGATATTCACCGTGGAGGCGATGAGAAAAGGTTCAATCTTCATATCTAAAAGCCGGGGCAGAGTCGTGGGCGCGTCGTTCGTATGCAGAGTGGAGAGAAGAAGGTGGCCGGTTAAAGAGGCATTAACCGCGATGCGGGCGGTTTCCTCGTCCCGGATTTCTCCGACCATAATAATATTAGGATCTTGTCTTAGAATGGAACGAAGTCCGCTCGCGAAAGTTAAACCGGTCCGCGGATTGACCTGAATCTGGTCAACGCCTTCGATGGAATATTCAATGGGGTCTTCAATAGTGATGATGGAAACCTCCGGCGTTTTTAAAATTTTTATTAAAGTGTAAAGCGAGGTGGTTTTCCCCGAGCCGGTGGGACCGGTCGCGAGAACCATGCCGTAAGGTTTTTTGATGGCCTGCTCGATTTTTAATCGGTCTCTGGGATTAAAGCCCAAGGAGTTGAAAGTAATTTTTTCCCCTCTTTCGGCGAGTAACCGCATGACGGCGTTTTCACCATAGTAGGTAGGCGCGATCGAGACTCGGACATCCACCGGCCCGATTTTTTTAAGAGGTATTCGAAAACGACCGTCTTGGGCCGCTTGGTGTTCGTCGGTTCGAAGACCGGATAAAACTTTGATGCGGGTGATAATTTCCGAATGAACCTCGTTGGGAAAAATAAAACTGTCGTGAAGAACGCCGTCAATCCGAAGTCGAACCCGGACTCGTTTTTCTTCCGGATCAATGTGAATGTCGGAAGCCCGGGCCGTATAAGCGTGTTCAATCAAGCTGTCCACTAAGCCGATAATCGAAAGTTCCGCTCCTTTTTCTAATTCTTCCTCGATTTTTGTTTTAGGCATCCCATTTATAATATTTTACCATTAGGGTTTTTTAATCGCAACAACGGTAGCTGAGTTCTTGTAGGCGAATAAATTTGGTATAATTGGTATAATCCGAGCAGGCAATTTGTTGAGAAAACCGTCTCGCAGGCCGAGCGGGCATGGTTCCCGAGCGTAGCCAAGTCAGACTTGGCGTAGCGAGGGAGAGCGAGGCCGAGAGCGAGCGCAATTTCCTCGCTGGGGAAATTGATAGCGTGTTTTCGGACGAATTGCCTGCTCGAAAATATAAACAACGCTGTAATTTCTTACAAATAATAAATGAGTAAAAAACTTATAATATTTTCCGCGGCGGCTTTCGCGCTTCTCGGCTTGGGGTATTTGTTTTGGGGAAAAGAAAGAAGCGCGACATTGAGATTTTTGGATTTTGACCGCGAGTCAATAACGCACCCGTCCTCTTTCTTGGAGAAAATTTCAGATTTGAGTCGAGGAGTAAAAGAAAAATTATCTGCCGTTGTGGAGCAGGGTAAATCTTTCGTCGAGAAAGGGGCGTCCGAAGCAAGTCAGGCCGCCAAAGAAAAAACTTACGAAGCGATCGAAGGGGGATTGGAGAAAACCGGCGAAGCGGCCCAGAATGTTTTGGGGGTTGGAGATAGACCTTTACCGAACGAAATTATTGAATACTTTCGTTACTTGGGGAAGGTAGGGTCGCCTTTGTCTTTTCTCATTAAAAATCCGTCAGTCGCAAACGATGCCCAAAAACTGAATTACGAAATTGATTGGGGAGAGGGCGGCGCAAGCGCCGGATCCTTGGAATCCGGGAAAAACACGACGATTTCTCACGTTTGGCAAAAAGAAGGAGAATATCCGATTAAATTTAAAATTGCCTTGGGAGAGACCGCGGAGTATAATTATGAAATCAAGATTTTGATTTTAAAGTAGAAAAATGATAATCTATAATAAATACAAGAAAGGTCGCCCGCGGGCCTATAGGACGAGATGAAAAAAAGCAAATACGAAAAAATTATCAAGGTTTTGGCCGGATATTCTGTTTTGATGAGCGGCTACGCGATTGTGGTCAACGTTTCTATGCTGGGGCAGGTGGTCAGCGTTACCACGCGGCCGGTTGCCATCACTTCTTTGGCATTACTTCCAGTCTTGATTTTCGCGGTTTTGGTGATGGTTTATTTGAAAAAAAAGGACCAAATGATGGATTAGCGCGATATCCACACTTTGTAAACAGAAGAGGCTTGACTCCGGTATTTTATTTTTTATACTTTACATAGTGAGGAGAGGACATAGCCTTGGGTGATTGGGGTTCAAACGCGCGTCTGGAGACAAGTCCTGCTCCAGTTTAGAAGACGGAACTGAAATCATTAAAGGCTGGCTCCTTAAAGCAAGACGGGTGATGAGCCCGTTTTGTTTTTCCCGCAACGTCCGATTTCTTAATATTTCCGATTTCTCAATAGATTGAAACGAGGCGCTACGTTTAAACGTAGCATTGTAGTCATGCACAATAATCTTATGAAAACCCGCTCCTTTAAGGAAAAAGTATTAGAAGTGGTGGCAAAAATTCCCAAAGGGAAAGTTTTGACTTACAAGCAAGTGGCGAAATTAGCCGGCAGTCCGAAAGCTTACCGCGCGGTCGGAAATATTCTAAGCAAGAATCACGACTACAAGAAAATTCCGTGCTATCGCGTAATCCGCTCCGACGGCCAAGTCGGCGAATCCAATCGCGGCAAAAAGTGGAAAAAAATGATTTTGCAAAAAGAAGGGGCGATTTAGTTTCGCGATGGTTTGTGGTGCCAAGTATTTGCTTTTTATCGAAAAATTAATAATACTTTTGTCAAAGGCAACGGCCTTTTTGTTGTTCATTCATAATCAAGGGGAAGTAATTCCCCGCAAAACGGAGGGTAAGGCATGAGCGATACAACGATGAAATACCTCTGCCCTAGGAGCTACTGCGGTGCTTTTCTTGAATTTGCCTTTTCTACAGAAGAGGGAGGAGTGTCGGCTCGCTGGTTTTGGTGCCCTCGTTGCAAGAAGCATTACGAGGGCGGTCTGAATCCAAACGGTTTAATGATCATCTATGATGGTGAGCAATCGGCAGCAGAAACGCCGCAAACTTACACGATTAAGGTGTATCGCGAAAGGAGGGGCGGTTATGAAATATGAGCTACGGTTTTTCCCGCAATTACGGCGCGCAAACGGCCGCGACGAACGCCGTTGCGCAGGTTGCGAAAAGTGGTTTCCTGTTTCTCGTAAGAATTGGAAGGTCAAGATCGGGCTTTATGCGTGTTCCGTTAAATGTTCGAGACGGATCACGAAAGAGGTTCGCATATTTTTCCGCTTAGGTTTTTGGGGACAACTTTCTTTCTTTTATCACGAGAATGGCGATGACCCGACTCCGCCGAATTAAGCCCGTCCAAGCGAGATTGACGCATTCGCTTGGACGGGCTGGCTTTTTTCGGTAAATCAACAAATCTCCGAATAAAAAACTTTAGATTATGAAACCGCGTAGAAACTCCAATAAAATTTTATCTTTATATAAATTTCTAAAAAAGAAATACGGCAAGCCGACTGGTCAGTGGTCGTTGTGGTCTAAGCGGCCGAAGACCGGAAAAGAAAAGGAACAGATTATAATCGAATCCATCTTAACCCAGCGCACTAATTGGCGGAATGTCCAAATCGCGATGGCGAAACTAAAATCCGCGAAAGCTGATTCGCTTAAAGGAATTTGTAAATTTAAAAACAAAAATGAATTGGCGTTACTTATTAAATCCTCCGGATTTTACAAACAAAAAACCAAATATCTTGTTGGATTAGCGAAATTCGTCCTCCAAAGCGGGGGAGTGAAAAAGCTTTCTAAAATAGCCGCGAGCTCTTTGCGTTTGGCGCTTTGCGATTTGAAAGGCGTGGGTCCGGAAACCGCAGATTCGATTTTGCTCTATGCCTTAGAAAAGCCGGTTTTTGTTGTTGATGAGTATACTCGGCGCCTACTAATCACCAAGGGCATAGAAGCTACTATCCCATGTGATAGTAGACACAAGAAGAAGAGGATGAATTATGAAGAAATTAGAGAGCTATTCGAAAAAAATCTGCCCCGCGATTGGCGCTTGTATCAGGATTTCCACGCCTTGATTGTGATTGACGGGAAAAGGGGAAAATAAAGCTCCACAATTCAGCTATTTGGACGCGGGCGATTAATTTGCACTGCTATGCTATAGCATAGCGCTTTTTTTAAGAGATAGTATTTATAGAGAAATTTGACTTGCCTATAAGTAAAAAATAGAATAAGTCTTACGCGCCCCTTAGTCTCAAAGACCGGGAGATTTTGGTTTTAGGATGGAGAATGAATTTCAAATAGTCTGAAATAAAATCGAGGATCGAGGATCTATGAAAAAATTTCAACTTGTTTCAAAACATAAACCGAGCGGCGATCAACCGCGCGCCATTAAGCAATTAGTGAGCGGCTTAGAAAACGGCTGCGAACACCAGACTCTTTTGGGCGTGACCGGCTCTGGAAAAACATTTACGATTGCCAATGTTATCGCTGAAATTCAAAAGCCCACTTTGGTGATTGCCCACAATAAAACCTTGGCGGCCCAGCTTTGCAATGAATTTCGCGAGCTTTTTCCGAATAATTCCGTAAATTATTTTGTTTCCTATTACGACTATTATCAGCCCGAAGCGTATCTGCCGAGTAGCGATACCTATATTGATAAAGAAGCATTAATCAACGATGAAATCGATAAATTGC
This sequence comes from Candidatus Wolfebacteria bacterium, assembly GCA_016188075.1. GTDB lineage: Bacteria > Patescibacteriota > Minisyncoccia > UBA6257 > UBA9933 > JACPIO01. The sequence continues at coordinate 12,839 of JACPIO010000005.1, read as the reverse complement.
GGCACGCGGCCACAACTGCCTTATTAACCCGGCGCGACGTGATTGTCGTGGCTTCGGTTTCCTGCATTTACGGCTTGGGCGCGCCGGAGGTTTACGCGGAAAATATTTTTCATTTTAAAATCGGGGACCGGTTGAACCGCCAGGAATTTGTAAAAAAGCTGATTGAACTTCAATTTACCCGCACCAATGCGAATCTGAAGCGCGGCACTTTTCGGCTGCGGGGCGACAATTGGGAAATTATGCCGCCAGATAGGGAAGTGATTTATAATTTCGAGCTTAAAGATGACGCGTCGGCGCCAAGTAAAAATAAAATCATCGAAAAAATCTACGAAATTGACCCGGTTCAAGGATTTATTCCCGAGAAAACCCCAGTGCTTCCCGAAATTTACATTGCGCCGGCAAAGCATTTTATCACTCCGTTTTCGGAAAGGGAGCGAGCCATTGGGGCGATTCAGGATGAACTCAAAGAGCGGTTGAAATATTTTGAAGACAATAAAAAATTTCTTGAAGCCGAACGGCTCGAGCGCCGCACTAATTTCGACCTTGCGATGATGCGAGAAATCGGCTATTGCCACGGTATTGAAAATTATTCAAGGCACTTGTCCGGTCGGCAAACCGGCGAACCGCCTGCTACTTTGTTGGATTACTTTCCAACAAAACGCGGACTTACGCGGACGAAACGCAGAATGGATGCGGAAAGGGACGGGGAACTAATCGGCCAAAATAAAATTCCGCGTGGGTCCGCGTTAAGTCCGCGTCAGTCAGCGCGTCAAGAAGTCCCTGACTTCTTGACGATAATTGATGAATCCCATATGACTGTTCCTCAACTTGCCGGTATGTACGAGGGCGATGCTTCGCGTAAAAAAACGCTAATTGAATACGGTTTCCGCTTGCCTTCGGCGGCGGACAACCGCCCTTTAAAATTTCCGGAATTTAAAGAGCGAGTGGGCCAAGTAATTTATACGTCAGCCACGCCAGCCCAATACGAACGGAAAATCAGTAACCAAATCGTCGAGCAAATCATTCGACCCACCGGCTTGGTGGATCCTCAAATTACGATTCAGCCGGCCCGCGGTCAAGTTGATGATTTAATTAAAAGGATAGACAGTAGAGTAAAGAAAAAAGAGAGAGTGTTGGTAACAACTCTTACAAAACGGATGGCGGAGGATTTAAGCTCCTACTTAGAGGAGAAGAAGGTAAAAGTGAATTATCTTCACAGCGATGTAAAAACTCTGGATCGGATCCGGATTTTAACCAATTTGCGAAAAGGGAAGTTCGATGTTTTGGTTGGAGTGAATCTTTTGCGCGAAGGATTGGATTTGCCCGAAGTTTCCCTAGTCGCTATTTTAGACGCGGACAAAGAAGGATTTTTAAGAAGCGAGACGTCTTTGATTCAGACCATTGGCCGGGCGGCGCGGAATATTGCGGGCGAGGTTCTGATTTACGCGGATTATATCACTGGTTCCATTAAACGCGCGGTCGAAGAAACCGACCGCCGGCGCAAGCTTCAACTCGAATACAATAAAAAACATCACATTACGCCCAAAACCATCGTTAAAGCCATAACCGACATTCTGCCCACGGAAGATATTCTTAATCTGGAAATGAAGCCCGTTCCCAAATCCAAAACCGCGCTTGAAAAATTAATTAAAGAAAAAGAGAGGGAGATGAGAGAGGCCGCCAAGCAACTGGATTTTGAGCTGGCGGCGATTCTTCGGGATGAAGTTAAGACACTGACAATGACTATAAAAAAGAAGAGTGTCGTGAAGTAAGGTTTTTCGAAAATAATTTGTAGAGTGGAGTTTTCAACAGTTATTGCTTCTCTTTTCCACTATTTTTACACTTTTTGCTATTGACTTTTACTACGTGTAAGCCACAATGGATAATGGCTTTACTCTTGAGAGTGGTTCCGATCAAACCAATGTTTAAAATTATCTAGCCCGGCATGCTTCGAATCTGTGGATTTAAGCCGAGGGCGATTGATTTACAAAATTGCGGAACGCAACTCCAAACCGAGTAAAGCCTTTTTAGTATGATTTGGGATGCCCCTCTTCGGGCGTTTTTTATTTTATTGACTTTTTAACGCTTTGATTTATATTTGTCTTGTTACCCCCATAGGAAGCGAAACCGGGGGCAATTTCCATTTTTTATGCCTCACGACAAGATAATTATAAAAGGCGCCCGCGAACATAACCTGAAAAATATCTCGCTCGAGCTTCCGCGCGATAAGATGATTGTTTTTACCGGACTTTCCGGTTCGGGAAAATCGTCTTTGGCGTTTGACACGATTTTTGCCGAAGGCCAGCGCCGGTATATTGAATCTTTGTCCGCCTACGCGCGCCAGTTTTTGGGGCGGCTCGATAAACCGGATGTGGATGAAATCGAAGGCCTTTCGCCAGCCATCTCTATTGATCAAAAAAGCCGGTCTCATAATCCGCGTTCCACCGTAGCCACCATCACGGAAATTTACGATTATTTGCGGGTTTTATTCGCGCGCGTGGGCATTCCATTTTGTCCCAAATGCGGCGAGGAAATTAAAGCGCGCACCATGGAAGAAATCGTTGACATTGTTAGTCAGATTTCCAAAGAGAATCAAGAGCAAAAAAATCTGGTGATTTTGGCGCCGGCGGTCCGCGGCCGAAAAGGCGAATATTATCAAATGCTTTACGATTTTTTAAACGCGGGTTTTAGCGAAGTAAGAGTTGACGGAAGATATTATTCTTTGCGGAATCGCATTGAGCTTTCGCGGTATAAAATACATACAATCGAGCTTGTGATTGATCGGCTGCCGACTCAAATGGATTTCAACGATAAAGATAACCGCTTGCGCTTGGCAGAGGCAGTGGAATCAGCTTTGAAATACGGCAACAATGTTTTAACCATTATCACCGACAAGGAAGTTTCCCTCTCGGCAAAATTCACTTGCCCCAGAGACGGATTTTCTTTTCCGGAAATCGAACCCCGGCTTTTTTCTTTTAACAGTCCATACGGCGCCTGTCCGGAGTGCCACGGCTTGGGTATCGAAGAGATCTGGCTCGCCTCGCCGGAGCATTCGGCGAAGCGCGGGTCAGACAAAATTTGTCCAGCTTGTTTAGGCAAGCGTCTTCGCGAGGAAAGCTTAAATGTTTTGATGGTCGGTAAAAACATCGCGGCTGTCACGGGTATGTCGATCGATGACGCGTATATTTTTTTTGACAACCTTGAAAAATTCAATGTAACGACATCGGATGTCGTAAAATTAAAAAATGAAAAATTTCGGGATATTGCCGAGGGACCGCTTCGGGAAATTAAAAATCGGCTGAAATTTATGATTGATGTCGGGCTCGATTACTTAACGCTTGACCGCAAAGCCGGCACTTTATCCGGCGGCGAATCGCAGAGAATACGTTTAGCTTCCCAAATCGGATCGCGACTCGTGGGCACGCTTTATATTTTAGATGAGCCGACCATCGGACTTCATCAGCGCGACAACGCGAAGCTTATCAAAACCCTTCATGATTTAAGAGATTTGGGCAACACCATAATTGTTGTTGAACACGACGAAGAAACCATCCGTTCCTCGGATTATTTGGTTGATTTCGGTCCGGGCGCCGGCATCCACGGAGGGAAAATTGTCGCCGCCGGTTCAATTCCCGAAATCATCAACGATAAAAAGAAAGGTTCTCTGACTTTGGATTATCTTCGCGGCCATCAGTTTATCGAAATTCCCAAAGAAAGGCGCAAGATTAAAAAAGATCATGATTTTTTAAAAATTAAGGGCGCCAGCGCCAATAATCTTAAAGATATTGACGTGGATATTCCTCTGCGGCGACTCACGGCAATAACCGGCGTTTCCGGCTCGGGCAAAAGCAGTTTGGTTTATGACGTCATTTATAAAACTCTGGCTAATAAATATAATGCCGCGACTTACAAACCCGGTAGTCATAAAACTATTTTAGGATTGGAATACATAAATCGTTTAATTAACATTGATCAGTCGCCGATCGGTCGGACGCCGCGATCCAATCCAGCTACTTATGTCGGCGCTTGGACTTTTATCCGCGAACTTTTTTCTTCAACGGAAAACGCGCGGGTGCGCGGCTATAAGCCGGGACGATTCAGTTTTAACGTTCGGGGCGGCCGATGCGAAAACTGCGAAGGCCACGGCGTGATCGCCATTGAAATGCATTTTCTGCCCACTGTTTATGTTGAGTGCGACATTTGCAAGGGTAAACGTTTTGACCGGGAAACTTTAGAGGTGGAATATAAAGGAAAAAATATTTACCAGATTCTTCGGATGACGATCGAGGAGGCCGTGAAGTTTTTTAAAGACATCCCGCATCTTCATGACCGGTTGAACGTTTTGGAAGAAGTCGGCTTGGGTTATTTGGAAATAGGACAATCAGCCACCACTTTGTCCGGCGGCGAAGCGCAAAGAATAAAGTTGTCCGCTGAACTTGGAAAACGCGATACGAGAAAAACCCTATACCTTCTTGATGAACCGACCACTGGTTTGCATTTTGCCGATGTTCAAAAACTTTTGGATGTTTTGAATCGTTTGGTTAATCGAGGCAATACCGTGCTTGTAATTGAACATAATTTGGATGTCATAAAAACCGCTGACTGGGTGATCGATTTGGGCCCGGAAGGAGGAGAGAAGGGCGGAGAAGTGGTGGCTTTTGGCACGCCGGAGGAGGTGAGCCGCCGCGGCAGCTATACCGGAGAATATTTGAGGAAGATTTTAAAATAAATATTACAATTAACGACTTACGATGTCGTAAGTATAACTTACCGCTTCAGCTAATCGGAGCGATACGATTGATCGTATCGCTAGTAATAGTTCAGTAAGAAATCCAAAAACGCCGGATTTCTGCCGGACGATTTTTGCTTAAGTAAATCCCACTTCTAAATTTCAATTTCGTTCCATTGAAACTTAGAAGTGGGGGAGAGGGGACGCAGTGCATCGCACTGTGTCCGCTCTCCCGAGTGGCATTACTTCGTTTCAGTCGAGCCCGAGCCAAATGAGGAATTCCGAGATATCTCGCCAGAGCGTCGCGAAAAACAGCGACGCCAAGGGGGTTACTATCGCCGCCGTGAGAACGATCGCGAGAACAGTATCTTTCTTGAGTCTTCCCATGTGCTCCCTTCCTTCTGCCCGGCTCGCGGCCAGGTCTTTTTAGGTTAAAGTGACGCCACGTCAGCAAGCGTATTCAAATCGCTTCCGTGTAGTTCAGCGTTAAGTCCGCGTGAGTCCGCGCACGAAGTGAGCTGAATGCGCCTGCTGAATTCTTTTCAAAGAGCTATTTGTAAGCCTGTTTTCAGCTTATTCTAAAACTCTACACGTATTTTATCCATTTATCAACCTTGAATAAAATTAACGACTTGCGATGTCGTAAATTTCATATAAAATGATATTTATGAACGAATTGTTCCATGTTTTAAGTAGAGGAGTAGATCAGAAGAAAATTTTTGTTGATAATCAAGATCATTTTCGTTTTGTACACGATCTGTTTGAATTTAATGATCAAGAACGGGTCAATACAACCTTTTATCGTTTTAACCAATCTAACGACATCGCAAGTCGTAAGATTGAAAGAAGGCCTAGAAAACTCCTAGTGGATATTCATTGCTTTTGTTTAATGCCTACTCATTACCATCTACTTTTGACCCCGAGGGTTGAAAATGGCGTATCGAAATTTATGAAAAAAGTTAACATGGGTTACGCCAAATACTTTAATGGAAAATATCAAAGAAAAGGACCGCTGTTCGAGAGTAGATATAAGTCAATTTTAGTAAGAAGAGAATCTCATTTCATCCATTTACCATACTATATTCATCTTAATCCTCTAGATCTGAAATATCCGGAGTGGCGCAAAAGAGAGTTGAAAAACCATAGAAAGACTATAAAGTTTTTAGATAGTTATCGTTGGTCGAGTCACTTGGATTATGCTGGCCAGAAAAATTTCCCTTCAATTATCAATAAAAATCTATTAACGAAATTTTTTGGTGATGCAAATGAATATAGCCAATCTATTAAGGAGTGGCTACGCGATTTATCGTTGAATGATATTAGCGAGGTTACTTTAGAGTGATTTTTTATCTTACGATTTGATCTTACGACTTACGATGTCGTAAATATTAAAATGGAATTTGAGATTATCAAAAAATCGAAGAAAAGTCGGGCTCGGCTCGGAATCCTCAAAACTTCTCACGGTGAAATCGAAACCCCGGCTTTTGTGCCGGTGGCGACTCAAGCCGTTATAAAAACTTTGGACACCAAAGAAGTTTTAGAAACCAAGAGCCAGCTTTTAATTACGAACACCTTTCATCTTCACTTAAAGCCCGGCGAAGATTTGATTAAGAAATCCGGAGGTCTTCATAAATTTATGAACTGGCCCCGGCCTTTGATGACTGACTCCGGCGGATTCCAAGTGTTTAGTTTGGGATTTGGGCGCGATTTAGGCGTCGGTAAAGTTATGAAATTTCTTCCGAGTAAAAATACTGGAGATACGGTGGGTTCCCATTCCAAGCCCAAATCCGTGAAAATAAGAGAAGATGGCGTTTACTTTAATTCACCGGTCGATGGCCAAAAAATTTTCCTCGGCCCCCAAGAATCAATCCGGATTCAGCAATCCTTAGGCGGTGATATTATTTTTGCCTTTGATGAGTGCACCCCGCCTTTTCCGTCAAGAGAATACGCTATGAAAGCTTTGAAGCGCACCCACCGCTGGGCTGTTGAATGCCTGAAAACTTTTAGTCACAAGTCATTAGTCAATAGTCATCAGTCATTATTTGGCATCATTCAGGGGTCGCACTTCGAAGATTTAAGAATCGAGTCCGCTCGGTTTATAAATTCTTTGGGCTTCGATGGTTTTGGCATTGGCGGCGATTTGGGCGAAAAAGGGAATATGAAAAAAATTTTAAATTGGACACTTCCGCATTTAGACGAAAATAAACCTCGGCACCTTTTAGGCATTGGCCATCCTGAAGATATCTTGAATATTATAAAATGGGGGATCGACACCTTCGACTGCACAATCCCCACGCACTATGCTCGCCATGGAAGCGCTTTTACCTCCGCGGGCCGTCTCGATTTGAATAAATCCGTTCACCTTAAAGATCGGGATCCGCTTGACCCCAAGTGCGCTTGCCCAACTTGCTTAAATTACCGCCGCAATTACATTTCTCATCTTATTCGCGCCAAGGAAATGACCGGAATGAAACTTTTGACCATCCACAATCTTTTTTTCTTTAACAACTTTGTCGCGCAAATCCGGGAAGGGATAAGAAAGGGGAAAGTTTGATAGAGTTGCAATCCAAGAAGATTTCAGGTATAATATACAGATGCTCTTTGACGTTTTACGGGAACGATGTGGCCCTGCTTCTCGGGGAAGCACGGGAAGGGAGGATTGGACATGGACGAGGATTTGCCGGGACCGGTGCTCGCAATGGCTCCAGTGGTTGCTATGGTTTTACTGGCCTCATTGTTTACGTGGTTCCTTTCCGGAACCACATTGTATGAAGTCATCAGCAGCATCGCCACTGTCGTGAAGCGGTGAAAGGAGGGAATTATGTCAGGACGTGATTGGTCGCAAATCGCCACCCCAATTGCTTTTTCGATAGCTCTGGTCATCGTGGTCATTGGTCTCTTGTGGTCGTGGTTGGGCGGCCGTTAGGCCGCGAGATCGGTTTCGGCTCTGATCATGCGCCCGAAATGAGGTTCGAACCCCATCCGGGCGCTTTCTTTTTTGAAGTAACCCCTGTTGAAAACTTACTTTATTTTAGATTTTAATCCTTTATACTAAATAATAGTTTAGTTGAAGTATTCAAATTTAAAGGTCGCCCATCTAAAACGCAAATATTTCATGAAAGGTCTGCATATAGTAACGTGGATACTGCTTGTGGTCGGAGGTTTGAACTGGCTTTGGTACGGACTGGCTGGCTCGGAGCTTGGTTCATATCTTCCCGGGGGAATGACTGGAACGGTTGCCACGGTTGTATACATTCTCGTTGGTTTGTCGGCCGTGGTTGAAATCGTGATGCACAAAAAGAACTGTAAAACGTGCGAGCCAAAGCCGATGATGTAGGATCGGTTTTTCGCTTGCGGAAAAGAAAAGCGGTCTCATTATGAATGGGGCCGCTTTTTAAGGTATAATTAAATACAATGGGAAAAACATTTTTGTTGGTAAGCATGGGCATTATTTTGGCCGGCAGTTTAATTTATATTTATCTTCAAAGTCCGCTTTGGCAGTATATTTTAGATCCGAGAGTTTCTTCTTCTTCGGACACTAAAGAAATCAATGTCAAGGGCGAGATTTTAGACATAGCTTTGGGCGCCAAGGTGATTTTGTTGAAAAAGGAAAATGGCGAAGAAATAAGTTTGGCTTTGACGCCGGAGACGAAATTATTCGACGAAACCGGCCATCAAACTGATTTGAATTTTTTGGAACGTGGTTTCGAAATTGAAGCCAAAGGCGAGGTAAAAGACAACAGCGATGTTTTGGTTCGGGAGATTAAAGTAATTAAAGCCCCCAAGATCATTGTAATTTCTCCTAAAGCCAATGAATCCGTTAGCGAAATTTTTGAGATCAGCGGTAAAGTTAGGGTTTTTAATGGTTCGACGCCGCCGACTACGAACGCGAGGATTATTGCCGGAGATAAGAAAATTTATGAAAACGGAATTATTGTGAATACTTCGGGCACTGAACAGTCTGCTTCGGAATCAAACTGGTATATTGATTTCACGAAGAAAATTTCTTTTGACTCGTCGCTCGTCGAAAAAGGATCCGACATCACTTTAGAGATTGGCGACGGAGTTATAATTCCGTTAAAATATGATTCGAAAAATAATGTTTGGGTGAATGTTTATTTTGGTAATACCAAAATGGGTTCGTCGGTTTCCTGCGAAAGAGTTTTTTCGGTTACCCGAACCATACCAAAGACGCTTTTGGTTGGTAGGCTGGCGCTCGAAGAATTATTAAAGGGTCCGACTGACGAAGAAAAAAATCAAGGTTATTTTACGAATATAAATCAGGGAGTAGGGGTTAAATCTTTGATTATTGATAATGGAGTGGCTAAGGCTGATTTCGATGATAGTTTGGCCCGCGACACCAGCGGCTCGTGCCGGATAGCTTGGATTCGAGCGCAAATTAAAGAAACATTAAAGCAGTTCCCCGGAGTAAGAGAAGTGGTAATTTCCATAAACGGCAATAGCACGAGCACTTTACAACCATAGTTTAATAAATTGTGTAAAACATTCCGCCCATGCGCCTGACGGCACCGGCGGTTCGTCCCGCCGCAAGCGGGACGACCGCCTGCGCTCTCGCCCTGACGGCCGAGCACTCAATGTATTGAGTGCTCGGACCAAGCCCGTCAGGGCTCCGAGAGCTGCCGCACGGCGCACGGGCGGAGTATTACCAGCGTGGCATTAACCCCCCAGATTGAAAAAGCAATTAAAAAGGCGAGTTTTTTACATCGAAATCAAGAAAGAAAGCGCGATGGGACGCCGTATATTTCTCATCTTTTCTCGATTGCGATAATTCTTTTGGATTATATTGACGATGAAAATATTATAGTCAGCGGCATTCTCCATGATACTATCGAAGATACTCCTTATACCCCCGACAATCTTGAAAAAGACTTTGGTGCAAAAATAAAAGAAATCGTTTTGGGTGTCACCGAAGATAAAAATATTAAAGCTTGGGAAGAACGGAAAGTAAAATATCGGGAGAATTTAAAATCCGCAAGCTTTGAAAGTTTAATGGTCTGTGTTGCTGATAAAATTCACAACTTGATGTCGCTAAAAGATGCTTACGAAACTTACGGCGATGATTTATGGAAAAGTTTTGAATGCCCCTCACCGGAAAAATATTTCGAGTACCACGAAGCAGTCCTAAAAATTTTAAAAGAGAAATTAAATAATCCCATTGTGCAAAAATTAGAAGAGCAGGTAAGTGAAACAAAATTTATCGTCTTGAAATAAAAAGCCCTTGGGTATCCGAAGACACCCAAGGGCCGTACAACCCCCGAGAAAGTAGAGCCTTTCTAGGCTGGGCCATAGTAGCGGCTCGCGTGCTTTTCAGCGGCAAGTAATCCACCTACCTCGTTTACTTTCCGTAGGGTAGATTTGCTCACTTACCTCTCTACTCAGCGCGCTCAACTTCCCGCATTTAAAAGACATATGCCCATGCCGACTGACTCAGCGCAGCGACCCCTTGTTAACTGCGCCGTAGGTCGTCCCGGGGACGCCTACTGGGACCCGCTGTCATAGAGCTAGGGCGGCGCTCTGGCTTAGCCCTCGGTTGCTCTTGGCGGAGTGGCACCCCACTAGAGGTACCATGCGAGGGTCCCAAGTTTTTTGGTTTGGGGGGTCCTGAAAAAAACAAGGTTCTAGAGCGAGGGCGGCGATCGCGCCATTGGCCCTCCTTTCTATCGCCGCGATACGTAAAGGCGATTTTGTAAATCTATCACACCTGCTCCGCTTTGTCAACTTTTTTAAACTACTTAATTTTATGCTAAAATAATCCTTATAAAACTAACTCCTAACTACTATCTACTAATTCCTATGATAAACAGAGGCATCGCTACTTTCGGTCTTGATTACGGTAAATGTCCTAAATGGCTTTTTGAGAGAATGGTTCGGCTTGGCCGGCAGATGATGCATGTAATGAACGAGGAATACGGCCCGGATGAATTTATAAAACGCATTGCGGATCCGGGCTGGTTTCAGTCTTTGGGAACAGTTTTGGCCTTTGATTGGAACGCGAGCGGGCTTACGACGATTTTAACCGCGGCCTTGAAAGAAGCCATTCGCGGCCAACAAAGAGAATTCGGTATTTTCATTGCTGGCGGAAAAGGCAAGACTTCGCGCAAAGCTCCGGAAGAAATCGAACGCGGCGCGGATTTTTTGGCTTTGCCAGAGAGAGGCGGTCGAAATCTCGTCTATAATTCCCGAATGACCGCCAAAGTGGACAGCGCCTTGATTCAAGACGGCTTCCAGATTTATCATCATGCTTTTTTCTTTTCCAAAAGCGGCGCTTGGGCCGTAGTTCAGCAGGGAATGAATGCCCTAAAAGGCCAAGCTCGCCGTTATCACTGGCATTCGGAAAAAGCGACTGATTTGGTTTCAGAACCTCACACCGCGATTATAAGTCCGATAAAAACGCTAACCTTGAATTTAACCGCGAATGAAAGCGATGAAACGCGTCAAATTTCCACTGAACTTGTTCAAGCTGGTTACGGGTCGCTGATGAATGACATTAAAATTCTGCGTCGCCACAGTTCAGATTTATCTCAATCTATTAAAATAAAAGTCGGGCAGCAGCAATTAGCTTTTATCAATTTGGAAAATAAGGAATTTCACACTCATCCGGTCGTCGCCGAAGATTTTACTAAAAGCAAGTATTTAGACAAAATTTTGTATAAAGTATCTGAAGCCAAGCCGAAAAATTATGAAAATCTTTTGGCTTTTCCGGGCGTGGGCCCCAAAACAATGCGCGCCTTAAGTTTAGTCTCGGAAATTATCTACGGCGCCAAGCCTTCCTATGTTGATCCGGCCCGCTATTCGTTTGCCCACGGCGGTAAAGACGCCACGCCTTATCCGGTTGATCGCCCGACCTACGATTCGACAATTCAATTTTTTAGCCGTATTATTCAGAGGATGAAAGTCGGAGCCGCGGAAAGGAGATTGATGGAGGGGAGACTCATGAATCAGGGAGCATGAAACATTCGTGAGAATATTGTAATTTTTTTTTAAAATCATGATAAGCTTTGAAGATTTCAAAAAGTTAGATCTGCGGGTCGCTAAAATTATTTTCGCCGAACGGGTTGAAAATTCCGAAAAACTTTTGAAATTGAAAGTTGATTGCGGCGATAAAAACGAAGCGGGAGAGAGTGTGCCCCATCAAATCATCGCCGGCATCGCTCAATTTTACGAGCCGGAAAATTTAATTGATAAAGAAATCGTCATTGTCGCCAATTTAGAGCCGCGAACCATAGTGGGGCTCGAAAGCCAAGGAATGCTCCTCGCGGTAAATTGCGATGGCAACGAACCCATACTTTTAATTCCGGAAAAACCCGTTCCACCCGGAACGATAATTAGATGAAAACCACAATTCTATTAAGCATTTTAGGGACAGCGGTTATCGCGGCTGGCGCTTTTTACTTTTTCGGTAAACCGACTTTTGATTCACCCGGCAATCAGCCGTTACCAAAAACCGCTCCAGCGGTTTCCAAGCCCTGGATTGAAATTGTTTCGCCTTCGGTTTTTGAAATAAAACCAGATGATGATTCGAAAATCCGCGAACTTAAAACCGGCGACGAACTTTCTTCCGGCGTCAAAATAGAAGCGGCGAAAAATGGCCGGGCTAATATCCATTTTCCCGACGGTTCGGCGGCGCGTTTCGAGCCCGGCACGAAATTTGTTTTGAGCGAAGGCACATTTAACGCTCAAAGCGAGAAATTAACGGTAAAAATTTCACTGGTGGTGGGCCGAGTTTGGTCTAAAATTATCACTCTTGTCACCCCCGACTCTTTATGGGAAGTGAAAACCGCTAATGCGGTGGCAACGGTTCGCGGCACGGCTTTTGGAACGGAATTCTTCACGGGCAATTCACGAATTTTTGGAGCCGAAAATTCGGTTCTAGTAGCGGCGGTTGACCCTCAAACGAAAGAAATCATTAAGGGAACGGAAAGAATTGTTGTGCCGGAAAAATTTGTCGAAGTCAAAAATGTCGATATCCTCAAGATTAAAGAGAGGCCGGAGTCGGTGGAGGTAAAAATTATTCCGGCTGCCATTGCCCGGGAAGATTTTTTTAAACGCAACGAGGCAGAGGACGCTCGGATTGATGAAAAAATTAAAG
>JACPIO010000024.1 GCA_016188075.1 Candidatus Wolfebacteria bacterium | reverse complement strand
GCAGAATGTGATTGTGGCTCCGGGTTCAGCTTCTCTTCCTTCCTATACTTTTGGTTCTAATACTGGCGTTGGCTTATTCGCTCCAACCACTGATATCTTGGGTTTCTCCACTCAAGGCATAGAAAGATTCCGCATTGACGCTTCCGGCAATTTAGGAATTGGAACAACCACTCCCCAGACAAGATTGGTGGTTAACGGCACCTCTACTTTATTTGGAGTTGATCTTTCCGGCACTAGAATCGTCAATCTGGCTAGTCCCTTGGCCAATGCTGATGCGGCAACCAAAGCTTATGTGGATGCGGCAGGCGGGGGAGGATCATCTTCATCAACCTTAGCTGTTCAAGCAAAAGTTTCTTCCTTGATCGGCCTGCCGGTATTTGGCGGCGATGGATCAGACGGAGATGTCACAATCAGCAGTCCTACTTCTATATAGTTCCGCTATTAAACAATACAACAATCTCACCTTAAGCGCGGCTCTTACCAATTCTGAAACAGCTCCTACTGGCCTTTTCATTGCGGTCAAAGGAACTTTGACGATAAATGACGGTGGAAAAATATCAGTAGACGGTAAAGGGCAAGGCGCGTCCCTAAACTGTACGGCTATTGCGGCAACGTCCACTCCTATCGCAGTCTGTGTTACCGGCGCTGGTGGAGGGGGTGGAGGTGGCGGGGGCGATCCTTCCGGCGGTAGTGGCTTAAATGGTAGTGCCGGTGGAGGAAGCGGAGGACAAGGAGGCGCTTCGGGTAATGGCGGTGGTATTTTTAGTGGTGGCAATAACGGTTCCAGTGCTCAAACAGCTCCTCAATCCAAATTGAATAAAGCCCTATTGTCAAAAAATTTAGTCTTTGCCTCTATGTTTGATAGCGATAACGCCTCTTCTCCGGGGGTGCCGTATTTAGGCGGCGCTGGCGGAGGAAAAGGAGGAAGCGGCAGTCAAGGCACTGGTGGGATTGGTGGTGCCGGCGGCAATGGCGGCGGAATAATCTATATTGAAGCTAGCTCAATTGTTTTTGCCAATCCCACAACAAATTTTGTCAGCGCTAATGGCTCTATTGGCCAGAATGGTAGTTTCGGTACCGGCGGCGGTGGTGCGGGCGGCGGAGGTGGCGGGGGCGGGTTGATATGGATCAGGGCAAAAAATTTAACCAACGCCAATAATATTACAATTACAGCTAACGGCGGCGTGGGCGGCACAGGTGTTGTGGGAACATACAGCGGGGGAGGAAACGGCGCCGCCGGCGCCGCCGGCCTCGTCCTCATCGAAAAAGTGAATTAATTTAATCTAAGGACATCGCAAGTCCTTAGGTTTAGATATTGGAAATTAATGTACCACTGGCTCCAGCGGCGCCGCTGGTATAGTCCTCGTCGAAAAAGTTCACCCCCACACCTAAGCAAGATCATTTTTTCTACATTTCTTAGGTGTGGGGGTAAATTAAAATTTACGTTTGACTTTTCGCGGTCGCCGACTATTATTAAGAGCATGACCTATCTTGATCGCATAGAAATTAATCCTCAAAAACTGGCTGGTAAGCCGGTTATCAAGGGGACGCGCCTGCCCGTTGCTTTGATTTTAAATTTGTTGGCGCGTGGCTACACCATCGGAAGAATTTTACGCGCCTATCCAAATTTAAAAAAAACCGACATATTAGCGGCCATTCGTTATTCTGAAGCGCGTCTGCAAAGAGAAATAATCAGACCATTTGAACTTGTAAGATAATGAGTAAGGCGCGGTTTCTTCTTGACGCTAATCTCTCGCCGGAAACCGCAAACTTTTTGCGGTCATTAGGATTCGACGTAAAAAGCTTAATTGAGGAAAGACTCGGCGATCTTCACGATTGGGCGGTAGCAGAAATGGCGAAAAAGGAGAAGCGGATATTATTGACCCTTGATCTTGATTTTGGTGAAATGTATTATTTTGCCGCCAAGAAGACCTTCGGCGTTATTGTCCTTCGACTTGAGGATCAGCGCGTTCAAATAGTGAACAAAATTCTTAGTCGCTTTTTGGAAATGTACGGTGCCGAACTCGAACGGCGCGGAAAAAACTTATTTATCCTCCGTGAGACCGAAGTCCGCGTTGTTGACTGAGCGCGTTCTAAAAACCGGGATTTTAAAAATACGACTGGCGCCGCCGGAGTCGTCCCCGTCGAAAAAGTGAATTAATCTAATTTAAGGATATCGGAGCTTTAACGAGGGGAGCTCTTGCGAGGCGGACTTTTTATTATTAGAGATTTGACCGAGGAGGGATCGGTTGCTAAAAATTTCAAAATGATTATGATAATCAAAAAGAGTTATGGTCAAAAAATTTCAGCCCCGCTTGTTAGAGGGGAAGTGGCGCCGTTTTTGGGAAAAAAGGAAAATTTACGCTGCCAAAGATTTTTCGAGAAAACCGAAATTCTACGGCTTAATTGAGTTTCCGTATCCCTCGGGAGAAGGGCTCCATGTCGGCCATATTCGGAGCTATACGGCCATGGATATTATAAGCCGCAAGCGCCGGATGGAGGGCTATAATGTTTTGTATCCCATTGGCTGGGATGCTTTTGGTTTGCCCACGGAAAATTACGCGGTCAGAACCGGTATTCATCCGAAAATTGTCACCAAGCGAAATACCGATATTTTCCGGAGGCAAATGAAATCCTTGGGTTTTGGTTTTGATTGGGATCGGGAAATCGCGACCACTGATCCGGCTTACTACAAATGGACCCAGTGGATATTTTTGCAGTTTTTCAAACACGGCTTGGCGTATAAGAAAAAAATTCCGATTAACTGGTGCCTTTCCTGCAAAATCGGTTTGGCCAACGAAGAAGTGGTGAATGGCCGATGCGAGCGGTGCGGCGGCCCCACGGAAAAAAGAGACAAAGAGCAGTGGCTTTTGGCAATTACTAAATACGCCGATAGATTGCTCCAAGATTTAGACAAGGTTGATTATTTGGAGAAAATAAAAATTCAGCAGAAGAATTGGATCGGGAAGTCGGAAGGAGCCGTTATTAAATTCGAAATTCGAAATTCGAAATCCGAAACAAATCCTAAATCCAAAATTCCAAATATCAAACAATCTGTCGAGGCATTCACCACAAGGCCGGACACTCTATTTGGCGCGACTTATATGGTTTTGGCGCCGGAGCACGAAATTATCTCACAAATTAAAAATGAAATATTAAATATTAAAGAGGTTGAAAATTATATTAAGAAAGCAGAAAGGGGATCGGAGTTCCAGCGGACAGATTTGACCAGAGAAAAAACAGGAGTTGAATTAAAAGGAATTAAGGCCGTTAATCCGGCTACAAGAAAAGAAATCCCGATTTGGGTCGCGGATTATGTTTTGGCTTCTTACGGGACCGGAGCGATTATGGCTGTGCCCAGTCACGATGCTCGTGATTTTGCTTTTGCTAAACGTTACGGATTACTAATAAAACAGGTGGTTTTACCACAGCCTTCAAAATCCCAAATTCAAAATTCTAAACGAGATTTTTTTGGCGTCTACGAAGGTGAGGGAGTTTTAATAAACTCTGGAAAATTTAACGGAATGTTCTCGGAAAAAGCCAAGCGGGAAATCACGAAATTCGTCGGCGGGAAAAAAGAATCACAGTATCATCTCCGCGACTGGATTTTTTCAAGACAAAGATATTGGGGAGAACCGATCCCTCTTGTTTTTTGCGAACAATGCAAAAAACAAGCGCAGACCAACGCGGACTATACGCAGATTTACGCAGAAATTTTTCCGCGTGAGTCCGCGTCAAGTCAGCGTGAATCAGCGCTCTCCGAAGGAGAGAAATTGAATCCGGGTTGGATTGTAGTGCCGGAAAAAAATTTGCCGGTAGAATTGCCGGAAGTCAAGAAATACAAGCCGACTGATACTGGTGAGTCGCCGCTCGCGGCTGTCACCAAATGGGTTCAAACTAAATGTCCCAAATGCGGGGGCCCGGCGCGACGGGAGACCGACACAATGCCCAACTGGGCCGGCTCCTCGTGGTACTTTTTGGCCTACATTATGAAAGGCGCTTCTTCCAATTACCAATTACCAATTACTAATTACGCGAAAGCATTTCGCTACTGGACTCCGGTTGATTGGTATAACGGCGGGATGGAGCATACCACGCTTCATCTTTTATATTCCCGGTTTTGGAATAAATTTTTGTATGACTTGGGAGCGGTTCCGGAGCCGGAGCCGTACAAAAAAAGAACTTCGCACGGAATGGTTTTAGGCGAGGGCGGGCTCAAGATGTCGAAATCCAAGGGCAACGTGGTTAACCCCGATTATATCGTGCGTCAGTTCGGCGCTGACACAATCCGACTCTATGAAATGTTTATGGGTCCGTTTGATCAGGCGATTCCCTGGGATCATAAAGGTCTCTCGGGCTGTTCCCGATTTCTAAATAGAGTTTGGGATATCGCTCATAGCCGGCGTATTTCTCGAGAAAGCAAAAATGCCGATCTCGAAAGAGCGCTGCATCAGACCATGAAAAAAGTCGGAGAAGATATTGAAACAATGAGTTTTAACACCGCGGTTTCGGCTCTGATGATTTTCGTGAATAAGTGCCACGAGGCGAAAGAAATCCCCTTAAAAATCTGGGAAAACTTTTTGCTGATTTTGGCGCCCTTCGCGCCGTTTATCGCCGAGGAACTCCATCAGCAAATTAAAGATAAAAGATTAAAAATTAAAGATTTTAAGAGTGTCCATTTAGAGAAGTGGCCGAAGTACAATGAGGAATTAATAAAAAAAGATTTTTTTGAGCTGGTGATTCAGGTAGATGGTAAGGTGCGCGACAAGGTTTTGGCGCGAGCGGAGATTTCCCAAAAAGAAGCCGAGCAATTATCCTTGAATCGTGATAAAATTAAGCAGATTCTTGGCGGAAAGAAAATTAAAAAAATAATTTTTGTTCCTAAACGGTTGATCAATATAGTGCTTTAGAAATGGAGGGTAATTTCTTCAAAATCGTCATTTTCTTTGTGATAGTTGTCGGACTTTTGATTTACGCCAGTCAAAAAGCGCCGTCGCTGTTTAATTTAAATATTTTCAAAGGGGGCTCTTTTAATCCTTTTCGCGCGAGCTATGGTCCGCCCGGATCAACTGGTTCGAATACTGGCAGCCGGGTGTCGGGTGGCCAGGCATCTGGGGGTCAGCTGTCGGCGCCCCCCAACCCGTCTTCTCAAAGTCCGACGAGTAGCGCGGGTTATCTAAGTAACATTCCCGATAATCAAATCCCGGCTGGTTTTACCCGTTCCCAGCTTTCTCCTTATTTCAAAAAAATAACCATTGCTTCGGCGTACGGCTCGGTTTCCGGTTTTAATCAAGTAAGACTTTATTCCGCCTTGGGTCCCACCGAGAGAGTGAATATTACGGGCTGGCATATCAGAAACAATCGCGGCGATGTGAGAATCCCTCAAGCCGTAAGCGATTTTCATCCCAATGGTTTTTCGCCGGAAGCGGACATCGTGCTTTTGAGTAATTCCACGGTGAGTATTTACGGCAGTATTAGTCCCATTGCCAAGAATTTCCGGACAAATAAATGCACCGGCTATTTGGCCAGTACTTATACTTTTGACCCCCAGATACCGCAAAGCTGTCCCCAACCCTATGAAAGGGGAGAGATAACCCAGCTTTTGGGAATTTGCCAGTCTTATATTCTGTCCTTGAGTAGTTGCCGAATGCCCGAGCCTTCTTTTTACGAATTTATTTCCAGGTCGCCCCAGGGCGAGGAATGTCGGAGATTTTTAAATTCTATTACGCCAACCGCCTGCTACGAAAAGCATCGCCGCGATCAGGATTTTTTCTCCAATGAATGGTTGGTTTGGACCGGCCAGAATCCTTTGGATCCCCAGCATGATGTGGCCCGGCTTTACGACGCCAAAGGCCTTTTAGTGGATCAGTATAGTTATTGAGGCAACGGATTTTTTTGCCATTCGGTTTATGCCAGTTACGCGCTAAATGGTATTGTGGCGGACTTTGCCTCGCCGAAGATTTAACAATGTTCGCCTTCGCTCTTGTGAGTTACGGCGAAGCGAAGAATGTGTACCGTCTTATAGTCTCTCTACTGAGATAGAACCCGAATGCACTTTTGTTTATCGGTTTGTTTTACTATTTTACTACAAAAAAATGAATCATTTCTCTTAATAGAGAAATTGTAATAACAGATATCACGGGAAGTATCGTTTTCCATTGATTCGCATGCAGCGAGCTCAATTCTTTTATTTACTGCGGTACGACACTCATCTCTCTCTTCTTGGGTACTAGCTGGCTTCAGCAATGTATCTATATCACCTTTTTCGATTCCGATAATTTGATCACATAATGCAACATTTAAAATTCCGGTTGCTATTTCTCGAAAACAATGATTTTTATCCCTTTGCGTTGCAGTATTTTGATTACAGAGCTCGAGAGCTTGTTTATACGTGAAACCCTTCTCTTTTGTAAGACTTTGGGAGCCGGCTTTATTTGAAGAAGCGTCTTTTTCTTTGGTGTTCAAAAATAAAAGTAACCCGGTAACGATAATGGCTACCGTAAGAACAAATACAATAACAAGTCGTTTATTCATTACGTTTATATTAGTATAAATTAAATTTACCTGTCAACCATCAAATGTGCATAATCAGAAAAGAAATGATACAATTTCTTTAAAACCCTTGACTACTTTTTGTTAACAAAACATAAGGTAGAGAATTCGAACTTCTGGGAGGCATCCTCCCAAAACTGGGATTTGGATAAAATGCGGCGGGGGTGAAATCCTTCCCTCTTGATTAAAATCTTTGATTTTATTATCAAGAGCAATCCACCGAAATCGTAGTGCGGGTGGAGAACTCACAGTTATTGAGGTGAATGGAAAGGACGATTTTCCGCCGGAGGCGGATCTGCCTCAGGCATGACAAGTTTTTCTTTGGCGGCAATAAGATTTTAGTGCTTGATTTCCAGCCAGACTGCGGGTTCACTGCTTGTAACCCGTAAATCGTGTCCGACGGGTATTACTCCGACTTCGCCGGGGCCAAATTCAATTTCATCACCTCCGGGCATACGGACATGGAATTTACCTGAAACTACGTATAGCATATGGTCATATGGACAATCTTCCCCATGATACCCCGGCTGCGCCGTATTCCTCTGCAATTTAAGACCCTCTCCCACATCAAGAATTTCAAGCTTCATCGTTTCCTTTGGATTGTAGGTTTCGTCTGGGGATGCGAAACTCTTTTTAACAATAGTGTTCATATTTTATCCATTTATTAAATTATTATTCCGAACGATTGACTTCAAAAACGTCTTCCAACGATATATCGGCGTTTTCGTGCGCCTTGCGCACCCCATCAGCCGAAGACGCTTCCGTCACGCAATAACCAACCTTTTTTTCGTCGTTTGAATAGGCATGCAGGGCGTGACAACCGAGCTCTTCGCATGCCTTCTTGTATCCTGCCCAACCGTCGCCCATATCTTTGTTGAGATCATGGACTCCAAGAAATAATGCCATAATTTTTTTCACCTCCTTTCAGTTTAATTTTTATAATCGACCCTTTTTATTATACGATTTTTCTCTTTGGCGGGCTGGCGAGCCCGCGTAGCGGGCGAGCCAATGACTTCATTTCCCAACTGGCGGAGGGTAGAGGACTCGAACCTCTAAGGGCTTGCGCCCGCTGGTTTTTCCCGCATAAGGCGGTCGTTTTTGATTGATGTTCGAACATTCTTTGAGCAAACCCCCAACTAAGGAAGCCAGCCCCGCCACTGCTCGACAAGCTCGCCACACCACAGAAAAATACTCTTTGCTCTTTTTACTTTGCCTGCCGCAGGTAAGGCTCGCAGGCAAAAATTTACTCCCCACTCGTCATTTTTCCTATGCGTTGAGAGGTTCTTAATCGCGGGTTAATTTGATAATTCCACGCCAGCTCTGCTGCACAGATGATCATTGTAAGGTTGATTTGGATATTTTTGGTCACCCGCTTTTAATCTAATACTTGTAATCCCACGCCCAGCTTGGGTCTTCTTGCATATAATAGTCTTGCTTAGGTGGAAGGCCTTTATTTTTAGATTGCCACAAATAGTAGCTATCTAAACTACCCGTGTTATACTCTTTGCCTCCAAATACATTTCCTTTCAGAAAATCGTACTTTTGCTTGAGATATATATTGATTTCCGCCCTTTTTCTAAATATATTTCCCGAATGGATATATGCGCTAAACGACTCAGCGAAGTCTTCCAAATAGTTGGTTTTTGCGTATTGGCTTATAAATTCACCATCGTTTTCTACCCTTAGGGGTATATTTACATTTTCTGGGTTTAGCGAATTAAATGATATCGTGCCAAAATGTTCGTGTGTACGTTTGTTTACACCGTTAATAAGCATATTATGTGATCCAACGCTATGCCCAAATTCATGGGCAAGCATAGAGGCGTGTGCTATATCATAACTTATGCCGCCTACAAAAAACTCGGAATTCAGGGTTAAGCAGTTGCCCATCTCCCTTCGAGCATAGTATCCTTCCCCACAAAATGTAAAGCTATAAATTTTGCTATCTACCATCCTTACCATTTCTTCAATACTTAATCCTCTTTTCGTTTCTTGGTTAAATACTGACCCAAAATAGGGATTACCGATGTGGTCTATAAAGGTAACGAATTCTTCAAGATTGAAAATCGTTGAATAAGTTTGCTCTTCTCGAGTGGAGAGTGCAAGTGTTGCCTTGACCGTCTGGGGAATAGAGCTAAAAAGGTTATAATATATCGCAGCCAGATGTTCTCGAGAAGGCTCATTTGAAGGAGCTGCAGCAAATTTTTGATATGGCGGGTAATTTTTTGCACTTTCATAATCTTTCCTTTCTCTTTCATATACTTGCTGGTCTATCAGGATCATTTTTTCTTTAGTAAGAATATTGGAAACGCCCAGTCCATTTTTCTTTTGCCATTTATAAAATGCGGCTGTGGCATCAGAACTGCCAGGAATTTCCGAATAGGTTAATTCAGCCATCCCTAGCTGCTTAAACGCATTAATCAATTTGAACTCAAAACTTAGAGCATTTATTTTACCTCCCTGCAAAAAGTTATTATCACTTAATTGACGAGGAGTTCCACTAAGAATTGATTGAGCTATTGAGTCATTCTTAAAAAAGTCGGACTTTAATACGTTAATCTCTCTTGGAGGAGGCGTTGGACTGGTTGCTGGTGGTGTTGGCTTAGAAGTTCTTGTTTGAGTTGGTTTTGACTGGCTACTCGGCACCGGATTTTCTTGTTGCTTCGGAGAAGTTACCGGAAGTTGATTAACTTCGTTTTGCGGTTTATTCAAGGATGTATCATTTTGGCCAAAATTGTCATTGACCTGTGTTGTCGGAGTAGAAGGCCGACCTTCCTTTTGAGAAATGAAATAATAACCAGCGACACCAGCAACGGCTAGTATCACAAGAAGAACGAATATACCAACGAATCCCTTTTGACTATTCATAGGTTAAATTGTGACATTTTGTATAAAATTTTGAAAGTGAATGTCAATTTCGCTGAATGTAAAACTTGGCGGTGTCTGTTTGAAAATACTGGTTTTGAACTTTGCCGAAGGACAAGCCAGAGCACTAAATCATCGTCGATGATTTAGTGCTTGGTCGAGCACATAAATTTATATACTCTGATTTTTCCTTGGCGGCTTTTAAAAATAATTCATCTATCTTTCGGAATCAGGCCAATTTTTTGAAAAAATTCTTTACCACCTGGAATTTGTTTTACGCTAGGTAATTCATCGTGACTGAACCATCGAATTTCCACTAAGTCGTCGCTAAGATGTAATTTTATTTCATTTGCGAACTTATCATTAACATCAATTCTGAATCTATTAAATTCCATTCTGCACAAAACTTTCTCGCCCGTATCTAAGGTTTTTTCCGCAACACCAGCTCCTTTTTCGGGAATAAGAACTGGGCTATATGGTGAAAGATCAAGACCAACCTCTTCTTTAATTTCTCTTTGCAGTGCGTGTTTAAAAGTTTCTCCTTCGTCTACCCCTCCGCCGGGAATATGCCAGCAGTCGGGATATACGCCACCTTTGTCAGGATTTTTTTTACCCATCAGAAGCTTCTTATCTTTACTGAAAATCAGAGCAGAAACAATTGTTCTTTCAATCTCTCTCATAAATTTTATTTCAATAATTCCTCAATTGATACATCAAGAGCTTTCGCGACTTTTGCCATAGACGAGCCAACTCTTTTATTTTCTAGGAGAGTTACCTCCCACTTACTGTAATTCTGAGTCTTGCATCCAATGCATGAGTTACTTTTTTAAGAAAGTCCAGACTTGGATTATATGCTCCCGATTCAAGGCGCGCAATGGCCGATTGTTTTGTGCCTATTCGCCTGGCAAGTTCTTTCTGGGTAAACCCCTTTTCAAGCCGCCGTTTGATAAAAGCAGCAATAATCTCAAATTCGGGCCCAAGGGCAGCATACCCGGCCTTTATTTTTTTATTCTTGAGGGCTTCTTTTTTGAATTGTGAATAGATTTTCATAATACTCTAAGTATAACGTATGTGTTATATTCTAGTCAAGTGTCTCTAGTTTCTGGAGAGCGGTAGTAAATTCTTTTTTCGGAATGCGATTTGATTTCTTTACAAAGCCGTGCAGAAGAACGGCCTCATCCGTGTGGAAAGTATAGAAAATACGCACTTCTTGTTTGCCGAGAATTCGCAGTTCAAAAAGATGCGTATGTACTTTTTTGCTATGCGGAAGGCCTAGTTGATGTCCGAACATCTCAAGCAGGTCAATGGTTCGCAAGACTTTTGCAATTGTTGATTCATCAAGCGAACGGATAAACTTTTCCAGTTGTGTATCAAAAAAGCGAATATTCATGATTAAATCTGCGGTGAGGGTGAGATTTGAACTCACGATACCCTTGCGGGTATAGCAGTTTTCAAGACTGCCGCCTTAAACCAGACTCAGCCACCTCACCTCGCTTAAAATTATTCCTTCTGTATTCAAGCATTCTCATCGCTAAATTTCAAATAGGGCAGAATCAGCCATGTCGCTGCGGTAAAAATCGCTGACACCACAATTAACGGCTGGAGCCCGATTTTACTGAATAAAAATCCTCCCAAAGCGCTCGAACCCATGAGCCCAATATTCCAAAAAGAGGTGAGAACCGCGAAAGTGGTGCCTTCGCTGTATTTCGGAACGCTTATGGCCGCGGCATTCAGCATCACCAAAAAAGTAAAAGCGCCGATAATTCCTAAAACCGCGGCGGACGAAACATAAATCGTCCTTGCCAGAAACAGATTTTTGGTGACGAACGGCGCGAAATAAATTAAATCAAAGAGCGTCGCCGCAATGCCGATCGCGATCATCCATTCGATAAAAGTCCGCGTTCTAAATTTATTGGAAAATTTTCCGTAAAGAATTGCCCCCAAAGCCGAGGCCCCGGCGCCGACCGCGCCCACAATGCCCAGAAATATTTTGTCGAATTTCAGATTATCAACCGAATAATAGAAAAAAGGCGCGCCGAAAGAAGGGCTGAATGTCCAGAAAAAAAGAAAAAAGGCCAAAAGCCAAATTGCTTTTCCGCCGAAGGCATGCTTTAAAGAAGACCGGCTGGCTTGAAATTGCTCTTTTCTATCGAATACTTTATTTTCTTTAAGGAAAAAAAGTACGACAACAAGAATAATTAGCGGAAAAGCCGCGTTTAGGGAAAAAACACTTTGCGGTTTTAAATTTTCCGCTACCCAGCCGCCGGCGAGACTCGCGATAATCGCGGCAACATAAACCGCGGTCCACTGAATTGATTGAAACCGGCCGGTCAAATTGTGAGGTTTTCCGGTTTCGATCATTAGGGCGTCGCAGACCACATCCATAAAAGCGTAGGCCAAAGAGGAAAGAGCGAAAAGGGTGATAAGAGTTCTGGTGTCGTAATTTTCAATTTGGCCGAGAATAAGCCAGATAATCGCGGCTGCAATGGTTGTAATCACAAGATAAGATTTTCTTCGGTAACCGCAGATCGGCACGGCATCCGAGATAATTCCCCATAAGGGTTTGATGGCCCAGCCGATTATAGTAATGGCGCTAAAATAAGCGGTTTGGGTCGCAGTCATTTTCAAAATGTCTTTTAGCAAGAAGCTGATTGTGAGTCCCGGCAGCGAAGCCAATCCATTGGGCGAGAAAAAATAAATCAGGGCGAAGACAATGGAGAGCCGGATAATTGTTTTTCGGTCAAGAGCGGATTCCATACCCAGCTAACTCAACTCAATGAGGAAAGTAAGTTTCATAAATACTTATATCCAAGTTCTTCAAATCTATTCTGTAGCGCCTTTTTCATCTGCGAACGTCCGAATCCGCTTTTGAGAAATACTTCTCGGGCCTTGGCGTCCTTTTTATTTGTAAATGCCTCGTAGTGAATTAGGATAAGCGGCTTTCGGTTTCTTGTTGCAGTCACTCTGCCTTTGAAATGCTCTCCAAGACGTATTTTGAGATTTTCTGTATAGCCAATGTAAAGTCCTTCGTCTTTTTGACTGAATAGAATATAAACATAAAAGAATTGTATTTTCATCTTTTGTATGCAGCGTCTAACGCTGCATTTTATCTAAGATATAAAACTGTGGCGCGTCAGACGCGCCTACCTTCGTCTGTACTCGGTTAAAACCGAGTTCGACTCGGTGGACTTAATGCGAACCCAGTGGAACCGGGTTCTGAAGGAATTGTACGATTGGCACATCCTTATCAACTCGGAAACGCTGAAATTCTACGGATATAAACCAGCATAGCCGAATTTATGCCGGCTGTTAAGACATTGACCCGCTCACCACGAGCGGGTTGCCCTGTTTTGCCCCTGTGGCGAGCGATTGACCCCGGGCCAGAGCTTTGCACCACTGGCGCCAGATTGACCAGAATTTGACGAGCTGTGAACGATTATCAGAACTCCTCACGCGCTTCATAGTACCGATTATGAGAACCCGAAACAGAGCCCCGATCAAAAAGACCATAAGCGGTGTAGAAAAGCCCGGCCACAAGAACTGCCAAGATGATAACCACCTCCACAATATCCCCGATATCCGATTTCTTCATAGCGGGGTGATATTACCTTGCGGCCCCGCAAAACAAGTCAAAAAACTATGCCGGCTTGTTTTTACTATCAATCAGCTTTTTTATTCTTTCAGCTTCCGAAGCAAGCCACTTTGCATGCTCCGGCGATGTGCCGGGAGGAATCTCCCCAGTCCGTATATAAGCCTGAATGTCCTCAACAGCGCACTGCATGAGCGTGTCGTAAAAACCGACCAAATTAAAAGCCGCGTCATGCGCCTCTTGATCGGTTAGTTCCTCTCCAAAATCGTCCTTTATGATTTTTTTCAGCTCATCAATTTTCTGTTTTGAGATGCTCATTATCTTTCTCCGTTTAATAATCGCTCAAACGCCTCAAGATTTCCCATTGCGTCATTAACGGGGTTGTGATCATGCGGCGTTACTCGCAACTTCTTCCACGATGAAGCATTCGTAAAGTCGCCGACAAGCCCGGCATAAAAATCGCCAATTCGTCTTGCCGAATGGCCAAACGGATTTTTGCCAAGAAACAGATGAAAATAATAATTGATAAATTGCCAGTCGTAAGCCGGGTTATCGCTTACGAATAGCGGTCTGAATCCTTTCTCCGTCACGGATAAAATCCATGAATCGAAATTTTCGAATGTTTCTTTGGTCGCACCTACTCCGTGAAATGTCTGCCGCGAAGGATAAGCGACCGCGCCAAATTCAAACGCCACCGAATCATTCAGTGTTGGTGCCGGCCCATGTCCCTCGCAATCCACAAAAATTAAGTTTTTAATATCTTTATTTTCCATGTTTTGAAATATACCGTGTTTAAAGTAGGCCAGCGAGTTCTTCGCGCTCGTCCTCGTCAAATTCGTTCGGGTCGAGCCCCTCGCTTTCTAATGTCTCTCTTATTTCTTTTTGTCGCTCTTTTTCTTCGTCCAT
>JACPIO010000022.1 GCA_016188075.1 Candidatus Wolfebacteria bacterium | reverse complement strand
TAATTTATCAGATCCAAAAAATCTTTCTCGCCAATGATTTTTACCCCTAACCGTTTCGCTTTTTCGTATTTTGAACCCGGTTCCGAACCTGCCACTAAATAGTCGGTTTTTTTACTTACGGATTCCGAAACCTCGCCGCCCAGTTCGCGAATTTTTTCTTTGGCTTCGTCCCGAGTCATTGACTCCAGGGTGCCGGTTAAGACGAAGGTTTTAGTTTTTAGTTTTAAGTTTTTAGTTTTCGGCGCCAATACCTCTATTTTCACTCCGGCTTTTTCAAGTTTTTCCAAAAATTTAATATTGCGTTCATTATGAAACCAGTCGTAAATACTCTGGGCTACTTTGGGGCCGACATCGGAAATTTCCTGTAAATTCTCTAATGAAAAATTTCTGAAAAAACGCGCCACCTCCCCAATTCCAATCTTACGAGGCTTAGCCTCGTAAGATTGGAATTGGAATTTTTCGGCGAGAAGCCGTGCATTTTCTTCTCCGATATGTAAAATTCACAAGCTGTAAATGAAACGCGCAAGAGAAACTTTTTTCTTCTCATTTATTTCCCTTACAATATTTTCCGCGGATTTTTCGCCGAAACGTTCGAGGCCGGCGATATCGCTCTCTTCGAGCTCGAAAATATCGGCAGCGTCGCTTATCAATCCCTCATCAATAAATCTATCAATGATTTTTATTCCTAAACCGCGAATATCAAAAGCGCTTCGCGAAACAAAGTGTTGGAGCGCTTCCCGCAGACGGGCGCCGCAACCAGGATTGGAGCATCGGTAAATTGCTCCGTCTTTTATGACTTCCGAATTATCAATGGGGCAACGCTCCGGCATTCGAAAAATCTTTTCTTTTCCGGTTCGCAGCTCTTTTAAAACCCGCGTTACTTGCGGAATTACGTCTCCAGCTCGACTCACCACCACCGTATCGCCCATTTTTAATTCTAACCTTTGAATCTGATCGAAATTGTGAAGCGTGGCGTGGGTAATCCTTACACCTCCAACCTCAACCGGTTTTAAAACCGCCACTGGTGTTAAAGTTCCGGTGCGTCCCACCTGCACTTTGATATTTTCGATCATGGTGGTTGCTTCTTTGGGAGAAAATTTGTAAGCAATTGCTCCTCGCGGCGCTTTACCTATCACGCCAAGCTGATTGTATACTTCATTATTATTCAACGCGAGAAACACGCCATCTATCTCATAAGGCAACCCGCTGCGTTCTTTTTCCCAACGTTTATGGAACTCGAAAACCTGACCAAACGAATTAAATGTTTCTCCGTGTTCATTAATGGCGAAACCAAGTTTTTTGAGCGCTTGACGCACCTCGGAATGAGTTTTGTATTTCTCCGGCTCCAAAATATCATATGCGTAAAAGTTTAATTTGCGATGGGCTGTAATTTTAGGATCTAATTGGCGAATCGTGCCGGCCGCGAGGTTGCGAGGATTAGAATATATTTGTTTACCAGCTTGAGCCAGCTCCTTATTGATGCGCTCGAATTCCTTCTTGGTCAAAAAAACTTCTCCTCTCACGGTGATATCCCTCGCCTCCTCAAGCTTTAGGGGAATGGACTCTATTGTCTTCAAATTATTAGTCACATCCTCTCCGGTCGCGCCGTCGCCCCTGGTCACGCCATGGATTAAAACTCCATCCTTGTAAATAAGCTCCATTGCCAAGCCATCCATTTTTAAATTGCCATAAAAATCCGGCTCTATCTTTCTTCCCAGATAATTTTGGGCGCGCTCCAGCCAGTCATAAACGTCTTCTTTGGAAAAGGCGTCGTTTAGCGATAACATTGGTTTATCGTGCCTTATTTTTTTAAATTCTTTAAGCGGCTGACCTCCCACTCGCTGGGTTGGCGAATCAGGAGTCACCAAATCCGGAAACTGCTCCTCTAAATCAAAAAGTTCCTTTTTCAAGGAATCCAGGGCGGCCTCCGAAATGGATAACGCGTCTAAAACGTGATATTCGTACCGGTACTTGTTGATCAGCTTTTTTAACTTCTCAATTCTTTCTTTGGCTTCTTTAAACATATACAAGTTCCTCGTACCCGGTTTTCTTATCGAATTTTCTCCGGTAGCGGACTCCGCCAAATTTTAGCAAAACTATCTCCGTAGTATTACTCACAATACAGCCCTCTTTTAAGTGGCCGCCGAGCACCTTTCCATTTTTATCGGAAACGGAAATATGAATATGGCAATCACTCAATGACGAAAGAGTGCCAGTGCCGGACACAATCTCAAATAACCCGTTCCAGGATTTTACGACTTTCCCGCCAGCCATTCGGAGTTTGACTTTCTTTAGCCCTCCCACGATTGAAGCGAGGCAACCGGCGGTAATTTTTTCTTTTTTAACCAGTTTTTCGATTTCTACTCTCAAATCCTCTCCCGGCAATAATCTTTTTGTAATTTGCGTGGTCATATGGCGACAAAACTTCTCTTCATCGAGATACAAATGTTATAATTTAAGTAAATCATTTAATTTCGGCTCTTTCAAGAGATTTCGGAATTATGAAGACATTAGAGCTTAAAGACGGAAACAGCCTGGTCCTCGTCGCTCATCCGGATGACGAGACCATCTGGATGGCTGGCGCCATTCTTAAATTCCAAAACCTGAAATGGACGATTTTTTCGCTATCAAGGAGCGATGACATGGACCGCAGTCCCAAGTTCAAGAAAGCTTGCCTCTATTACGGAGCGCGGGCCGTAATCTCTGATCTCGAAGACGAAGGACTGCTTAATACGAGAGAGAGTCTGCCGGAGATTGAGCAGCGAATCCGGCGCGAACTCAAACAAAAACGCTTTACATACATATTCACTCATGGTTATAATGGTGAATACGGTCATCCGCGGCACAAAGGCGCGCGCCAAGCGCTCCAAAATTTAATTCGGCGGAAAACCATTATCGCCGATGAAATTTATAATTTTAGCTACGAGCTCCGAGCCGGACAAAAATTTGCGACGCCTCGCTTACCGGCGGACTATTACCTTAAATTGCCTCGCGAAATCTTCCGTGAAAAAAAACGAATAATTGAAAACATTTACGGATTCAAAAAATCTTCATTTGAAAGTCGCAGTTGTTCCCAGATCGAAACTTTCAATCTGAAAAATTGGCTATGAAATCAATTGTTCTTTACGCTTATCCGCCGGAGCCCGATGGTTTAAGCCAGCAAGGCGACATGCTTTACCGCGGAATGAAAGAAAACGGCGAGGAAGCGATGCCTTGCCATCTATCGAGCGAATTTCAAAAAGAATGGATTTACAAATACCTTAAGCCGGATGTCGCCTTGGGCGTTGGTTTTTGGGGCCATACGCCGGACATTATTCTTCATCCGCAGAAATTCGGAGTCGAGCCGGTGCCGTGGCTTTTGGCAGACGGCTGGGTGGCTAATTATCGCGAGATTCTCGGTTCGCTTCCTTTGGTTTTTACGACAAGCGACTGGGTCAGAAAAACTTTTGAACGGGACGGCGTTTCGACCAAAAATTTCGTGACCGCCTACATTGGCTTAGACACGGAACTCTTTCAATCTATTCCGAAAAACGACCCCCGAATCAAACTTATCCGAGAAATGGCTGGCGTCAAAGAAAACGAAGTGATGATTTTGACTGCCGGCGGCGATGTCACCTCCAAAGGCGCTCAAGAAATTTTTAAGGCCCTGAAAATAGTTGATCAAGAATTTTCCGCCAAGGGCGGATCCGCCTCTGACGGAAAAAACTGGAAATATGTCTGTAAAATCTGGGGCGGCGCCTCCGCTGACGATCATTACAAGGACGAGATGGCTCTAATTGAGGAATTGGGCGAGTCAAAAGACAAAGTTGTCTATCTCGAAGGTTCAATGTCGCGCGAGTTTATGCCTCTCTTATTGAATGCCTGCGATATTTACGCGGCACCAAGCCGGCTCGAAGGATTCGGAATGATTCAAGTGGAGGCCATGGCCTGCGGCAAACCGGTTATCTCCATAAACGAAATGGGGCCCAAAGAAACCATTATCCACGGCGAAACCGGATTTTTGGCGAACGTTGATTCAACGGTTGATTTGGAAAAAGAATGGGGTTATACCAGTATGGGCTTCGAAGAAAGGCAGATGATTATTTTCGACAAGCCCAAGACTTTTGCCTATCGGGCGAATGTTGATGAAATAGCGGATTATCTCTTAAAACTTTTAACCAATCCCGAGCTTCGCGAAAAAATGGGCAAGGCTGGCCGCGAGCACGCGGTCCAAAACTTCGAATATCATAAAATTGCGAGAGAGATGACGCAAGAAATTAAAAGTCGCTTAAAGCTATCCTGAGAATATAAACCTTTAGCTAGTATTAATAAAAGAAGAAAATTGCGTGCGAAAAAGCGGTAAACAGTAAAAAGTATTTAAAATTAGCTATTAAAAATAATACTATTGTATAAAGCAGGGCTCGTCCAAGAAAGACGGGAATTTCCCGGAAAAGAATGAATTCCTCAATCTCGCTTTCTTTTGTTTTGGCTAATCCATACATAATTGACGTAAACGGTACCGCGAGGAGAATCGCGAAAAATCCAGTGAGTAACGCTGACAGATAAAAAACGATCTCGTTGGGGAAGTAAAACCGAGCAAACCAAATCAAAGCCATCATCAGAGCCGCGATTTTCATTAGATGTTTTTTGTTAGTCTTATCAGCGTATCGACCGACCAAAAAAGTAAAAATAATACTTCCTATCCCGGCCAGGGTCCCTACCAAGCCAACGGATAAAACTTTTTGCAAGGTTAAAAAAACAAATATCGGCCAAAGGATACCCTCCGCGTCTTCCCGTATGTTTTCCGCTATTTCCACAAAAAAATATCTGGTATTTCTTTTAAACAAACTTATAAATTTTTTAAATCGAAAATCAATTTTTAGAGAAAATTCGGGTATGTAAATTAAGGGTACTATTGAAGCCATATAAATTAAACCGGCCGTAAGTATAAGCAACTGAAACCCTCCAAATGCCACAATCCCGGCACCTATCAAAGGAGCTAAAATACCGGCTAACTTCGGCCAAGCAAAAAAACGGGCAACTTGATCGCCCATCGAATCAATTTCGGAATGCCGAGAAAAGAAAAGATGAAGAGGAAACCAATAAAAAGCAGCTTGGATACCGTTTAATACCGCAATAGCAAATAAGGGTGTTTGAAATCCATAACTTAAAAGGTAAAGCGTTCCGATATGACCAAGAAGAAACGGGAAACTTAAAATAACAATCCCTTTTAGACCTATTTTGAGAGACAGCCAACCGCTAAAAAAAGAAAATAAAAATACCGCCGCGCTGTAAATAAAATAATAAACAATTATTTGCGCTAAAGAAAATTTAAGATTTAAAAGATAAATCGGGATAAAAATACCGATCAGAGCTCCTGCCGCTCCATGGATGGAGTGCATCAAATAAATTTCGGTAAGATATTTTCTCATTCGTTAAATAAGAGCTGGGTTGAACAATCTTAGTTTTGGCGACATAAAAAGCTGGTTTTAAAAATAAAATACTTTTTTCCTTTTCACGCATTCATAAGCGTAAACATACATCCCAGCTGACCAGGCTTGATACGGATTGCTTCCGCCCGCTGGTTTGCCGGTTTGGCCGTGGAGCCACTCTTGGAAGCCCCAGAAATTAGTTTTTAAGTTTTTAAGTTTATTAGTTATAAAGTCCGTAGGAAGATTTGCGTAAAGTTTGTTCGCTTCAGCGAGTTTTGCAAGCTCGCTTTCGGCTTTATTAAATTCTCCAACTTTCACCAGCGCCGCCACGTAAAATCCGCCGATAAAAGGCCAGATGCCTCCGTTTAAATACGCGTAAGGCTCGCGCGCTTCGCAATCTTCAAAATACTCCTGCCATTCCTTATCGCCTCTTTTTATCGGCGGGTAAATCGCTTTACAGGGATATGGCCGGTTTATTTTTTGTTTATCAATATAGACTAAAATACTTTTGGCGATTTTAGGCGTCGTAAGTCCGGTTACAATCGCCATTAAATTTCCAAAGGTATCAAACCAGTATTCCCCTTCTTCAAATTTATTGTGCGTTTTCCAACGCCAAGGCCGATAGTAACCCAGCTTCGCGTCATATAGCGATAGATATTTTTCAATTTCGCCATTGACGATTTTTTTTAATTTTTCGGCTCTTTTTTTCTCTCCTTCAAATTTGAGCGCCACGTAATAAAGCGCTTGAGTGGAAATCGCGCGGCCGTATTTATGCGGAAAAGCATCCTGCCAATCCGAAGTTGGCTGCTGAACAATTAAACTGTCGTTATTGGGGTCTTGAAACTTAAGCCAAGTTAAAGCTTTTTTTAGGCTTGGGCGATAGCGGGAATAAAGAGAATTGTCGTTATACGTTTTTTTGTAAACGTGGTGGCCGATAATATACCAAAGATTGGCGTCAATGGCGTTAAAAGTAACGTCTGATCCGCGTTCGACATTGTAAGATCCGATTGCGTTCGGAGTCTGGCCAAATTCTCCCTGATTTTTACCCAACAACTCCAAACTTTTTCGAAAAGGAATTTGGAATTTTTTCCCGAGAAGAGACGCGCCAAGCGAAGCAATCATGCTGTCTCTCGCCCAAACCGCTTCGTATCCGCCCGGGAGTCCCGAAGCGAAAAAACCAACCGGCCTTACGCAATGCTCCAATACAACAATGGCTTTCCTCTTGGCCTCGTCAATCATATATCTTCCAATGCGAGCCGCGCCATTAAATACGATATGGTTGACTCGGCTCCTTGATTTAAATTCATGGCGTATTGCCCCACTCCGTCATGGCAGCCGCCGGTCACTTCGTCGTAAACCATTTGATTTAAATTATTCTTGCCCAAAAACCACCGGAATGCCCGGAAGGCATCGTCCATATACTTTTGATTTTTCGTTATTTTCCAAGCAACAACTTTTGTCTCCACCATCGAAGCGGCGTCTTCCGGCTGCTGGTCAAAATAAGATCTTTTTTGATCTCTGAAATACCAGCCATTTTGCCCGATAGGCGCGTAATAATTTTTTAAGAAAGTGATTTTGCTCAAGAAATCCAAAGTGGAAATTGCCGCGCGCAAGTATTTTTTTTCACCCAGCAAGTCGTAAGCGTAAAATAATGATTCCGGCAGTTTGCTATTGGAATAAGTAAGCCGATCTTCAAACCAATCCCACTCCGCCGACGAAGAAAGTTCGTAAAATTTCATCTGTCTCACCGCCAGTTTCGCGAATATTTTTTTAACCGATTTTTTATCAAATCTCTTCAGGTAAAAATACAAGCCAATCATGGCAAAAGCAATGGCGCGCGGCGATTGCAGTTTCAACGCCAATTTCAAGGATTTATTAAGCATTCTATCCGCCTCTTTTTGTGTATCTCGCGGAAGAAAATCAGAGGAAGCCGCGTAGCCCAAAGCCCAAACACTTCTGCCCAGCACGTCGCCATCTTTTGTGTTATCCCGCTGTTTTTTAAAAGAAACAATATTCGAAAAATAACCGCTTGGCTGTCTTACGAATTTCAAGAAATCCAAATAGGTTCTTACGAGCGCGAGCAGGTGAGGTATTGGCTTCAGTTTGTAATAGCGCGTCGCGGCTATAAGCGCCCGGGAATTATCATCCGAGCTGTAGCCGTAGCGACGGAGCGGCTTGCTGTATTTGGCGTGATGCAAAACGCCGAAATTATCGGTTAATCTCATTAAGTGATTAAATTTCACCTCTGGCAGTTTATCTTCCTCTGGTTCCACATTCGCGAATTTCTTATAGATGTTGAAATAGCGTCTGGCGACGTTCGGCCAAATCATATGACGCGACTTTTCGTACGCGGCTTCACTCATTGACTTCATCATTTTGGAGTCGGATAAAATCTCGATAATTGCCTTCGTAATCTGGTTTCGACTCCTCGAATCCACTAGAATGCCGTTAGATTCATCTATTATATATTTCGCATACTCGGTTTTAGTGGAAACAATAGGCCGACCAGCTCCCAGGGCGTAAGACAAATTTCCGCTCACCGACTGGGCAAGGTCGGGACTGGCGAGAACATAGAGGTCGGTGGCGCGAAGATATTGGATGATTTCTTCGAGCGTGACGTATTTATTATAAAATTTCACGTGGTTGCCTAATTTTAACGTTTCAATTTCTTTAACCAACGAATTTCTGTAGGCTTCTCCTTCTTCGCGAATGAGATTGGGATGAGTCGCGCCCACGATAATATACAAAACATTCGGAAATTTTTTAACTACCCCGGGTAGAGACCTTATCGCATACTCAAGACCCTTATTGGGACTAATCATCCCGAAAGTC
The DNA here is from genome assembly GCA_016188075.1 of Candidatus Wolfebacteria bacterium. Lineage (GTDB taxonomy): Bacteria > Patescibacteriota > Minisyncoccia > UBA6257 > UBA9933 > JACPIO01. Next base: position 13,259 of record JACPIO010000022.1, on the reverse strand, counting down.
GTTAAAACTGTTTTCCCCTTGAGATTCAACTCTTCTTTGGCTTTATCGCTTGATTCAAAAGGAATCTGGGGGATGCCGTGAGGAACAACCGCAATCTTTGATTTGAAAATCGAATAATCGCGGACAAGTATTTCGAGAGACGACTGATTCATCACTATTAAAGCTTTGGCAAACTGGGCGATGGTTTGGACAACATTCAATAATTTAGAATCGGGATTGGGCAGGACTGAATGGAACGTAACGACCACCGGCTTTTCCACTGCCTGAAGAAACGGAATCAGGTAATCACCCTGATCACCCCCGAATATGCCGAACTCGTGCTGGATATTTACTATCCGAATATCGTCTTTTTTATTAATGAGGCGAGCCAAATCAACGTAATGACCGATCTCCGTGGCTGTAATTTGATTTAAGACATTGGAATTATAGTTATAAATGCTCGTCGGTTGGTCATTCAGAGCAACCACTCCCGTCTTCACCAAGGGATTAAACTGCTTGTTCAAAGCAAGAGTCAAATCTTCCGTAAAGGTCGCAATGCCGCACTCTCGGGGAGGATAGGAACCGATCTGCAAAATATAATTGGCGTCTTTTTTCGCGGGTTTCATTTTATCAAATTATCAAAAACGTTCGTGCGCGTGAGGTTTCTTGACCTCTTTCAATAGGTCGTCTAAATTGACGCGCGCGACGCCGATGACTCTGTCGGCCGCCCCGTAATAAATATATAAATCGTCGCCAAATATCGCGGTGCCTGTGGGAAAAACAACATTATTCACAAACCCATTCTTTTCCCAATCTTTTTCCGGGAAAAGAAGCGGATAATCCAACCGACCAATAACTTTTAACGGATCTTTTTTGTCAAGAAGAGCGGCGCTGGCTCGGTAGATTCGCGCCTTGTTCAATTCTTCAACAGCATGGAATATCAAAAGCCAGCCGTCTTTGGTTTCAACCGGCGGCGCGCCGCCGCCGATGTTTCGCGATTCAAACCAGTATTTATTTTCGAGCACAACGTGTTGATCAAGATGCTTAAGATATTCTCGCCAGTAATCTTCGTCTTCTATTTGCTTAAAGTCGTCAAAATATAAAATTTGAATATCCGGCAGAACCCGATGAATAAGGGCGTAGCGCCCGTTTATTTTTTTAGGGAAAAAGAAAATGTCTTTTTCCCACACCATCACGTCTGCGGCGGCAAAACGTTCGTAATAAGCCGAGAACATGAAATAGCGGTCTTTAAGTTTGCCTTCTCCAAAAAGTTTCCCTGCCTCGTCATATGTAATCTCCGGACTGATAACTGCTTTCTCTTCAAATTTTTTCAGGTTGGAACTTACGGCATACGCCGTCAAAGCGTTTTTGCCGTCATGAATCACATAAGTCATATAATAAAGATTGTCAATTTTCACAATCCGCGGATCCTCCACTCCTTGACTCTCGTGTCCGTGTCTTCTCGTCATAAAAGGGACATTCCAGCGTTCAACCACTTCTCTAGGACCTTTTAATTTGGCGTAGCCGATCGACGATTTTTTTTCGGCGTCGATGGCGCGATAAAAAAGATGCACCCATTCGCCTTCTTGATAGACGCCGGGATTCAAAACCGCTTCTCTTTCGAAGTCCAATGAGGTTGGCTCAAGAATAATTCCTAATTTTTCAACTGTTACCATTCTATTTAAAAAATTTATTCCCGACTCAAAAATCCGACTAGTCTTTCTAATCTCTTGAGCTAATTATAGGGTGGCTAAAAGCGCCGGTCAACCTCGTCACCTTTGGAAAATCATCTAATCTCCAAAAAATCTTCTAAAACTGGTTTAATAATATCAGCCATTTTCTCGTGTCCTTGCGAGTTCGGGTGCACACCATCAGTCAAATCGCCCAATGTCAGCACGCCATTCATTGTAATAAATTTAAGCTTTTTTTCTGAACAAAATCTCTTTATTGCCTCATCATACTTTTGAATACTCCGATTATCATATGATCTATCTGTATTCCACGGAACTGGTTTGGTTTTCGATTCGTATATATCCGTCCATCCGACAAAAGCTATTTTCTCGGTAAACTGCCGGGCTGCGCTATGCAGCTTACTAAGATTCTCCTTAAAATTTTCGATCGACGTTCTTCTATCGCTTTTTGAATGCACAAACTGCGAATCATTGATTCCGATGGCAAATACAATAATGCTTGGCTCTCGCGCCTTGCATTCAACTTCAACTCTTTTTAACAAATCATCAGTCGTGTCGCCGCAAACTCCGAGGTTATAAACATTCGCGTCGTATTTCTCTCCAAAATAAACCCTGAGGCGTTCGACCCAGCCGCCTTTATCAGAGTCACTAGCGCCCCAAGTGATGCTGTCACCAAAAATGCAGATATTCATATAATTTTACATCCCTTTTCTTGCCGCAAAAGCAAACTGATCAAAATATTTTTCTAAATCCTCATTTTTAACTATTTTAATGTCCATAATGTAATTTTAACATTTCTTCAGAGCTATAGCATTTTTTATATTTTTTCCGAATACGCCAGTCGAGTGGCGTATTCACGCCCCGTGACACCTTTTATATTTCTTTCCGCTGCTTGAAAAGCTTTAGCCAAAGCTTTTTAAAAAATGGCATTGTGAGAGTTGACATCATAAAGGCAATAGCTGGCACGATCGCGTTAATCCAAGGTCGCGGCACTTCTATGGCTCGGAGATACACTCCGACTGCCAAATAAGTAAAAGCCATCAACAATAATTTTCTCGTCCAACTTGTTTCCCAAGCCTTATCCGTCTCTACTCCCTTATTCCTTTCCTCAATTTTTTGTATCCTTTCTTCTATAGTTTTCACGTTATTTTCCATGACACTTCCTATCTTTCTTTACGCTGGCGCCCAAGCAACTCTGCGACGCGGGGCGGAATACGATTTTGATTCTTTGTTCGTCTCCCCTCCCGCTATGCTATAGCATAGCGCCGCAAAGCTGAAATTTGTTACCATTCAAACGTTCTTACCGTGGCACTTTTTGTATTTCATCGGCCGGCCGTCCGGATGTTTCGCTCCGCAGGGGCAGGGGTCGTTTCTCCCAATTTTATCAGCGGTAAAATTGGGCGCGGAATTAAGCTGACTAAACGCTGACTGACGCGGAAAAACCTCTTGTTTATTGATTTTAATTTCTGCGTTCTTCTGCGTACGGTCTGCGTTAATCTGCGCTTGGCTCCATTCTTGGAGCCAAGAATCAAATCTCGCCATCATCTCTTTGTATAAAATATAACTCTCCCGACGGTATTCGACTAATGGTTCGTGCTGGCCGTAAGCCCGCATTCCGACTGACTCGCGCAAAGCCTCGAGTTCCTCCAAATAATTCATCCACAAAATATCGAGCATTGACAAAACCTCCGGCGAGGCGCCTTTTTTCAAAAGTTCCTGTCTTTTTTTATAAACCGCGGTCCGCTGTTTATTTAAAACGTCATCATACTCCAAAAGATGCTTTCTGGCGTCGAAATTAAAACCTTCGACTTTCTTTTGAGCTTCGTTCACCACCTTAGTCACAAGCTGGGATTCGATCGGCTGGTCTTCGGGCAGATTAAAAGTTTCCATCAGAGACTTGATTTTCTCGCCGCCGAAAATGCGCAGAAGATCGTCCTCAAGCGAAAGGAAAAATTGAGAAGAACCCGGATCGCCCTGGCGGCCGGACCGGCCGCGCAATTGATTGTCAATGCGGCGGGCTTCGTGGCGATCGGTACCGATGACGTGGAGTCCCCCTAATTCCTTAATTTTTTCCGCCTCTTCCGAGTCAGGCGGGTTGCCGCCGAGTATAATATCCACTCCCCTTCCAGCCATATTGGTTGCCACCGTGACCGCAGCCAGCCGGCCGGCCTGGGCAATGATCGCGCCTTCGCGTTCGTGGTTTTTGGCATTTAAGATCTCATGGGGAATGCCGGCTTTCCCAAGCATGGCGGACATAAATTCATTTCCCTCGATTGAAGCGGTACCGATCAAAACCGGTTGGCCTTCGAGGTGCCGATTTTTTACTTCTTCAATCAGTGCCCGGAACTTCGCTTCCGTATTTTTATAAATCAAATCCGGAAGATTTTTTCGAATCATCGGCTTGTTCGACGGAATACTCACCACTTCCAATTTATAAACCTTGTCGAATTCTTCGGCCGAAGTCTGGGCCGTGCCGGTCATACCGGCAACTTTTTCGTATAAACGGAAATAATTTTGAATGGTGATTTGGGCAAAAGTCCGCGATTCCTGCATAACCTTCACGCCTTCTTTGGCCTCGATGGCCTGATGAAGGCCACCGGAATAGCGACGGCCATGCATCAATCGTCCGGTAAACTCGTCAACGATAATCACTTCGTTATTCCCGCCTGCATCGCTATGCAAAGCATTACGGGCAGGTTTCACAACGTAATTCTTGTCTCGATGGAAAAGGGATTTGGCTTTAAGCGACTCCTCAAGGTAGTGAACGAGTCGGAAATTTTCCGGCGCGTAGATGTTTTTGATATTAAACATCTTCTCAATCTTATCTATGCCCCCTTCGAGGATCGAAACGTGCTTTAATTTTTCATCCACCGTATAATCAACTTCTGGTTCGAGCCTCGCGACTGCGCGGCTCATAATTTTGTAGAACTCGCTCGATTCTGTATCCGGCGCCGCGATGATAAGCGGGGTACGGGCTTCATCAATCAAAATACTGTCAACCTCGTCAATTATGGCAAAGTTCATAACTTTACCATCGCGGGCTTGAACCTGCTGATCCAGACTATAAGCCAAATTGTCGCGCAGATAATCAAAGCCGAATTCATGATTAGTGCCGTAGGTAATATGAGCCAAATAGGCTTCTTTTCGCGAAACCGGCCGGAGAAAATCCTGGACAACTTTAAAACCGCCAAGAATATCGCGTTCCTTATCTTTTTCGTTTGGAATTTGCAGTTTAGGATTTAGGATTTCTGATTTAGGATTTTCTTGGACATAGGCTGGGTCATACAAATAAGCAGATTCATGAGTAAGACAACCAACTGATAAACCGAGCGCCCGATAAATCTGTCCCATCCAGACCGTGTCGCGCCGCGCCAGATAATCATTGACCGTGATTACATGAACCCCGCGGCCAGTTAAAGCATTCAAATAAGCTGGCGCTGTCGCGGCCAAAGTCTTTCCCTCGCCAGTCAGCATTTCGACGATCTTCCCTTGATGAAGCGCTATGCCGCCCATAAGCTGAACATCAAAATGGCGCTGACCCAAAGTTCGACGGCTTGTCTCCCGGATCAAGGCGAAGGCTTCGGCTAAAACCGAATCTAAGGCCGCCCCGGTCCGAACCTGGTTTTTTAACCCGCTGCTATAAGTTCGCAATTCCTCCAAGGTCAAATTACGAAGCTTGGCTTCGTAAGAATTAATTTCGGCAATCATTGGTCCGAAATCATAATTCCCGAAAATTTTTTTAAAAAAAGAAAGCATGCCAAATTTATTTAAATTTCTATAATTATTTTACCTTGATTAAATTTAATTTATAAATTTGAGCACCCAGCACATATCTCGGTCACTCCTTGAAGTTTCACCTCATCGGGTAGACGAAGTCGGCTATCGCCTACCTTCTCGGGTTTTACCACATTCATCGGTGAGATATGTGCTGGGTAAAGGTTTTCTAGCGAAATTTTATTCGTCTTAGTCTCTAAAATTTCGAGAAAGCCCTTTATATTTGACGAGTTCCATCTTCAACTTATCTTTCACTTTATCAATCGCCGCTCGGATATCCGCGTCAGAATGTTCGGCACGCAAGATTTTTTTGGGCAGATGAAGATTGACCTCGGCGTAAAAAACATTTCCCTTTCGGTGATGTCTGGCGGTGCGAGCGATTTCGACTTCAAGCTTAACCTCGCCACGGATTTCAAAACGCTTGACAAATTTCTCCAACGAACCAATGCGTTTTTCGAGGTATTCTCGAATCGCCGGCGTTAAATCGAGATTAGTGGCTTTAAGGTTAATTTTCATTTTTAGGGACGACCGTCGTTACGCAGGTAATTATAATCTAAGTGCCATGACAAAAACAAACGAGCCCGCTTAAATTTAAGCGGGCTCGTGGCTTGATCTCTAAAACCCCCGCCAGAGGCGGGGGAAAGAAAATTTTATCTCTTCTTTTTTCCTTTCTTTTTCTTAGCCATTTTGGCTTTTTGTCCGGTCGTTATTTATTGGATCCGAACATTCAAAGAATTAATTTTGATCAGTGTTGGATTGTTCGACCTTCCAATCACGCTGATGTAAATGCTATTTTATGATTTAATTTTAGAACAATTAATTTTATTTGCAACTGTGGAAAACTTTTATTGCTCTCCCGCCTAATTTTTTTTACGGCTTAATTTTGCCAAAAAAAGTTTTTGAATTGAAACGAACTTAAAGTATCACCACTTCTTCCTCTATTTCGATCCCGAAACGCCCATAGACGCTGCGTTTAACAAGCTCAATCAGTTTTTTAACGTCGGAGGAGGCCGCATCCAAGACATTAACGATAAAATTCGGGTGTTTCGGAGAAATCATCGCGCCGCCGAAAGAAACGCCCTTTAAACCCGCTTCATGAATTAAATGCGCCGTGGGCACGAGAGGAAAGGGATCGGTCTTTACTGGCGTCGCGGACCCGCGCAGACTAAACGCGGACTTACGCAGACTTTCGGCGTAGTTTCGCGCGCCTTCCGCATAAATCTGCGTCAGGGGAACGTTCTTAAAAATACTGCCGATGTTGGGATACTCCAACGGCTGACGTTCTTTCCGGTACTTGATTTTTTCCTCGACGGATTCTCGAATTGCTTTTTTATGGCCTTTTTTTAAAAGCAGGGTGGCCTCCAAAATAATTTCCTTGCTTCCATTTTTTTTAAAAACGCTTGAACGATAGCCGAAATCGCAATCTTCATTTTTTCTTTTAATAATTTTTGGCCGCGATCCGGAAATATCCAAACTAAGAATCGAAACCGCTAAATCTTTTATTTCGCCGCCGAAAGCTCCAGCGTTTCCGTAGATGGCTCCGCCCAAAGTCCCAGGGAGCCCTCCGGCCCACTCGAGACCCGATAAACTTTTAGTCATTGAGTAGTCAAGCAATTGGAACATCGAGACGCCGGCGCCCACGGTCAAAAGACAATCATCCCTCTTAAGGGTTGGGATATTCGGCTTTAGAACGAGCCCGTCAAATCCATTGTCGTCAAATAAAACATTCGTCCCCTCACCCAAAATAAAAATGGCGTCCGAGCGCCTATCCGAATAATCCCGGCGCCATCCGTGAACTGCTTTGATCAGGTCGTCGACGTTCTTCGCTTCAAAAAAATAGCAGGCTGGACCGCCGATTTGATAATGACTGTGGGATTTTAAAATAACGTTTTTATAAAACATGGAAAAGCGCCCCGCGAAAAGGTTAGAAGGACGAGATGTGGAAAAAAGCGATTATCGAATCCTTGCCTTAAATTTGAAACGGAGAGTATCTGTAATTTTTTTCATCTGGTCATTAACCTCTTTATCGGTCAAAGTTCGATCCTCGGCCTGAAAGACAATGCGGAACGTGAGGCTTCGCTCGTATTCATCAATCAAATCAACATCTTGAATAATTGTCCTGCTTACGTCCTGGATTTGAGATATGATATCACTAATTCTAACATTTTCTTCAACGACGAGGGAAATGTCCCGCTCGACTGCCGGATATCTGGGAAGAGGCTGATATTCGTATTCTCCGGAAATTAATTGGAGCAGGATATCCAAGTCTATTTCGGCAAAGGCCGACTCCCTCTTAATGGTAGCTTGCTTAATTTTCCCAAGATAACCGAAGGGATTGTTATCTGATTCTACTTTAAGCAGCGTGTTTGTTTCAAGATAGTGCCGGGGGGAATCATTAAACCAGTTATCTTGGGACGAGAACGGAGCCGTCCAAAAATCAACCAGTCCCAACGATTTTAAAAATTCCGCCAATAAACCCTTGAGCTCAAAAAATGGTTCTTTGCTCTTTGAAGCCAAAATTAAGCCCAAGACCAGCCTTTCCTTGGCTCCACCGGGATTTTCAGAAAATACTTTTCCGATTTCAAAAACTTTAACTGATTCGAAAAAGCGCAGATTATCTTCGGCATTCCGAAGCAAACCCGAAATTAGAGATGGCCGCAAATAATAATACTCATTGCTGACCGGATTTTGAAGCGGAATCAGTTTTTTCGCGCGCGCGAACTTCCTTCCTTCTTCTTTGGAGATAAAAGAGTAATTATAGACCTCGCTTAATCCAGCCCGAGTAAGGATTTTCTTCGTCTTGTCTTTAAGAATAATTTGATCCTCAAACCCCGACGGCGCGAGATGAATTTTCGGCGCTTGACTTTTTAAACTATTGTAACCTGTGTATCTAGCCAGTTCCTCCGCAATATCTTCGAAGGTTAGGACGTCCTCCCGTAAGGCCGGCACTTCAACTAAAAATTCATCGGCCGGATAACGGCTCAATGCCCTGGCCGGAACCTTGACCCTAAACCCCAAAAGCTCAAGACAGCGCTTAGCCTTCTTGAAGTCCAAATCAATTCCGATAAAACTCTTGAGCCGCTCCAAGCTCAATTTTATTATTTTTTTCTGCGGTCTTGCAAAATTCAAATCGATTATTTTTCCGGGCCTGGCGCCGACTATCTCCCGAAGCAATTCCCCCGCCCGAGAAAGTCCGATCTCCGCCAATTCCGGATTTAAATTGTGAGAAAATCTTAAAGAGGCGTCGGTTCGGAGATTTAAAAAGCGCGATGATCGATAAATGTTCACGCCATTGAAGTTAGCCGCTTCCACGATAATTCTTTTTGTATTTTTATCGATCTGGGAGTTTTGACCGCCTTTGATGCCGGCGATAGAGAGCGGGCGCCGAGAATCGGCGATAACCAAGACCAAACCATCAAGCTCGTAAACTTTATCGTCCAGAGCGCTGATTTTTTCTCCCTTCTCTCCCAAACGAACGATTATTTCCGGCCCTGATTCATCTTGAAGAAGCTTGTCGTAATCAAAAGCGTGCAGCGGCTGGCCGGTCTCGAGCATCGCGTAATTCATGATGTCCACGATGTTATTTATCGGCCGGAGACCACAATCAACCAAAATTTTCTGCATCCACGAAGGCGAGGAGACGACTTTCACGTTGTCGAAATACGCGGCCGCGTATCGGGAACACAAATTTTTATCGCGGATCATTACCCGAAAATTATCGACCCTTGAATTTCTCGATTTATCGTGAACCCCCAACCCCAAACCGAGAGATGACTTCGGGCATTCAAATTTCTTTCCCAAAATTGCGGAAATTTCTTTAGCCATTCCCCAATGAGAAGCCGCGTCGGAAAAACGATTTGGCGGAAGAGAAACTTCAAACGTGTCCGCTTCGCCGTCTTCCGCTTCAAAAGAATATAAATTAAGCTTTTCGATAAGCTCCTTTTTGCTTTTAACTTGGGGAACGAGTTTTTTGATTAAAGCGAAAGAAAACTTCATAGAGTGTTCGCTAATAATGCGAATTTTTGCCAATAATGCCAATTCGGTTAATTCGCATTATTTGATTCGTATTCGCATTATTCGCGATTACTTTTTATTCTGCCATACCCCACCCAATAAAGCAAAAAATAAGAGGCCGAGCGCTAAATTCAAAAAAATCTCCTTCCCAAACACAACGGAAAAAATGAGCCGAGGGCCGAAAAATAGGTAAAAAATCAACGTGCCGAGAAAAATGAGGACGAGGACACCCAACAGATTATTCCAGGGTAAATAGTTTTTTAAAACAGCGAGTCCGATTCCAAGTAAAAAAATAATAATCAATTCTTCCCTGCCGCTCGGGGAAAATTTCAAAATTAGTCCGGCTAAAGCCGCTAGAAACAAAAAACTCCACCTTTCGCGTAAAAAAAAGGAGGTGGTGATTAAAGAAACCAAAACAAGATTGGGGTTAACGCCCCAGAGGAGCCAGCCGAAACTCTGCCAGAAACTCGCCGCGGCGACAACGAGCGCCGCTCCGATAAATCCCCACATTTTAATCACTAATTCTTACTAAAACCCGACGCAGTTCGGAAACATTAAACGGAGTTTTGACCGTAAGCTCTTTAAAAGCGCCGGTCTTCAACTCTCTTATCTCATTCACTTCTCCAATTTTCAACCCATAGGAAAATCGGGCATCGGCCGAGTAAATCAGATCTCCGATCTGAACATCTTTATTTTTTTCAACCAAAATAACTTTAGGCTCATTGCCGCCCTGAAGCAGTCCATTGGCTGATTTCTCGCCAACGCGGACCGGCATCTCAAAGCTGGAATCAAAAATCGTTTTAACCGCGCTCTCTCGCCTAAAAACCTGACTGACTTCGCCAACTAAAATATTATCTCCGAGCGTCACCTCTCCGCCGTCCTTAATCGCGTCTTCTTCGCCAAGGCTTATCGTAACTTCGCTCTTTATATTAAAGGGATAAACGGAAAAAACCACGGCTGGGAGACGCTTGGCTGTTTTTGACGCGAGCTCGACATCTTCCGCAACAACAGAGACCTTCTGAATTTGCGCCCGGAGCTCCTGATTTTCTTGTTTTAAAAGAAGATTTTCGCCGGCTTCCTTTTTTTTATGAATGAAAAAGTTGGTGAGATACGTTATAAAAATCAAAACCGCGGTGAGAAAAATTACAAAATAGCGGCGCATACCCAGTTAACTCAACTTCAAAAGGCAAAAATTTTTAGGTAAAATACCTTCGAAGTCGTTTCTTTAGAAATCTTCGACCAATAGTGGATTTGAAGTATTTTTCGCGTTGTTTGGCGTCATCTTCGTTTAGACAGGCCTCGAAATAGATCAATTTCATGGGAAGTCTGGGTTTTGTTGAAAAATTTTTGCCTCTGTTATGTTCTTCTATTCTTCGGCGCAGATTGTTGGTATAACCGATGTAGTTCTTGTCATCTTTATGGCTTCGTAAGATATACGTATAGATAGAAGAACACCATTGAAGTTGAGTTACTGGGCATACCCAGTTAAACATTAAGGTTGGCCGGCCGCAAAGCGGTAGCGAAAATATTCGAATAACCATCAATGTTTTCCGCGGCAATGCCGGTTCCTCTCGCCACGCAAGTTAAAGGATCGTCAACAATCGAGGTTTTGACCGAAATTTCCTTACTAATCAAATCGTCGATGCCCCGAAGCAGGCTACCGCCGCCGCAGAGATAAATTCCGTGTTTCAGAATATCGCCCACGAGTTCCGGCGGCGCTATCTCAATAGATTCTTTGACGGCATCAATAATCTGCCGCAAAGATTTGGTAATGGCGACGCGGACGTGGGCGCCCTTCACAACAACCTCCCGCGGCAGGCCAGTGGCCATATCCCGGCCGCGGATGGCAAGTTCAAGCTTTTCCTCTACGGGAATGGCCGAGCCAATGACGATTTTTAACTCTTCCGCGCTCGGCTCGCCGATAGCCAGCTTAAATTCGTCTCTCACGAATTTAATAATATCGTCGGTCAATTTGTCACCGGCAACCTTCAAGCTTTTAGCCGTGACGGTTCCCGCCATCGAAATAATGGCTATGTCGGTCGTGCCGCCGCCAATGTCAACGATCATATTGGCGGTCGGCTCGTCAATCGGCAGTCTCGCGCCCAAAGCCGCCGCTAGCGGTTCTTCGATTATAAATGATTTGGCGGCGCCGGCGGAGACGACCGCGTCTTCCACTGATTTTCTTTCCACTTCTGTCAGATTGGTAGGCACGCCCACCACCGCCCGAAAATAGCTGAATAAATTATTTTGATTCGCTTTTTTAAAAAAATTCCTCAAAATTTCTTGAGTCATTTCAAAATCAGAAATAACGCCGTTTAAAAGAGGACGAATGACGGTAATATGGGAAGGGGTTCGGCCCACCATTTTCTTAGCTTCCTCGCCAATGGCCAAAACCTGGCTGGTTTTATTATTAATGGCCGCCAAAGACGGCTCGTTAATGATAATTCCCCTGCCCTTGACATAGACCAGCGAATTGGCGGTTCCCAAATCAACTCCGATATCTTTGTAAAAACGATTGAAGATCATGCTATTTTCACCAATTCTTTCTCGCTCACCAATTTTACTTTAGACTCCGAACGTTTTTTAAGCTCGATTTTGTCGCCGGTTTTTTTACTCACAATAGCGCGCCAAGGAATGCCGATAATGTCCGCGTCGGCGAATTTTTGACCGGCGGTCGCGTCCTTACGATCATCATACAATACCTCAACCCCGAATTTTTGTAAACTGTTATAAATCTTTTTGGCGTCCGTTTGAAATTCAAGCAAATGAACCCTAAAGGGCGCGACCGGCTCTGGCCAAATAATGCCTTTCTCGTCGTGAAAAACCTCGACAATCGTGCCCAAGAGTCGTCCAAGGCCGATGCCGTAACAGCCCATATAAACGTCTTTAACTTCACCTTGATCGTTTTTAAACATTAGGTTGAATGGCTCTGAATACTTGGTTTTCAGCTTGAAGATATTTCCCACTTCAACGGCTTTTTCTTTTTTTAATTTTTTACTTCGGCATTCCGGACAAAAATTATTTTCTTTAATTATTTCCTTATTGACGGCGATCCGACACTTTTCGCAAAAATAAATTTCGTCTTCGCCAGCTTGAGTCAAAGTCTGAAACTCGTGCGAGTATTTGGAAAATGTTCCGCCAGAAGCGAAAGTTAAAAAGGTGGATTGGCCGATACCTGACCGTTCAAAAATTTTATAATACGATTTTTTTACTTTTTCGTAGTAGTCGTGAAGATCTCCTTCGGTCGCGTGAAACGAATACAAATCTTTCATTATAAATTCCCGGCCGCGTAAAAGCCCCGATTTAACTCGGGTTTCATCGCGGAATTTATTCTGAATCTGAAAAACATAGCGAGGCAAATCTTTGTAGGAGGAAACGAATTTTTTAAGAAGGGGCGAGATGATTTCCTCGTGGGTGGGGCCCAAAACATATTCGTTTTTCGAGTAGTGACTTTTGAATCGGAAAAGGGAATCGTAATTTTCCCATCGGCCGGTGGTCTCCCAATTGCCTTTCGGCTGAAGCGTGGGCATTAAAATTTCTTGACCGCCCACGGCTTCCATTTCTTCACGAATGATTTTTTCGATTTTTTTCAAAACCCGAAAACCCAAAGGCAAAAAAGAATAAACGCCGGCCATCGCCTTGTCTATAAAGCCGGCCCGAATCAAAAGCCGGGAATTAATGGCTTCTTCGTCTTTGGGCGCCTCCCGTTTTGTTTTTGTAAAAAGTTCTGATTGACGCATTATATCTAAATACTAAATAAAATTTCGCTTCCTATCAACTAATTATCGAGGTTGAACCTCG
>JACPIO010000023.1 GCA_016188075.1 Candidatus Wolfebacteria bacterium | reverse complement strand
TAGCCGCGGCTTCGGGGATGATCGGAGTTTTTGCCCTGATGCGGCGAATGTCTTTGGCCGCCGACGCCATTTCGCACATTGCCCTGCCGGGTTTGGGCTTGGCTTTTCTTTATAAAATAAATCCTTTGATCGGCGGAGCCGCCACTTTATTTTTGGGAACGATTCTTATTTGGAATATTGAAAGCAGAACAAAAATTCCGACAGAAACAATCATTGGGGTAATTTTTTCCCTGTCTTTAGCCATAGGAAGCTTGGTTACTCCGCGAGAAGATTTAATCGAAGCCCTGTTTGGCGGAGTGAGCCGATTAAGCGCGGCTGAATTTTCCGGAACCATTACCTTAGCGATTCTTATCATCGGCCTCACCTTGTATTTTAAAAATCAGTTTATTATTCAGATGACCTCGCCGGATTTGGCAGTGGTCACCGGTCTAAAGGTGAAGCGTTTAAATCTTTACTTTCTCCTGCTTTTTTCTTTGACGGTAATTTTGGGTTTAAAATTTTTAGGGGCGCTTTTGATGGGATCTTTGATTATTATTCCGGCTGCCGCGGCGAAAAACATTGGTTGGAATACAAACTCCATGCTCGGCTTGGCTGTCTCAATTGGCATTCTTTCTGTGATTGGCGGATTTTTTATAAGTAATTCATATCATTTTACGCTCGGCCCAACCGTTATTGTTCTAGCCGGTTTGATTTTTTTGATGTCGCTTTTGCCGAGAAAGAATTAGGTGTTATAATAAAAAGAATGAAAATCGCGTTTTTTGAAATCGAACCTTGGGAGTCGGAGTATGTTGAATACAAGCTTGGGCTTCCGGTCTCGGACTTGCGGTTTACGCCGGGGAAATTAAACGTAAATAATTTACCTCCGCATCGCGACGCGGAAATCATTTCGGTTTTTGTGGGATCCAAGGTGGACGTGGACGTTATCCATGCTTTTCCCAATTTGAAACTCATCACCACCCGTTCCACTGGTTTTGACCACATTGATCGTCAGATCGCCGGCGCCAAGGAGATTAAACTCGGCTATGTGCCGGGCTATGGCGACAATACCGTGGCCGAATTCGCCTTTGGATTAATTCTTACCCTCTCCAGAAAAATTTACGACGGCATTGATCGCTTGCGGGAAACCGGCCGATTCAATTACGACGGACTTCGCGGCTTTGACCTTAAGGGAAAAACTTTGGGAGTGATTGGCGCTGGCCGCATCGGCATGCACGCCATAAAAATTGCCAAGGGTTTTGGGATGGATGTTTTGGCTTATGACGCGTTTCCGAACGAAAAAATAGCGCAAGAGCTGGGATTTAATTACGTTTCACTCGAGGAACTGCTTTCTCGTTCCGACGTCATCACTATTCACGTTCCCTATCTGCCGTCCACGCGTCATCTTATAAATTCGGAGAATATCAAAAAAATAAAAAAAGGGGCGATTCTCGTTAATACCTCCCGAGGAGCCGTGGCGGAGACCGAAGCCTTGGTTAAAGCGCTCAAAGATGGAATTTTAGCCGGAGTCGGGCTCGATGTTTTAGAAGAAGAAGGCGTGATTCAAGACGAGGCCGGATTTGTTTTATACGGCCACCCGGAAGAGCATAATTTGAGAACTGCCTTGGCCAATCACGTTTTGATTGATACGCCGAACGTGGTTATCACCCCGCACAATGCTTTTAACACCAAAGAAGCGATCCAGCGGATTTTGGATACGGATATCGAGAATATCAAAAGCTTCGCGGAAAAGGGAGAAGTAAAATATCCGGTGCCGGAAAAGTAACAATGAAGGCTTGGAATTCTAAGTTCTATTATTTGACAAGCCTGATTTTCGTCTTTGTTATTCCTGCTTTAATTGCGGGATATTTTATATCGGAACGAATACCTCTCTTTGAGCTCATTAAATTTATAATAGGAATTACTGTATTGGGAAGCATCTACGATATTTGGGCCACTCGGCATGGCAAACGCGATCCTGTTTGGCTTTGGCAATTTAATCCCAAAGATACCTTAGGGATTACAATTTTTAATCTTCCAATCGAGGAGTATCTTTTTTATCCAGTAAGTAGCGTGTATATAGTTTTTATGTGGGAGGGCATTAAATTCGCGTCCGAAACTAATAATCTGTTAATTTACCTTCTTTTATCTTTTTTGAGCGCTTGGACAATGTTGGCGATGTTTTCCCTCTACATTTTAAGAGCAAAAAGGGATAAATTGATTTAATGAAATTTTTCGTAAAAACCAACGAGCCGGCTCTGCGGCTGGGCCGAATTTTGGGCTACAAGCTCTTGAGCGAAAGTAATAGCGAATATAATTTTGTTCGTTCGTTTGACGGAAGCCGCTATCCCCGATTTCATATTTACGTCAAAGCAGAAAAAGCCGAGCTGATTTTTAATTTGCACTTGGATCAAAAAAAGCCGTCGTATGAGGGGCAGACGGCGCATAGCGGGGAGTACGATGGCGAGTTGGTAGAAAAAGAAGCGGAAAGAATAAGGTGGACTCTGGCGGGAAAATCTTCTTGACGCAGCAGACTCGGAGATGCTATAAGCTAAGCAGTCCCTTGACTGGCTGGCGTGGAATAGCCAATGACCACGCGTAAGAGTCTCCGCGCACCGCTCTGGTAGCTAATCCAGAGTACCGCAAGGAGGGCGAGATGAACCGGAACGAATTGGCACAGCTACGGCGGATTTTTGAGGACGCGATGACCCGAGACGGGAAGTTTCTCTATGTGCCTGGAGAAGCCTCCGAAGAGCTACGAAACGGTAAGGCCACTGATGTTGGTTTCTTGCTTAACTTTTCTGATCCGGATTCCAAATGGTTCCATCACCCACTTTTTCCTCGAATCGTCGAGATTAACCGAGGAGAGCGACCTCTCTTCCCGGCAAATCTCGTACGCTGGGAAGAGTGGTGTGCGCTGAATAACGAGTTCGGACTGGACAAGGAATATGGACATCTAAGCTTCCGTGATGGTTCCGTGATTTGTTTTATCTCTGCTCACGTTATGATTGGTACGCGAGACGCCTCACGCACGCATTGGGGTATTAGCCGGTATGGTTGGTTGGTTCTGGTGAGCAAGAGATATTCACCATATCAGGTAGCGCGGATAGCGCACCTGATGGAGGAATTTCTCCATAGGGTGCGACAGAACGATCCCGCGGTGGTTGTCCGCGCAGCGAAGTTTTTGGAAAGCCAAGGGGCAAAAATCCTCTCTTAGGGGGTTGTCTCTTCGCCGGCTTCGGGGCCAGCGTGTCAGTACGACCGCTGGCCTCATTCTTTTTTTATAACCTAGTGCCGAAATTTTTCTAAATAGGTACTACTACGCGTAGTAGTACAACTCAATAATCACAGGAGGAAAAAATTCTCTTAAAATATAAACTAAAAGATTTTTTGCTTAAGATATTCGACGAGATTTTCTATTTTTACTCGTTCTTGTTTCATTGTGTCCCGGTCGCGGACTGTGACATCATTTTTTTCTAAAGATTCGAAATCGATCGTAATACAGAATGGCGTGCCGATTTCATCTTGCGAATAATATCTTTTGCCGATGTTGCCTCTATCATCGAAGGCCACCATCATTTCCTTCCGCAAATCATCGTAAATTTTCCTTGCGAGTTTAACCAACTCGGTTTTATTGGCCAAAAGCGGGAAAACCGCGGCTTTGTAGGGTGCGAGCCGAGGATGGAGTTTTAAAACAATACGCTTGCCCGCCGAAGCTTTAGCGGAGGAGGGATTTTTTTCTTCGTGATAGGCGTCAATCAGGAAGAAAAGCATGGCGCGATCCACTCCAGCCGAGGTTTCAATAATCCAGGGCAAGTAGCGTTCTTCGGTTTCGGAATCAAAATACGTCATATCCACCCCCGAGTGTTTTTGATGTTGCGATAAATCCCAGTCCCCGCGATGATGAATTCCTATAAATTCTCTCCAACCAAAAGGCGATTGGTACTCGATATCCCAAGCGTCTTTGGCGTAGTGCGCCCGTTCGTCTGGCTCGTGCTCGCGAAACCTTAATTTCTTTTTGTCCATGCCTAAATCTACATACCAATTCATTCGCTCTTCCTTCCAGTAGTCAAACCATTTTTTGGATTCTTTTTCTTCGGGTTTGACGTAAAACTGAAGTTCCATTTGCTCAAATTCTCTCGAACGAAAAGTAAAGTTCCCGGGTGTAATTTCGTTCCGGAAGGCTTTTCCGATTTGAGCAACGCCGAAAGGAATTTTTACGCGGCCTGAATCAATGATATTTTTGAAATTGACGTGTACCCCTTGGGTAATTTCGCCGCGAAGATAAATTTTGGTTCTTTCGTCTTCGACCACGCCGAGCCTTGCCTCAACGAGCAGGTTAAATTTTTTTGGTTCAGTCCAGGAAGTTTTTTGGCCAACATGGGAATTCTCGTGATTTTTTATTTCTTCCGTTTGGTCAGCCCTTAATCGTTCGTGGCAGATCTTGCATTCAATTAAAGGATCGGTAAAAGCTTGGACGTGCCCGGAAGCCTCCCACGTTTTGGGATGCATCATAATGGCCGCGTCAAGCCCCACGACGTCGTCACGGCGATAAACCATTGATTCCCAAAATGCTTTTTTGATGTTGTTTTTGAGTTCCACTCCCAGGGGTCCGTAATCCCATGTGCCGGCCAACCCTCCGTAAATTTCCGAGCCCGGAAAAATAAAACCGCGTCTTTTACACAAGCTCACGATTTTTTCCATTAAATTGTTTTGGTCGTTTTTCATTGTCTGACAATCCCTCCATTTTGTCCTATGGTCGGATCGTTTTCCAGTACGGTAGTGAGAGATCGAGCCGAAGCCGTTATCTCTTCTCCGGTAAATTCATCTACGGCTTTAAGCAGGGTGTCATTTAAAATCGGCATTGGCTGGCCAATTTGGCCGATGTTGGGCGTAGTCGAAATTTGAAAAATAGTTTCAATTGGTTTTCCCAAAACGCCTTTGGTGGCTGGAATTTTTGGAATGGACCAGGAGACCTCGCTCGTTCTTTCATTATAAACCGGCAGAATGCTATTATTGCTTTGGACTTTGTCGGTCATTTTGACTCCGGCTGGAAGTGATGCCCGCACTTCGATATTTTTAACATCAGTTCCGTAATTCACAATGGCCCAATGCATTGTGTAGGTTGTTGGAGTATTGATTTTGGGAGGGATGGGCCCGCTATTATTAGTTTCCGTAAACGGATCAAGGAAATAGGCAATGGCTCTTATGTCGGTTTTGCCCCGGATTTTTGTTTCCAGATTGGCCAACGCCAGAGTTCGGTCTGCCGCCACGTAATAGGGCACGGTCGGCGAAGAAATTTCCGCCTCCAGTCTAAGGATAAAATTTTTATCAGACAACCTTCTTATAGGGTAACCTTGCGCTGTCGTTACGTCGAGTTCTACCTGCCCTTCGGCGCCCGCTCCCAAAAGTCTTAATTCCGGATTAGTTGAAACATTCCAGGTAACGGTATTATCCGTTGAGCTGAAGCCTCCTTTGCTTCGAATTGTTTTAAAATCAAACATTACTCCTTTAAGCCGGGCTTTTATAACCACGTCATTTAATCCCACCTCCGAGTTGTTTTTATAATTTAAGGCGTATCGAAGAGTCTCGCTTAAACCAGCCACATAGCTTGCTTGATTCATAACGTTGAGAGAAAGGCTTAATGGTGAGGCGCTCACGCTTACGTTGGCTGTTTTTTCCGCGATCAAATTATTGTTGTCTTTAATCCGCGCTTTGACGTCAAAAAACGATTGTTCCGGAGCCGCTACGTTGCCGGAAACAGTAATTACGCCCGACTCGCCTTT
>JACPIO010000021.1 GCA_016188075.1 Candidatus Wolfebacteria bacterium | reverse complement strand
GTTTTTACGATCATCTCTCTTTGCTCAAAATCTGCGGGTATTAATTTCTCATACTGCTTGAAAAACCCGCCATTCAGCCAATCATTTCCCTCAAGAAAGCGGAGGGCGCTAAAAACTTCCAAAATATCTTCTTTGGCCAAAAGAGAATCAATATCGCGGTAGCCCAAGAATTTCATGATTTTCGGCGGCGGTTCAGCCCTAAGCAGACCTTCTATCCTATCGTGTTTTAAAAAAAATCCCCGAGGGGCATGAACGACTCTTTTTAAAGCTTGAGCTATCAATTCTGACCCCTCGCGGTTATTGAGGCGATACCCGGGAATAGTCGGGAAGATTTTCTGGTCGTCACTTTTTATTTTCGCAAGAAGACTCGCGTAAACATCTTCGGCTAAAAGCGGCGCGTAATTCAAGCCAAGACGCTCCAGATGGCTTTTTATTAAAGCGTTGTTTTCTTCAACTATTTTTTCCGCTCCTTTTTTGATTCCGGTTTCCGCTCCGAGCCTTTCTTCAATGTTGCGGATAACATCCTTATCCACCCGGAGGAGTTTAGCGAGTTTTTCGTAAGCGTACATAATTTATAATCGCTTTGCTTTTATATCTAACCTCTGCCAGCGATGATCCTTTTCGAATTCTCTCCTGGTTAAAATTCCTTCCGTGGCGCCAATACATTCAACCACCGAGGCGGCATTGGCCGTGGCTAAGCGAATCGCGTACTTCATTATTTCCGGTCGCAAAGTTGTAGGTTGGTGAATCAACCCCACCACAAAACCGGCGCCATAGGCATCGCCGGCTCCGGTTAAATCAATTACCTCTTTAGTTTCAAAAACCGGGGATTCATAAAGATAGCGGCCGTCGGAAACAAAGGCCCCTCGACTGCCATCAGTCATCACCGCGATTCCCGATATCGCTCGATCGAGTTTCTCAAAAATTTCCCTTTCCTTTTTGTAACGAACGCCGGTCAAATAAGCCGCTTCCTCGCGATTTAAAATAACAACCGCGGACTTTTTTAAAATATGAGAAAGTCCGGAAATTTTTTCTTGGATTAGATGCTTGGAAAGATTAATGGCGACAAGCATTTTCTTCTGATAGAAAAAATTGATGACGGCTTCAAGGATTTCCAGCTTGATGCCGCCGGGAACAATGTAAACCCACTTGCTTTTAAGTTTTGAAAAGGGAATTTCTTTCGCCTTCAAAGTCTCGGAAGCGCCGCGATAATTCAAAATCGTTCGCTCGCCGCTCGGAGAAAGAAGAATGACCGAATGAGCAGTGGCTCTTTTTTTGTCCTTAACCCCGAAAACTTCAACACTCTCTTTTTTGAAATCGTGGAGGACAATCCTGCCCGCTTCGTCGTCTCCAATCTTAACCACCGCGGCAACTCTTAATCCCTGCCGAGAAAAAGTCACGGCCGTATTATAAGCGCCGCCGCCAGAGGTCCAAACCGGCTTTTCTATCTCAATTTTCGCGCCTAAAGGAAGGCACTCAGCCTCGCCGGTCGGAAAAGATTTTTTAGCCAGATGCTCCGAATCCTTAAACGGCCGAAAAAATGGACTTTGGAGAAAAATATCGCGGGTAGCCGTACCGATAGTAATGATGTCGTATGTCATTTTCTCTTAATAACCTTTTTCACCGCTGCCTTAATATCCTTAACCCCCATTCCGTATTTTTGAATCAACTCTGCCGGCGCCCCGCTTTCGCCGAAAATATTCGGCATTCCGATAAATTCCATCGGCGCCGGATAATTTTTCGCCAAAACTTCGGCCACTGCTCCGCCCAATCCGCCGGTAATTTGATGCTCTTCAACCGTAACCACGGCCCCGCATTTTTTCGCAAGCTCGATAACTTTCGATTCATCAAGAGGTTTAATTGTATGACAATTTAAAACAATGGTTTCAGTTTTCTCTTTTTCCAGCTCGGAGGCGGCTTGAAGTGCGTTATAGAGCAAAGCTCCAGTGCCAATTATTAAAACTTCCGGCTTCTTCGAAGCCCAAAAAATTTCCGCCTTGCCCGGCACAAACGGCGTTCCTTCGGTTGTCATAACCGGAGTTTTTTCTCGGGCCAATCGAATATAAACCGGCCCCCAAATTTTAGCCGCGGCCAAAGTGGCTTTTTTCGCCTCAATAGCGTCGCAAGGAACAAAAACCTTCATATTGGCAATGACTCGCGTCAAAGCAATATCCTCGATCGCCTGATGAGTGGCGCCGTCCGGGCCAACCGAAATGCCAGCGTGATGCCCGGCAATTTTGACATTGGAATTATTGTAGCCGACAGTGGTTCGAATCTGCTCCCAATTTCTGCCCGGCGAAAAAGTGGCGTAAGAAGAAATAAAAGGGATTTTTCCGGAAACGCCCAGGCCCGCGGCCACCGCTGCCATATTCTGTTCCGCCACCCCCACTTCAAAAAACCGATCGGGAAATTTTTTAGCAAACCAATGCGACCGGGTGGACTCGGAAAGGTCAGCGCAAAGAACCACCACGTTGGGATTTTCTTCGCCAGCAATAACCAAACCCTCGCCGTAACCGTCGCGAATCGGTTTTTGCTCCACGCTCCCTGCAAACAACTCTAAATTTAATTTTATTTCCGAATTAAGCATTTTTATCTATTTTTTATGTTTTATGTTTCATGCTTCATGCTTTATATTCCATGTTTCATGTTTCACGCTTCGTGTTTCGCCCCGCAGTACGGACAATTCGGCAATCCCACAAATCGCGCCTGGCCGCACTTTTCGCATTTCGCCTTAATTTGATTGCCGCAATTAGGACAATAATAAGCGGCCAAATCCAAATTCGTCTGACAATGAGGGCACTGCTTGGCTCGGAATCTCCGAATGGTCACTCGCCGCGGATCGAAAATTCTCTTCTGCAGCCACCAAACCGCGCCGCCGAAAATAACAAAAGATAAAACCATTCCAAGATAAAAGAGGATGGTCCTGAAAAGTCCATAATGACCAAACCATTCAATAATCACCTCGAGCACGCGGGCCAAGAATAGTCCCCAGAGCCAGAAAAGAATAACCCGCAAAAGAAGAATGGCCGCGACCCCGACCATGGCGGTAAAAATAATGGCGTAAGGGCTGTTCTTCCGATGGAGTCGCAGATAGCCGCGGAAAACTAGGTAAAAAAACGGCAAAGTAAAAATCAATTGCAAAAGAAAGACTTTAAATTCGTACCAGCGAAGCAACCGATTTTGGGCTTTAAAAACCGGCTTGTAAGCCTCTTTCAAGCGGTCGTCAATAATTTTAATTTGGGCGTTTAAAGAATCGCGATTGGCCTCCAATTTGGTTATTTGATTGAGTAAGTTTTGCTCTTGCTGCCTTAATAAAATTAGCGACTGCCCGGTTGAATCAATCGGGAAAAGCGGCGCTTTGATTTGGGTTTGCTTTTCCTCGAGGCCGGTTCCGTATTCAGTGGTTCCGCGCTGAATCTGATAGCGGATATCACTTAACGAATTTTGAGTCGAACTTAGTTGCTTATACACGTCATCTAATGACGACTGCAGAGGCTTCCTTGGTTCGTAGAGCGCCGGGATATTATGATCTTTTTCGAGTTGGCTAAAATTACAATCTAAAGAATTGTTGTAGCCGTAATTGTATTCTCGGTAAAGCGAAGGAGAGTCATAGGGCCGGACCAAGGCATCCGAAAGATAGGCGTCCCGATATCGAAAACTGCAGGACGAAAGGGCTGCGGGAGGAGTCGGCAGTCGAGCCAGATCATCGAGCGCTCGCCAACCAAAAAATGTCCCGGCAACAAACATTATAATTAAAAGAATGATGCCAGTCTTCGGGGTCTTTCTCTCAGTTTCTTCAAAACCCGGCGTTATCCGGGAAATCTCTTCTTGTTTTTTACGAAATAATCCAAACATAATGAATTTATTCTAATTTCTAATTACTATTCACTCGTGTTCGCTTTTTATTTTACCCCCCAGAGTACGAAGTTCGCTTAAAGCCTTTTTTGCTTGCTCTTGGTTCGGAGGTATCCCGTGCCACATATAGTCATACTCCATAAAACTCACTCCTCGACCCGGAATGGTATGAGCAATAATCACGGTTGGTTTCTCGTAGATTGCCCTGGCCTCATTTACCGCCCCTACGAATTCAGCGATATTATGGCCGTCCACTTCTAACACATGCCAGTTAAAAGATTCGTATTTATCGCGGAGCGGCTCCAAAGGCATTATGTTTTCCGTAAATCCGTCGATTTGTCAATCACGGCAGTCAAATTATTAAGTTTGTATTTACCGGCAAGCATTACCGCTTCCCAGGTATTGCCCGCGTTATGCTCCGCGTCCGACATTAGACAATAGACGCGGTACTTTCCGCGATCGAGCCGAGCCGCTAAGGCGATTCCTATTGACTGGGATAATCCAGACCCCAAAGGCCCGGAAGTGGTCTCTATGCCCGGCAGAGCGCCGCGGTGAGGATGCCCTTGGAGCCGCGAGTTAATCTTCCGAAGAGTTTTTAATTCTTCGATTGGAAAATAACCGGCATGAGCCATGACCGCGTACTGTACCGGACAGATATGGCCATTTGATAAAACCAATCGATCTCGATCCGGTATGTCCGGCTTTTTCGGATCGTGATTTAAAATATGAAAATAGAAAGCCGTAAAAATATCGGCCATTCCCAAGGGCCCGGCTGAATGCCCGGAACCGGCGTAAACCAGCATTTCAATAATATCCTGCCGAACCACGTTGGCCATTTCTTCGAGGAATTTAAGCTTCTTTTCGTGCAAATCTTCCATAAATGTCTTTAACTAATTTCTAATTTTCAATTTCTTTTAATTTTTGAATTATACCCTTGTAAGTTGCTTATATGCCTTAGCGGGGTTGGAATCATCGAAAATATATGACCCGGCAACAATAATATCCGCGCCAGCCTTCTTGCATACCTTTGCGGTTTCCAAATTTATGCCGCCATCAACTTCAATTTTAACATTAGGAAAGTATTTTTTCAAAAATTTTATTTTGGCCGGAATCCGCTTATCAAATTTCTGCCCGGACTTCCCGGGATGAACCGCCAAAAGCTGAATAAATTTCGTTATCGGTTGTTGGTCGTTAGTTGTTGGCTGGAGATAAGCTGAAAGCTTATCGACTACTGTTTCCGGATTGATCGCCAAGCCAATTTCGGCCATTTGTGAAATTTGTGGCCAAATTCGTGAAAATTTGCGAGTATCAATCGCCTCCAGATGTACAACAATTCTTTTCGCTCCAGCCTTGATCCAATCCTTAATCACTCTCTCCGGATTCTGAACCATTAAATGGATTTCTATATTTAGTCGTAAGTCGTTAGTTGTTAGTTGTAAGTCAGACGGACGATTCCAAGTCTTGTAGTCCGTAAATTTCCCGTCCGCGACATCAATCTGAACCCAGTCAGCAAATTTTGCCGCTGCGAAAATTTTGTTCTTGATGCACCGCCAATCGGCACAATTTATAGCGGGGATAACTTTCATATTTGATCTAGAAAATTTTTTAATCTGTAAAATTTTCGAGCGTTATTTACAACTCTATTAAGCCAGCCGTTTGCCAGAAAATCGTCTCGCAGGCCGAGCGGGCATGGTTCCCGAGCGTAGCGAGGGAGAGCGAGGCCGAGAGCGAGCGCTCCGCCCTCGCTAGGGGCGGAGATAGCGTGTTTTCTGGCGAATGGCTGGCTGGCCGAGTATTCTACCTCACCAAAATAAAATCATTGGCGCTCTCGCCGTAGTTTTCCGGCCGATCCGCGTCAACCACCCGAATCTTATAATCCGACCCGGGCATAGCGTAATTGGGAATCAGAAAGTCAAAATCCGCGGGCAATGGCGCGCCATAATACCTGCTGGTTACAAGAGAAAGCCCAGCCCGCCAAAGCTCAATTCGAATATTCTTAGCCAGTCGATCAGTGGGCAGAAATGGCGCTTGGGTTGCGTAATCCCATCTAATTTTATGATTCATTCCAATCTGCAACTGTTCGCCGCCATTCGGATAAATAAGGCTAATCGGCAAGCTGGTGGAAAAAGAAAGAAGTGACGGGTTATTAATAATAGTTACATTCGGACCAACAAGATTTGCCGGCAAACAAGCAAGGGAACTAAAAGTTCTTGTTCCCTGACCAGAACACGAAACAAGCGTGATTAAACCGCTTATGGTTCCAGTAGGCGCGCTCGCTAAAATATCGCCAGACACTTGAATACCATAGGACTCGCCAGCTGGAATATAAAAAGAATCAGAAGAAGAAAGAGATATAATATCATTGCTGGCAAGCGAAGTTCGCGAACTAGTAAAGCGCAATCCGCCAGCTATGATTTTCAAGTTTCTAAGATGACGGCCAGCGTCATTAGTCTTTAGAGTAAAATTCGTAATATTAACTGCTTCATCTCGGGGAGCGGATAAAAGAAAATAAGATAAATCCGCGGTCGATCCTCGAAGTACGGTGAGGGGCGGGGCAAAAGGATTTAACTCTACTCCAATTTTTTTAGCCAAGACAAAAGGCGACGCGCTAAAAGGAGAAGAAAGAGTAGTTCCGCCAAAAGGAGCAAAGGGAGACAAAATAGTTTGATCGCCCAATTTTAAACCCGGGCTCAAGACCGGCGATGACGGCGCAAGCGGCGCGAGTGGTGCGAGCGGCGCCTGCGGAGGAAGTTCCGCAAGCTGTTTTTGAAGGATTTGAATTTTATCTTGCAGCTCGGCGATTTTAGCTAAAAGCTCATTCACGGTGGCGGCGCGAACAGATCTCGCGCCCCCGAGCAAAATCAAAAACGAAAAAAATATTAGGAAAAAAACCCTAAAAGATTTGAGCATTATAATATTATAATATTGTATCACAATTCAATCGCCTTAACAACATTCCTCCGCCTTCCTCCGTATTCCTCCGCCCAAAATGTTTACATTATAGAAGATTAATCTTATATAATGTAAACAAAAATACTTTGCTAAATGTTTTTCTATGTCTTCCTATAAATTTCTCTGAAAATAGAGACGGGGAGCTGGGGGCTCCCCGTTGGGCGCGTTGCGGACAATATGAACTTAACGTTGGCTGTCCTGCCGTCCTACTGGACGATCGGAAACAGTGCCGGGGGGAGGTTTCCATTGATGTAGATCGTCGCGGGCACCGCTACGATCGTCAATCCCAGAAGGATCGCCAGCCACACAAGGATCGGCCGGCGGCGCCCCTGGTCGGCTAGGGCAGGAGAAGTAATGGAACGTCGAAACGAGCTCTGCCCCGCACCACTGACATCGGTTGGGCGCGCATTCGACATTTCCCACTGACCCCATGAGTCCCTCCTGGCTTTCCCAGCCTCGATGGCCATGGCCACCTCCTCTCCCTTCGCGGGACAAATTAACGCAAACCGCCATATGCGCTTTTCAAAGTCCAAAAAGCGCGAAAAATCCGTGCTTAAAGTAATTATGCGGTTAATTTCCTGCCTCGTCCAGCCCCAAAAGTGGAAATCTTTTCAGATTCTAATTTCTTAATTCTAATTGCTTAATTTTCTGGAGCCGCCTCTTATATCTTTCCTCGCCGGAAAAAGGCGTTTCAAGCCAAACCTCCAAAATTTTCTTCGCTTTATTTTCATCTAAAAAATCAGCCGGCAGAGACAAAACATTAACGTCGTCGTCATTCCGGCTGGCGCGCGCCTGCGCTTCGTTAAAAATCAAAGCCGAACGAACGCCTTTAAATTTATTGGCGACCACATCCACCCCCACTCCGGAACCGCAAATTAAAATTCCGCGTCGCTCCGCGGGTTCTACCGCCACTTTCCGCGCCACTCGTTCGGCAAAATCCGGATAATCGTCAGCTTCATCATACTTATCATTTCCCAAATCAAAAACTTCAAAACTTTTAGCCTTTAAAAAATCTTTAATAAAAGATTTTAATTGAAAACCGCGATGGTCGGAAGCGAGATAGATAGTCATTTCAAAAATTTCCAATTACCAATTACTAATTACTAATTACCGTAAACTATCCACTTCCGGCTGGAAAAAATCATTAATTTTTATTTCAACTGGTTCGATTTTGATAATTTCTTTATTTTGAACAATTACTCGGAGAGCCAAGCCGGTTTTTGTGTCCTGTGAAAAATTCTGGTCAAAAACAAAATTTCCCAAGCTGTAGGCAATCAAACCGTCATTGTAGCGCTCTATCTCCTGGACAACGTGCGGATGGTGACCAACTACCAAGTCAGCGCCGCTATTAACCAAAGCGTAAGCGATTCCCCTCTCTTTATCGCCAGCTTGCTTTTTGTACTCCTCGCCCCAATGGAAGGAAGCAATAATCAAATCCGCTGAATGGGTCCGTTTAAGATTAAAAATAATATCTTTTGCTTTTTCAAGATCCAAAGAACTAATGCCGGTGGAATCGTCACCCGCCTCAAGAATTTTAGGA
Source organism: Candidatus Wolfebacteria bacterium (assembly GCA_016188075.1). Taxonomy (GTDB): domain Bacteria; phylum Patescibacteriota; class Minisyncoccia; order UBA6257; family UBA9933; genus JACPIO01. Next base: position 12,483 of record JACPIO010000021.1, on the reverse strand, counting down.
TAAAGAGTTGTAAATCCTAGAAACGCGACTTTGGTATTGCCAACTTCCTTAATCAACGGCGCGTTGGCTTCAAGATAGTTTCTGCCGGCGCCAATAAAACCCAGTTCATTCGCTTTCAAAATATCCATTGTTTCTTCGAGCGCTGGCTTGCCCCAGTCAAAAATATGATTGTTAGCCAAATTCAGAACATCAAAACCAGCAAAGGTGAGCCCCTCCACAGACTCGAGGCGAGCCCGAAAAGAATATTGACTGCCTTGATTCTGGCCTCGAGCCGAAATCGGGCCTTCTAAATTGCCAAAAGTTAAGTCAGCGCTTTTAGTAAAATCCGCGATCTTCAAAAACGGAAAAATGAAATCATTATGTTTTTTAATCTGGCTTGCCACCCCGCGGGAGAGCATAATATCGCCGACAAAGAGAAGTGTGACAGGTTTGTTTTTGACGGCCTCGATATTTTGATTTACCTCTAACTCTTTTAACGCCAAAAGATTGGCTTGCAATTTAGCGTGATTCGCGCTCTCGTAGGCCGCCAAAAAACCCTGCCCCACGGAAAGAAAAGCACCCACGAGAATTATTCCGACAATAGTTAGAATTACAAAATAACGCATTGGTATTTACTAGAAAAACTAAATTAGTTCCGCAACCTTCAACACATGCTTAACCAAAGTCGAAGCATATCCCCACTCGTTGTCATACCAGCTCAAAATTTTTACCAAATCGCCATCAACGACTTTGGTGAATTTTAAGTCCACTATCGCACCAAAAGGTTCACCCACAATATCCGAAGAAACCAGCGGTTCTTCCGTAACTTTCAAAATTCCCTGCCAGCGCCTGGAAGCCGCGGCCTTGCGTAAAATTTCATTAATCTCTTCCGCGGAGGTTTTTCGTTTGGAAACAAAAGTAATATCGGCAATCGAGCCAGCCACGACCGGCACTCGCATCGCGATGCCGTCAAATTTTCCCTCGAGCTCCTTGATAGCCCGCGTAACCGCGATGGCCGCGCCGGTTGTTGAAGGAACAATGTTCTGCCCGGCTGCCCGGCCGCGCCGGAAATCATCTCTCTTGACCGGGCCATCCACAATGGATTGCGTGGCAGTATAGGCATGCACCGTGTTTAAAACCGCTTTTTGGATTCCCGGATTTTCCGCCATAATCGCGATAACCGGGGAAGCGGAATTAGTAGTGCAGGAAGCATTGGAAGAAATTTCAACTGTTTTTAATTCGCCCTCATTGATTCCGACTAAAATTGTCTTTCCTAAGACGCCGTCCGCGTCTTTAGCTGGCGCGGTTAGAACCACGCGCTTCGCGCCCGCGTCCAAATGCGCTTCGGCTTTCTCGTAGGATTCGAAAGCGCCGGTGGATTCAACCACCACATCCACTTTTAAATCTTTCCACGGCAATTTTGCCGGGTCTTTTTCTTGAAGAAAAGCAATTTCTTTCCCGTCAACGATTAAGACATTTTTAATATCTAATTTTTGATATTTAATTTCGCCTGAATAGGCGCGATAAACCGAATCGTATTTTACCAGATAAGCCAAGTTTTCCGCGTCGCCCAAGTCATTGACAGCGACAATCTCGAGATTCGATTCGTCTATGGCCTGCCGGAAAAAAAGCCGACCTATTCTTCCAAAACCATTAATGGCCACTTTTGTCTTTTTCATAAAACTATTATATCAGCTTGTTTAAAAAGATAAAATGTCTCCGATTTTAAGACCCAGACGACTGACTTCTCCGGCGCGAAGTTCAATTACTAAATCCGCTTCGGCAGTAGGATTATAAACCATCGGCTTGTAATTATTGTCCGGCGGGGCATTCTCGACAATATAAATCACCTCACCTTTATTAAGCCAAATAATATCGAGCGGAAATTTCATCCCCTTCATCCAAAATCCGTATCGGGCCGGCTTATCAAAAATAAAAAGCATGCCTTGATTCGACGGAAGGTCATCTCGGCCGGAAAGTCCTTGTTGCCGACTCACATCGCTATCCGCCACCTCCAAACGGAACTTTTCGTTTTTAATCTCAATTTCTCTCCATTCTGACGCTGAATCGTTAGAATTAAAAGTGACCGAAACGGATTTTAACCCAAAATAAATTATCGCCGAAACAATAACTAATAAACTGACGAGCACGTACAAAAATCTCATAAATTATTTAGTGCGCCTCAAACCTTAAAAAATAAGCCACGATGCCAAAAGCCACTGAAACATTCAACGACTCTTTCTTGCCCCTCATCGGAATCTCCAAAATTTTATCGCATTGCCGCAAAATCCACTCCGGCAAACCAGAGATTTCACTACCCGCCACCAGGGCAACGTTGCAAAATCCGACCCTATGAGATCCTCGCCTCTTTTTTCCTTTTATATCTTTTTTGGGGATACTACTACATGTAGTAGTATAGTAAGGGACCGAGCGCCTGCTCTGTTCAATGGCAAAAATTTTATACCCATTTCTTTTTAACCCATCCATCAATCGGATTATCGAGCTCGACCGCTCCCACCCCACATACTTTTCCGCGGCCAAAGAGACCTTGGTAAATTGCGGCCGCGGCTTGCCGAATTCGTCAACCGGCGCCGGCGTAATCCCGCTCAAATATATTTTTTCCGCCCCAACTGCGTCAGCTGTCCGAAAAATCGACCCGACATTATGGAGACTGCGAATATTATGAAGAATGACGATCATATAAGAGGCACTGACGAGAGAAGATAAAAATACAAATCCCGGACGCCTGCCGGTGCCACCTCGGCTCCGCCGCCATTGTCTTTGGTGGTTTGGCCATTCAGATACGAACTCGCGTCGTCTGAGCCGTAAAAAGACGGCTGGGACTGATAGGTGTACAACTCCATTTTATAGTATTTGGTCGGATCAAAAACAAAATTTTTTATCGCCGGAATCGTATAGTCTCTCTGGCCGGACTGAATCGGCTGATCCGGGCAATTCAATACTCCGTATTCAATCGCGTAAGTGCAACGGGCGACGTCGATCGTTATGGTCGCTCCGCTGTAAGTGGAAGTAACGGATTCATAGATATTAATTCCTGTATAGCGCGGCGCAGAACCGAAATTCGCTCGAAAGGTAACGGCTCCTATTTTACCGGATAAACCAGTCCCCAGTGATTGGAAAAACTGGCCATTACCCGTTCCCTGTTCGGAAACAGTCGAGGTTGTCTGTTTTGCAATCACAAAGGCGTCAGCCAAAGAATGCGGAATTTTTATCATCTTGCCAGTCACAACAAGCGTGCTCGAACCAGCTTGATTCAAGGCTTGAATGGAAAATTGATAATTTCGGCCAACTTCATTTATGGAAATCGGCGTCGAGGTAGCCGTAGTTTCAACATTCGGCAAGGTCGTCGTGGCATTGCTCACATCAATAATTCTATAGGTCAAAGTAGAGGTCGAGCTTTCAAAATAGCGCGGCTTGGCCCAATCAAAAACCAGCGCCGTGCTCGTTGAATCGTAACTAACGTTAAAACTCTGAACCGCCATCAAGGAAATGGGCGGCGGGATCTCGATTCGGTAAACCGACGGCAGAATAAAATATAAATCTTTTAAACTATTTCCGGAAACTTCCAATCCGCCGCCGTTGTCGCGGCGCGCTTCGCCACTCACGTAAGAATTCGGATTAGTTGAGCCGTAAAAATGAGCCGAAGTCTGATAAGTAAAAAATGTTAATTTGTAAAATTTCGCCGGATCGAAAATAAACGGTTGTTGAATCGGAATCGTGTAATCTTTATCCACGTCAAACTGAAAACCAAAATCAGGGCAATTGCCATCCGGGATGGCGCCGCCGTAGCCGCCGAGACGATAGCAGGTGTTTGAAGAAACCGAAGTGGAACTCGAGTAATCAGAATTATCCGTTTGCCAAAAAGTAACGTTAAAGTAGTAAGCGCTCGCCACCCCCAAACCGACTGACGGGAATTTGGCGTGAAAAATTACGCTCGTGGGCGATCCCAAAAGTCCACTGCCCAAACGTTCATAGAACTGACCGTTGCCCGTGCCTTGCTCCGAGGCTGATTTATCCATTTGCTGGGCAATAATATCAGTCGAGTTGGCAACCCAGATTTGATTAGTGGTCGTGGTACCGGCTAACCCGTCTTGATCCCGGGGTTCAATGGAAAAATTATAGAAACGATTGATTTCCGTAATGGCAGTTTTCATAGTGGTGGAGGCGGTTTCGGCGTTCGGCAGAGTGGAACTCGCGGCACTTGTATCAACAATTTTATAGATAAAAGTTGAGGAAGGGATGCTCGAACTCGGCGCTTGCCAATTAAAAATAAGCTCGAGAGTGCTCGAGCTATAGGCAATGGTAAAATTCTGGACAGTGTCTGACGACGAACGCGGCTCCGACAAGCTATTTTTATTTTGCGGGTTGGGACTGGCCCGACCCTCAAAGTCGCTCAAGCTGTCCGTGTCGCAACCATTTCCCAAAAATTCGCCGCTGCCTTGGGAAGAAACGCAATTATTATTTTGAAACGCTTTTCGTTCCAGGCTCTGACCTTGCGGAATATCGGTATAATTTATTTCATCAACCACCCGGCTATTTTGATCGTAAAGCAGAATCGTGTTATTGCTATACGCCAGCGGATTAGAATTATTGGAATAAGATAAATCTTTGGTTTTGCTTCCGGCGTAATCTTCGTGACCAATCAAGAAAAAACCCTGGGCCGGAATAATACCGGAAAAACTAGCGGCGTTTAGAAGATTGGATTCACTGCCGCTCGAGGTTTTCTTTTTTAAAGCCCAACCCGTAAGATCAATCGGCTGATCATTAGGATTATAGATTTCGACAAATTCGTTGTTAGCCGCGCCGGAAACTCCGGCCTGAATTTCGCTGATTAAAATTTTAAGCGGCTGGGTCGGCGGACTCACGGATGGCGCGGGAGGCGCTGGGGCAATGGTCATAACGCCGCCACCGCCCCCACCGCCGCTGCCGATTCCAGAAACAGGTTCCGAATTTTCTTTTTTAGGCGTGCCGCCGATCGCGTAAGAAGTATGCCAGCCGAAAGCCGTTCTATCGCGCTCCATTGTCTTTTTTAAAATATTGTCGCCGGCTGGCCAACTAGGATTAGCCAAAACTTCGTCAGCCAAGCGGCACTGACTGTCAAAAAGCCGCAAACCTTCATTCTCATTGGCGAGCGCGCCAACGTAGATCAAATCAGCAGCAATATCCGGAACCGTCGAATCGTCTGTCCGCTCCAACAAAAGAAATACCCTGGTCTTAGCTATAAGACCGACGCTAATTTTTATCTGTTCATCTTTGTCAAGAAGCTGCCAATTGGTTAAATCAATTTCGCTGTTTGAAATATTTTTTAATTCAATCCACTCGTTCGCAGGGCTCTCCGTCGTCCCCATCCACGCCACTTCGTTTATGATTACACGATCGCGGGTCGGCGACTCGGAAGTGGTGAAACTGCACTTTTTTAATATCGGCGGCGGGGTTGAAGCGCTATTAGCAGTTGAGTTACTATTGTCCGTAATAGTAGAAGCGGCTGGCGACTCGACACTCTGGTTTTCATTGCTCAAATTTACTTGTTGCTGATCCGCAGGAAATTGATTATTAGACTGATTGGGAACTTTTTCCGGAGTTTCGGAATTGCGCGGTTCGCTCTTATTTTCTTTGGCGTCCCTTGGAACTTGAGGATTTTCGTCTTGGAGTGTCCCAATCTCTGGGAGCGCCTCGGAGCCTCTGGCTTGAGTCAAAAGATCGATTTGAGCCACTTCTTTAAAACCGCTGTCGTCGCCGAAAATTTTGACAAAAAATTCCCGAGCGGAATTAAAAGCATTACGGCTCACGGCGCCGACTTCAGCAAAAAATCCCGCGGTTTTATCGCGAAGCCTAATCCACTCGCTCGTCGGGGAAAGATTCGGCATTTCGAAATAATTGAAAGGCGAAGGGTCGTAGACAGCCAAATGTTGGGGATATTCTTTTTTCATTTGAACTTGTTTTTGAAAAAATTCGATGACCCCGGCGCCGTAAAGAACAGCTTGACGGGAAAGACGGGAAAAGTAGGCGTCGAGGATTTGTTGATCGCCGATATCTATAATATAGCTTACAGCCACACCGTTCTCCGTAGCTTCCTTTTTAATTTTTACTAATGGAAATTTTTGGCTATTCTCATCTTCATTGTAGCAAATCCTCTCGTCGCAATTATTTTTATCAACAAGGGGGAGCTTATATTTCTGATCATCAATCGTATCTTTAGAGAAAAAGTATTTATTAGAATATTCAGCCAAAGAAATTAAATATTCATCAATTGCGGACTTAGCAGGAGGCGCTACGCCTTCGTTCTTAAGCTTGCTAACAATTTCTAATTTCTTAATTTCCTGGCGATTGTATTTCTTCAAATATTCCTCAAAAGGCGACCCATAATCACCAGTGACGCCTTCGGCTTCGTGAGCATGCGTGTCATTTCTGGTATGCTCCGGCACGGAAACATCCTCAAGAAGGTGCAGGATATGGCCTAAAATTTTGTAACCTTCTTTTTCATTGCCTTTAATCATTTCTAAGAGCGCCCGCTCCCAGGTCCGCGTACCCTTATAAAATTTATATTTTGCCTGAAGCTGGTCATTGTGCAGCCATTCCAAAGACGATACCGGCGCCGAGGGAAAAATAAAAAGTCGGGAAAATTCCTGAATTTTCTCTTTTTCAACGGCGCCAGCATGTTCTCCGGACCAACCCACTTTATAAATCGGGTCGTAAAAATGATTAATCCAGCGCGGATTAGTATCTTCTAAAATACTGCCTTCCACTATCCATTCTTTTTGTTCCGAGGTCAGCGGTTTATCCGGATGAAGTAAATTGTAAAAATCAACAATTTCGTCAGTTAAAGCCGGGTGCGTAGTTTTATCATCGTAAGCTAACGCTGTTCCGACAAAATAAAGCAATGAGCTTGCAATTAGAAAAGGAGCTATCCTTTCTCTGGCCATAAATCTTAGGCGCTAAATTCGTTTATTCGCAAATTCGTAATTTATTCGCTATTCGTTGATCTGTTTTAGATTTCTATTATTTTCCAAATACCGTTAGGATATAGTCTCATTCTAATATAAATAGGATTTTCTATAATAAATTCTTTTCCTCCGGGCATATAATCGCGCGAATAATACGCCCCAGACGATTTAAGGGACTTTTGTAACAAAGATACTAAGTTGCTAATTTTAGCTCTTGAGCTATTATCTAAATCTATTTTTGCCACCCGCTGATAATCTCCAATAAAATACTTACTTGCTAATTCGTAATCGCCCTTCTCCACTGCTTCAATATACATTTTCAACGTTTCCTGCGGGGTTTTGCCGCCATAAGTATCTGCCATGGCCCGGCGATAATCTTCCTCCTGTACCTGCTTTAAGTTCAGATGATATTTTTCGAGCGCTTTTCCCGCTTGCCACGATTCATAAGCCCGCCACAGCCAGAAAACCGCTGTATACAAAATAAAAACGCCGGCAATAATCAAAAAAAATACCCCGACGAACTTAAAATACCGTCGTCCGGGTTTGGGATTATTAAAAGGAGGAGTCAAATTAGAATTCGAATCAAAATTCTCCATTCAAATATTCGAATTTACCCTTAGGTTAAGTATTGTCCTCAAAAACGATCCCGAGGGGATATCGCCATACTTATTAGTTTTCTGCTCTCCTTTCTTAAAAAAGCCAAACAGCATCACATAAGGAGTTATGGGTGGTATGCACCACCATCCCGAATTTCCTTGATCATGGAGACGGCGAATGTGTAAGGAAAAAATGTAAAGTATATATAAAATGATAATACAAAAACTAATTATCATAAAAGCGGCGACATAAATTACTGCAAAGAAAGAGTTTGGCGATGGCAACGTAGCTACAAAAAGCGACAGAAGTACGATAATGACAAAAAATGAAACTATAAAAAGTAAAAGACCGAAAAAATAGTGCTTTCTCCCGACTCTCCCTTCGGTAACTTTTTTTAAGTAACGCCAAAAAGATTTTATTCTTGCCATTCAAATAAATTCTATCACAACCAATCCCTTAATCAACTCCCTAATCTGAGTGAATAACTCCCTCCCGAAGATACAAACTATTTACGGAACTATATACTAAATTACCCCAAAAGGATATCTCGGGTCCCTTTTTTTCGATCCCTATTCGCCGCATCTAATTCTTTCCTTTGTTTTCTTTCTAGCTCTACCCGTTCCCTTCTATGTTTAGCTTCGATCCTTTTTATATTCTCGGCAGGAGGTAGATTCTCAGGATAGATATTCGTGCCGACAAGTGCCCCTCTGACATTTTTATTACTTTCAAAATGTTCCTTTGAGATAGGTAATTTACCTCGTAGATTCTTTTTCCGTGTATTTTCATTAGTCATTGCAGTTGCTAAGTCTTTTGCCTTTAGGGTTACGGAGGGAAGCACATCGGCTAAAGGTTCGGTTCTTTTCAATCCGAATTTATTTTTCATTTCTTCAGTTGTTTTACCGAAAAGAGCTTGATCGCCCAAACTTCTTATTTGCGCTATACCTTGGCCATCTACCCCCCTACTATATGCCATAGCCGCAAATTCTTTTTCCGTAATCTTCAGCTTTTCCCTTGCATCAATTCTTTCCAATTCAACCATTCTCATTTCAAGCACTTCAAATTCCCTCGTTTTAGTTATAAAATACGCTTGCGCAAAAGCAATCTCTTCTTTTTTAGGGTCTCCATTTACGGCTATCAGATAGCAAGCGTATCTCGTAAGCTTTATATCTGAGATTTTCCTAACTGCTTCAGATCCCCCGACATTGACCAATTTCGTGACATCACGAAATTGGCTTTCCACGCTACTTCCCGATTTTTTACACGCTTCTTTGGCCCTATTTATTGCTGTTTCAAAATTTTCCCACCGTATATAACCTAAAAAGGGATAAAGCTCTCTCGCATACCAAAATTCACCTCCATTTTCGTGCCTCATATCATCCAAGGTTTGATAAAGAAGTTTTAATTGCGTGAATTCCATAGCGATATTTTAAGGTTTTTAAAAGAAAATCCCAATCGAATCAAGGGTAATTCAATATATAGTTCCACTACTTTTTGTTTAAATAATCGTAGATGCTTAAAACAGCTTTAATGGCGTCGCCGGCCGAGATGTTATTTTGTTTGTATAAAACATCGGTTACGTCGCCGGCGGCCCAGACGCCCTCGAGAGAAGATTCCTGCGTTCTGTGGTCAACGATAATTTCGCCGGCTTTGTTTACGCTGACTAATCCGGCGACGAAATCAGCGTTGGGAATCGAACCGATCTCCACAAAAACGCCGCCCACTTTCAATTCTTTATTCTCCCCGCTTTTCCGATCCTCGTATTTTAAGCCGGTCACGAATTGATCTCCTAAAACTTCGAGAGTCTTGGCGTTCAAAATAATTTCCGTTTTCGGATGCGCCTTTATTTTCTCCTGGGTAATCGGATCGCCCTTCAAAGCCTCTCCGAATTCCAAAAGATAAATTTTAGAGGCGTAAGCGAAAAGATCAACCACGGTTTCGAGCCCGGCATTGCCGCCGCCAATTACCGCTACGTCCTTATCCTTAAAAATCGGCGCGTCGCAAGTTGAACAATACGCCACGCCTCTGCCTTCAAATTCTGCTTCGCCGGGCACGCCGATTTTCCGGCGCTTACTGCCCGAAGCAACAAGGATGGTTCTGGCTTCGAGCGCTTTGCCGTCCCTCGTCATTACCTTAAAACTATCCCCTTCTTTTTCAACTTTAACCACTAAATCGCCGTCGAAAATATCAATGCCTTCTTGGGCTCTTAAGTGAGCCTCGAGCATTTGGGAGAAGTCAAAACCCGAAACCGATTTTGTTCCGATCCAGTTTTCTATTCCGGCGGAAACAAGAGATTGTCCGCCAAAAGACTCGAGGATAATGGTTGATTTAATTTTTTTTCGCGCGGCGTAAATCCCGGCCGCCACTCCGGCCGGTCCGCCGCCCACTATTATAAGGTCATACATAAAATTGCGGTAGGCGAGCCTCGCTCGTCCCGAGCGGGCCGCCGACAATTATTAAGTCGTACATGCCAATGTTATCTAAATTTATGAGCGGGCTTTTAACAATTTTTCGATCGCCGATCGATCAAAGCCGACAACGATTTCTCCGTCAATATCAATAACCGGCACGCCCATCTGATGGGATTTTTGGAACATCTCTTCTCTGGCTTGCGCGTCGGACTCGACATTCGCCTCTTCGAAGTTAATCTTATTTTTCTCGAAATATTGTTTCGCCATTTTGCAGTAGGGGCAAACCGCGGTGGTATAAATTTTTATCATAGTAGTTTTAAATTATAATTAACCGACTTTGCCATTTTACACCAACTGACAAAAAAACAAAAACCCCTGGCGCGGGTTCCAAACCCAAAAGCCAGGGGCTTTATTTTAAGATAAGAGGTTATCTGCCGAAAGAACGTCCGCCCCTCATGGACTGGAGGAAACGGGACCTCGTCAATATGCTTACCGCACTTGGCGCAAGTCGTGTCCACTGGATACATTTTGCGCTGATAACCGCCCTGATTATCGTCGAAAGCCATTTTGTCTAATAATTTTTATCGTCCCTTTTAATTGGTTTAGATACTAAGACAAAATGACTTGGCGAAAAACCTATTTCATTTTGACTACTTCTAAACTAACTTTAAACATAGAGGGGTGAAGGGGGATTGTCAAGAGAGCTCGACCGAGGCATTATTGAGAGGAAATGAAGGAATGTCTTACCGATGCCTTTGTGCTGGACGCCGAAGATTCCGGCGAATTCGACCGGATTCTTTATTTATACACGCGGGATCTGGGAAAAATTATCGCCAAGGCTAAAAGCAGCCGCAAAATCACCTCCAAGTTGGCCGGCCATCTTGAGCCCTTAAGCCTTTCCAAAGTCCGACTGGTCGAAAAAAACGGAACGCAGATCACCGACGCCATTCTTCTCCGCCAAATCGAAAACACGCCGGCCGCAGTCAAGCTTTTTCAATTTATAAAAGAAATGACTTACGAATTCCAAACGGATAAAAAATTATGGCTGACGATTAAAAAAGCCGTAGAGGGCCTTAAAGGAGAAAAGGGAGATTATAAACCGCTGCTCAACATTTTGGGATTTTCTCCGGAATTTGCCGAATGCGGCTTGTGTAAAATAAAAAAACCTTTATTCTTTTCGCCCAAGGAGCAAATTTTTTTTTGCCATTCTTGCGCCTTCAAAATTTCCCCCAATGAGTTAATATTAGTAGATTAATTCTAAATTCATGCCGCTCGAAGACATCGAAAAAGAACTATATAAACAGAAAGGGAAATCTGGCGACAAAAAGTTGAAGACAAATTCTCTTCCGGCCCCAGAGACAATCAGCAGATCAAAGCCCGATTTAACGGATTGGCAAGGTGAAGATATGGCAAAGTATTTATCGAAGTCCAAAACAGAATCAAAAAAACTTGGGGGCTTGGGAAAATTTTTATTCTGGACTCTGGTTTTAATTGTTGCTCTCGGAGCCGCGACTCTAGGTGTTTACCTTTTTCAGTATAAAACCAGCGGCGACGTTCTTCTCCGACTAAAAGCGCCCTCGAAAACCTTGGTTGGCATCCCCTTTGATCTTGAAGTCAATTTTGAAAATAATTCGGAAAAAGTTCTGAATGACGTCAGATTAAGCTTGTCGCTTCCCGAACACGTCATCTCGAAAATCAACGAGGCTAAAAGAGTGGTAAGCGAAGACGCGGGCAATCTTCCTCCCAATTCCAATTTCCAAACCAAAATTCCGATTGTGATTTTCGGCGGCAGCGAACCAGTAATTCGTTTTCCCGTTATCATATCTTACTCGCCGGAAGCGCTGGGCCCCAAAGTGCGTTTCGAAAAACAAGAAAGCGTGGATGTCGTTGTCAAAGAATCAGCTTTAAGCCTCGACCTTTCGCTGCCGCAAAAAGTTTTAAACGGCGAAAATTTTGACATCAAGCTGGAGTATAGAAATATTTCCGAAACTAAATTTTCGCATTTGACGATTGAACTTGACCTCCCTCCCTTTTTTAACAAAAAACAAGCGAGTCCGGCCGCAACCGAAGGCCTTAGCAAGTGGGTCATTGACGACCTGGGCAAGGGCGAGTCGGGCACAATTACTGTTTCCGGCAACGTAGCGGCTCCGGAGCAATCTTTTTTTGACGTTAAAGCGCGGATTAAAGACGACAATAATTTGATCGCGGAAAAAACAGCCAACATAAGCGTAAGCGCCTCGCCGTTGAGCTTGTCGCTCGATCTCATGAGTCAAAAAAACTATGTGGCCGGCCTAAGCGATAATCTGCGCTACACTTTAAGTTATAAAAACAACTCGGAGGTGGGATTAAATGACGTGGTTATAAAAGCCCGGCTTAAAGGAGTAATGTTTGATTTTAAAACAATTCGAAGCAAGGGAGGATTCAGCTCGACCGATAATACCATTACCTGGAATGTTTCAACTAATCCGGAATTAAGACTTTTGGGAGCGGGCGCCGAAGGGCAGGTAGAACTCGACGTAACGACAGCGCAAGGT
>JACPIO010000020.1 GCA_016188075.1 Candidatus Wolfebacteria bacterium | reverse complement strand
GTTCTACCCTCTGATCAACTCCGCTACGGCGAGTTTAAAAAACTGCATCCCCAAGGCGAGGTGCTTTCCCGGGCAACCGGCGCTGTGCGAATCTACGGATCAGATCCTTATGGCGATTATTACACCACTCCCGGCACCTACTTCCCAGTTTCGAAAAAAGACGATCGTCTCCAAGAAAAAGATTTTGTACTGGGAATCGTTGTTGACGAAAAAGCCAAAGCTTATTTCCCGCCGGCCGTAAAGCAAAGAGGCGAAATTACCGATAATTTCCAAGGAAAAACCATTGTGGCCCAATACGAAAAAGACATTGACGCGGTGCGCTTATTTCAAAAAACCGAAAATGGTAAACTGGAACGAATCAATCCCTTTGGCGCCTTTTGGTTTTCTTGGGTCGCCGCTCACCCGGATACTGAATTATTAAAATGAAGTGAGCGAGCCTCGCCACAGGCGGGCCGCTCATCCGGAGACAGAGTTATTAAAATGAAAGCATGCATCAAACTATGAAGGACAAAAAGGTCGAAATCGTAAATTACTAATTATTTTTTATGAAAAAATCTTCCCTTTCCATTATCCTATTAATTTCTATAGCAATCGCTTTTGTTGCTGGAATCCTTATAGGATTCCAATACGGCGATCGATCTGGATATAGACGCGGAGACATCGACAGATTGCTTAGCCCGTTAACAAAATGAAAAAGTTTTTGATGCTTATTGGCATCATAGTGGTAATTGTTGGGGGTTGGCTCATCGTTTCCAAAACAGAGCAGAAGCAAACGCCGCAATCAACCAATAACATCGTTACTGCGCCGGATTTTCATCTGCAGGATTACAACGGGAAAAATGTCAGCCTTGCGGATTTTGCCGGAAAACCATTGGTCATCAATTCCTGGGCGGCCTGGTGTCCTTTTTGTAAAAAAGAGCTTCTCGATTTTGCGGCGGCCCAGAAAGAATTCTCCGCCAGAGGCGGATCCGCCTTCGGCGGAGGCGATGTGACAATAATCGCGATTAATAGAGCCGAGCCGCTCGAAACAGCCAAAAAATATTCAGACGAGATAGGCGTTACCAATAATCTCATTTTTCTCCTTGACCCGGCTGATTCTTTCTATCAATCAATCGGCGGCTTCTCAATGCCGGAGACGATTTTTGTTGATGGAAGCGGCAATATAAAAATACACAAAAGGGGGCCGATGGATATAGAGGAAATAAGACAAGAAATCCAGTCGTTCCTCCAAAGTTAACAAACAATCACTATGGTGAACGCAATAAGAAAAGACGAGAAAATACTCTATCAATGCGAAGAGTGTAAGCTTCGCTACAAAGAACGAGAAACCGCTCTCAAATGCGAGACGTGGTGCAGGGAGCATAAAAGTTGTAATCTGGAAATTATTAAGTATGCGGAAAAAGAAGTTGAAGAAAACGTTGAAAATTTAAGCGCCTCCCTCAATGATTGAATCCTTAATTATCCCAGTTTTTATCGCCGGAATTTTGACTTTTCTTGCGCCCTGCACCCTGCCTTTGGTGCCGGGATATTTGGGTTTTATAAGCGGCATTTCTTCGGCTGATCTCGAAAATCCGGAAAAAACAAAACAAACCCGAAAGAAAATTTTTCTGAATGGCTTCTTCTTTATAATTGGTTTTACTCTGATTTTTATTCTCTTGGGAACGACTGCCGGAATTTTAGGCAGCGTTCTTCGGCCCTACCGGCTGTGGCTGACTCGTCTCGGCGGAGTCTTCGTGATTCTTTTCGGCTTATTTATGTTAAATATCTTAAAAATTCCGCTTTTCGACCAAGAGAGACAATTTCGTGTTCCTCAAATTTTCGAACGCGGCCGATCTTTAAATTCTCTGCTTTTGGGTTCGGCCTTTGGTCTGGGCTGGACCCCGTGCGTCGGGCCAATTTTGGGAACGGTTCTTACCCTAACAGCCGCTTCTGCCACCGCGAGCCAGGGCGCCTTTCTCCTTGGAATATTTTCATTAGGATTGGCAGTCCCCTTTTTGCTTATTGCCGTTGGTATTGGTTCGGCTGCTTTATATATTCAAAAAATTTCCAGATATCTCAACTGGGTTTCAATCGTCGGCGGAGCCTTTCTCGTCTTTCTGGGAATTTTACTTCTTACCAACTCTCTGGGTATCTGGGTTTCGTATTTCTATCAAGTTTTTAATTTTATTAATTACGACCGGCTGATAAATTATTTGTAGTTAATTTCGCCATCGTAGGTGATACCGTATTAAGATAGTTTTCATTTTTAATCTAATTTGTTTTTGTATTTCCGAATCGCGAGAAAAAATATCAAAAGCAGAAAAGCGGTAAAAGACATCAGAGGAATTGTAATATAGCCGAATTCCCAGACATAGCGCCGCGTGCAGGAAACGCCCAATCCCGAAGCGTCGCAAGAAAAAAGAGAAGAGCCGCCGTAGTAGATATAATTATGATACAAGGCGAAGAGGGCGCCAATTAAGGCCAGGGCCAAAGAGTAGTCAATGATTTTAAAATCTTTTTTGATCAAAGCCATTCCCAAAAGCGCGACCTGCGGATACATAAAAATCCGCTGCCACCAGCAAAGATTACAGGGAGGAAAACCGGCAATTTCGGAATAAAAAAGACTGGCGGCAACCGCCGCTAATGATATGAGCCAACTGATCAAAAACGCTTTTTCAGCAAAAAAATTTATAATTCGATCGTCGGATTTTTTTCTAAGCAGAAAATAAACAACGCCGACCGCGAGGAAAATTTGTCCCAAAATAGCGGCAATCCCTAAAAATTGATTTAGAAAGGAAGTAATCATTTTTTCTGCGGCAAAACACAGCCGGTTTTCTCGGCTAGTTCCCGAAGCGGCACTTCGCCTGATTGCCGGGTAGTGTCGCTAAATTCCCAGGTTGGATAACCGTTAATGTTCTTCGATTGGCAGATCGGGAGCTGACTCTGACCATCAGGAGTGGAGCATTCCACGTAGGGCAAAAGCCGCGCCGATCTCCCGAACATGGCTTTTTGATTTTGGCAATGCGGACACCAAAAAGCGCCGTAAAAAACCGCGCCCCGAGCCTTAAGACACATTGCAAAATCATCAAGTTCTCCCGGCTCGCTATTTCGGTAAATCAAGAAAATAACGCTTCCCAAAACTATCGCGCCAACCCCGGCCCAAATTAAAATCTGCTTCGATTTTTTTGCTATCAAGCTTAGAGTATATCAAATCTCACAAACAAAATAAATCCCCGCGCCAAAAGTTTTAGTGTGAGAATAAACTAAAAACGTTTCTTTCCGGAACGACCTTCATTCGTATCGCAGCGCGTCAATCGGGTTCATTCCTGATGCTTTTCGAGCCGGATAGTAACCGAAGAGGATTCCGATCGCGGCGGAAACTCCGAAAGCAAGAAGTACCGATGATACGGAAACGCTGGTCGCGATGCCGGCGAGGCTTGAAACCGCGAGGGAAATAATCCAGCCGAGTAAAACGCCTAGAACGCCTCCAAGAAAAGTGAGCACCACCGCTTCCGCGAGAAACTGCAGGGAAATATCTTTTTTCTTCGCGCCGATGGCTTTGCGCAAGCCGATCTCCCGCGTGCGTTCGGTGACGGTGGTCAACATCATATTCATAATGCCGATGCCGCCAACCAGAAGCGATATGCCGGCGATGGAAGCCAAAAATATGGTAAAAGTGTCCGTCACTTGAGTGAGGGTGCCTATGATATCGGCTTGGGAGACAATGGAAAAATCGGGATTTTGCGGATCAACGCGGTGCTTGACAAGAAGAGCCGTTGTCGCCGACTCCTGCACTTGCGGCATCAAATCTTTATTCTCCACGCTTACGGCAATCGTCGAGAGAAAGTCCACGCCGGCCAGAATTTTCTGCATAGTCGTGAGCGGCACGAACACGGTATCGTCGGGATTGAAAAATCCCGCG
The DNA here is from genome assembly GCA_016188075.1 of Candidatus Wolfebacteria bacterium. Classification (GTDB taxonomy): domain Bacteria; phylum Patescibacteriota; class Minisyncoccia; order UBA6257; family UBA9933; genus JACPIO01. Next base: position 6,454 of record JACPIO010000020.1, on the reverse strand, counting down.
CTGCCTTTTGATTGGAGCACGCCGATAACCTTGAAATTGATTTTGTTGATGCGGATGGTTTTAGCCACCGGGTCCGAATCCGCGAAAAGGTCTTGGGCGACGGTCGGGCCCAAGACCGCGACTCGTCCCATGCTTCGGATGTGGGACTCGGCGATAAACGATCCGTTTGCCGCGACTACATTGCGAACCGCCTCGTATTCCGGGGTCGCGCCGATGACGGTGGAATTGGTGTTCGTGCCCGCCGGAGAGACTATTTGAAAACGCCGCTGAACTTCGGGCGAAACATACGCCACCCCCTCAATTCCTTGAAGCACGTCAATATCTTCATTTTTTAAAGTTTGCGCCGCGCCGCGGCCGGAAGAAACAATGCCTCGGCCGGGTTGGATGACGCCGGGCAAAATCGTCAAAAGATTGGAACCAAGTCCCTCAATGCTTGATTGAATTTGTCCGGAGGCGCCTTGCCCGATAGAAACCATGGCAATGACCGAGCCGATGCCAATGACAATGCCCAAAATAGTGAGACCGGACCGAACTTTATTGGATGAAAGGGCGGTATATGTTTCTTGAAGAATATCTGCTAATTTCATAATTCACCATTTACGACCCGCCTGTTTTTCACCTGACTGTCGTTTATAATGCTGCCGTCCCGAATATGTATAATCCTTTCCGCGTGTTCCGCGACATATTGCTCGTGCGTAATTAAAATAATGGTGCGGCCCTGCTCCAGATGAAGCTCCTGGAAAGTATTCAAAACCACCAAGCCCGTTTTGGTGTCGAGGTTGCCGGTCGGCTCGTCGGCAAGAACCAAAGTCGGATTATTCACAAGAGCGCGGGCGATCGCGACTCTTTGCATCATTCCGCCGGAGAGCTGATTTGAGTAATGATTCCAAAATCCTTCGGGGAAGGCGGCTTTGCGCAGGGCATCTTTTGCTTGTTCCTCGCGCGGCTTTTTTGACACGCCGGCGTAAATAAGCGGAAGCATAACATTTCTTAAAACCGCGGCTCTCGGCAGAAGATTGAACGCTTGGAACACGAACCCGATTTTTTTCATACGGATGTCGGCGAGTTCGTCATCGGAGAGTTTGGAAACGTCGTGGCCGTCAAAAAGATATTGACCAGAGGTAGGAGTATCAAGACATCCCAAAATATGCATCAGCGTTGATTTGCCGGAACCGGAAGGCCCCATTATTGCCACGAACTCTCCGTCGTTGATTTTGAAAGAGGCATTTTTCAGGGCATGAGTTTCGATTTCTCCGATTTTGTAGGTTTTGGCGATGTTTTGACATTCAATCATTTTTGAGTTTACCTAGGCCGTCCGCCTCCGCCCGGGAGACCGGGGATTCTTATTCCGGATTGCTGCTGAGTTTCCGCCGATGTCGCGTTCGGCTGAATTGTCCGCGCCACAACCTTGTCTCCTTGTTTAAGGCCGCTCACGATTTCAATAAATTCATCGTTGGAAACTCCGGTTTCCACGTTTTGCCGGCGAGGAAGATTTTTAAGATTTAAATCTTCGCCTTCAATCACTTCAACGTATTGTGAGCTACCCTGGGACTTTACCGCCGAGTTCGGAACGAGAAGAATGTCCGGCTTTACATCGGTCACGATGCCGGCCGAAACGCTCATTCCGGTTTTTACCCGTTCGTCCTCCGTGTCAAGGGCGACTTTTACGGTATAAGTTACCACTCCCTGGGAGACCGCGCCGACAGCGTCAATTTCCGCGACTTTGCCGGCGATAGAGAGCCCTTCGACCGCGTCAAACGTGAGCGTCGCTTTCTGACCCACCTTGATTTTGACAACATCCACTTCATTTAAAGAAATTTCGGCGATCTTCTGCTTGGTTATCAATGTCGCGAGGATGGTTGAAACCGAAACAGAATCTCCTTTTTTCACGTCCAATTTGGCGATAACGCCGTCAAAAGGAGCGCGGATAAAATAGTCGGCCAGTTTTTCTTTGGCGTCCAGAAGCGCGTTTTCTCGTTGCTTTACGGTCAGCTCGGCTGATTGAATATCAAGTTCATCGGCTCCGGCTTCGAGCTTGGCAAGCGACTCGGTTTTTTCGGCGATCGATCGTTCGGAATTGACGATTGTGTCGCGGGAATTTTTGATGGTATTTTGGATGCCAAGAAGATTTAAAAGATGCGCGTTTGTTTTGCCAGTATAAGTATTGAGGATCCCGAGGTGCGTGTCGGCGAGAGCGACCGGCTTAAGATTCCTTTCCGTAAGTTTGTCTTTGTAGAATTGGATTAAGTTATTCGAGTTCTTTACCGCCTCGGCAACGGTCTTCGTGGTTTCGTAAGTTTCGTTGATGATGCCTTCAATAGTCGCGGTGTCGGAATAACGAGTGGTCGTTTTGTAGTCAGCAAAGTTTTTGTCGTATTCCCGACGCGCTTTTTGGTAGCCCTCAAAGGCGTCATTTCTGTACCCTGAAGCTTTTTCGTCATACGACTGAACCGCGTTTGCGTAGTAATCTATCCATTGATTGTTTCCTCCGGGTCCGGTGGCGCTTGAAAAAAGCGTGTCGTAGAGGCCCGTCACTATTATCGGCAAATCAAGAAAAGCGTTGGCTGTCGTGTTCGAACCGTCGTCAAACGCTTTTTTGAGATCGTCTTCGGCCTTCTTCTTTGATTCCTTGGCTTGCGCCAAAGAATTGCGAGCTTGAAGAATGGAAAGCGCGTCAGCCGGCTGTTTGAGTTTTTGGAGCGAAAGTTTCGCGGATAGAAGATTCGCTTCGGCGTCTCGCACCGCCCTCTGGGCGTCCGCCGCGTCCAACTCTGCGATAAGGGCGCCCGCTTTTATTCTCTGACTGTTCTTAACTCCAACATACGCCGTATCTCCGGATGCTTTCGGTTTAATGTCTATCTGATTAAACGCGGAAATCTGGCCGCTTCCGGAGATAGAAACAATGAGCGTTCCCTTTTTAACCTCTGCGGATACATAGCGAGTTGCGTCATCAGCGTTAAAAAATTTTGTATAACCAAAGTAGCCGCCGCCGGCCAAGACAATCACGATGAGAATTGAGGTAAGCTTGTGTTGAATAATTAATTTTTTGCTTTTTTCTAACATATTTTTGAATTATGAATTGAGAATAATGAATTATGAAAACAACTTTCGTATTAACCATTTAACCATAATTCATAAATTCATGCTTCATGATTCAGCGTTTCTCGCGCAATGGAAAAACGCGTATAAGCTTAGCCTCAATCTGGCCTTGATCATTGGGAGAACCAAGAATAACAACGAGATCGTCCGCTTTAACATCGGATATTTTTAACGTTTCCCGACCTCTGCGGATAACCGTGCTATCAGAAACCAAAACAAGTTTCTCGACGCCGTCTCGATCTTTCATAATAAGTGTAGCTTGTCCCGAGCTTGCTGAAGGATCCAGTTTAATGATTGACCCGAAAATACCATAGGCGTTAATAAAATCTTTGTCCCCAAAGCCGCCCTTCACATCTCCGAAAAATCCTCCTCGTGGTCCGGCAAAATTCCGATGATAATTTTCTCCCCACTTATATGAGAAGCGCGCTTTTTTATATCCCACAAATTCTCCTGCCTTGAATACAAAAAGCAGGACAATCAGCGCGCCAATCACGATAAATCCTATTTTAGCGGAAAAAAATTTTTTGAAGTTCATACTTTGATATTTAGTTTTTGAATTGTCAGGGCAAGATTTTTGATTGACCAGAAGAAAATAAGCGCAACAGCAAGAAGTGCGATCATGCTCATTGCTGGCAAAGATTCAAGAAGAGTCAAGCCGAAATCTTGCCAGTTAGCGATAACCGATCCCAAGTCAGAAAAAAGTAAAGAGGAAAAATAGGAAAAACCAGATTGCGCGAATTCTTGCTGGAAAACGCCGATTGTTGGGATAAATGCTCCAGCAGATACAACGACAGTGGCTGAAAAAAGGATAAGCCGCCTTTTAATAGAAAGAAGTCGTTCTTCTTCATGAATCCGAGCCATTATTTTCTGGAAAAGCCCGACTGGCGGTTCCGGCGGAGCGAGACGGGGAAAAAATTTTTCGTAATCTTTGCGCATATTGCCTTAGCTACTAATACGACAAAGGGATGCATTTTGGTGCATCCGAAACATCCCTATAAACTGGAGTTTGTAAGGATATTGTGTAAAACGATTTTTCAATACGCCACCCGTCTGACGTATTACGCTTGTTAAATAACATTCTAACATTCTATAGAATGTTAGAATGTTACGAAAGTGGCAGTACTCGATTTATTGATTGTTATCAAGCAGATTTTTTAAATATATTTTTAAGCATGACTAGGGCTCGTCTGTGTCGCGATTTTACGGTATTAAGCGATCCCCCGAGGGATTCGGCGATTTCTCGAAAAGTGAGGTGATCGTTGTAGCGAAGGGAGAGAACCACGCGGTATTTGGGCGATAATTTCTCCATCACCGAATTAAGCATCTGTGCCATGCCGGCCTTCTCTAAAAGCTCTTGAGGAAGCGGAGCAAGATCAATCAAGGTTTCTGTGAACGTATTTTCTCCGGCTTCGTTTTCGAACGCAGAGAACGGTGTCGCCTTTTTCTTTTTCAAAAAATCAATCGCGGTATTTTTGGCAATTTGGAAAATCCAAGTTTTGAAACTCCCTTTATCAGGATTAAACCCTCTCGGTAACCCGAGAATTGGCTTTTTCAAATTACGCCACATCTTCACAAAAACATCCTGCGTGATATCCTCGACGTCCTTAGCATTTTCAACGTATTTATAAACAAAACCATAAATCGGCTTCACATACCTTTTAATTAAAAACTCAAGCGACGCGCCATCGCCTTCCAAATACTTTACTACGAGCTCTGCATCCGAATATTCCTTCATTTGGATAATTTACAGCTATTAGATAGTAAATTTATTTTATCAAAACTTATCCTTTTCTACTACCCCGTTCCACCCCATAGCGGTTGGTTCAAATAGAGATAATTTTCAATACGCCACCCGGGTGGCGTATTCATAATTAGCCCGCACCGGACCCAGCAAGTCTTTCGGATGGGAATTGCGGGAATTGATCGAATTTCATATCGCTATTTTAACTTATTCTTAGAATTCTTGAAACTGCGATTAGCGAGAAGACGTGAAAATTATCCCGCATATGGCGGTGTATTCTTGAAATAGCTCGAACGGAATTCTGTTTTCCAAAAAAATTAAGATGAAAAAATTTCTTTTGCCCTTTCTAGAATTTATCTCAAAACCGCAAAAGAGAAAAGGGCGCCGAATTGCTGGCACCAGATGACTACGGTGTTGTAGCCATCAATATTTTGATTGACTTCGTAGTTTTGATCGCCAACATTGCCCTTGAGACGGCCAAGACTGATAAAATCGCTCAGGCTTTTTATATCTTTAGTGGGAGCAGGATTTTTAGTTAGATAAACGTAAAGATCCGGTCCGTTGGTAACCTGAAAGTCTTCAAAACGAATAAGTTTGCGGCCGTCTTGATTTTCTAAAAGCCGGGCTTTGCCTGAACCTTTATGGATAAAATCAATTTCCCCGAAACCGCCCTCTTTAACTGTTTTGATGGTTGATTTCATTGACGCGGGTATGTCTTCTTTGACAACTTTTTTTGTAAACAAAAACCGGCCGTAATAAACCCCCGCGCTCGCAACTAATAAGATAATTAAAACGATAATAATTTTTGTCATGATAGCAATAAAAGGAAACCCCTAAAAATATTATAAATGATTGTGTGTCTGGCGGCAAATTCTCTTCTTTATAAAATACTTTTAGAAGAAGGGAACGGATTTAACAGTCCGTTCCCTCACGTTGCAACCTCTTTTAGGATTTCTTTCTCCTCTCCAGCGCCATTGCCAGAATCTCTTCGGGGCTCATATTGAAGTTCGGTGGCAAAGGCTTGCCGCTTTGCGACATATGAATTCGTTCATCCGGCGTTTCGGGAACAAGAATAAGGGTATATCCCCGCCCGGTTGCCCGTTCAAACGAGCAAAGTGCATCATTCAGCCGTATCAAAGCGGATTCACACTCTTGATCAATGTGCCATGTACCCATCTCAGCGCCTCCTTTTAGGGTTTGTTGAAGGATTATTCCTTCTAAAAATATTTTATTTCAAAGAGCAATATTTCCGATAGCATTTGCGTATATGAGAAGTTTCGCCGACTTCCTTATCATTTTATCATAAAGGAGGCGAAATTTGGATGATCCGCCTCTGGCGGAAAATTTCCCCGAAAAACGAGCCAACTGCTTTATTTCCTAATTGGCGGAAAGGGTGGGATTCGTCCCGCACATGGCGGAGGGTACAGGATTTGAACCTGTGATGCCTTGCGGCAAACTCGCTTTCTCCCGCACATGGCGGAAAGGGTGGGATTCGAACCCACGGTACCTTGCGGTACACGGTCTTTCCAGGACCGCCAGTTAAACCACTCCTGAACCTTTCCGCCATAAGCGGGATTGCGATTTGTAGTTCCGATTTTACATCGGAAACAAATC
>JACPIO010000019.1 GCA_016188075.1 Candidatus Wolfebacteria bacterium | reverse complement strand
TTTTATCTGGGCAATGCGTCTTAAATCAATTCTCACTGACGCGTAAAATTTTAAGGCCCGGCCGCCCGGAGTAGTCGTCGGATCGCCGTAACCCATCATTCCGATTTTATCCCGAAGCTGATTTATAAAAATTATTAAAGTGTTGGCGCGATCGGCGATGGCCGTAATTTTCCGAAGGCATTGACTCATCATCCGCGCCTGAAGTCCGATAAACTGGGCGCCCATCTCGCCTTCAATTTCGGCCTTGGGAGTCAAAGCCGCGACCGAATCAACAACCACGATGTCAATCATTTGCGACCGAACCAAACTTTCCAAGATATTTAAAGCGTCTTCCCCGGAATCCGGCTGGGAAATTATGAGGTCATTCAATTTCACTCCTAATTTTTGAGCGTATTCCGGGTCTAAGGCGTGCTCCGCGTCAATATAAGCGGCCTTACCGGCTTTTTTCTGGACTTCGGCCAAGGCATGCAAAGCCAAAGTGCTTTTGCCGCTCGACTCCGGACCGAAAATTTCAACAATTCTGCCTTTCGGAAATCCACCAACACCCAAAGCCTGATCCAAGGAAAATGAGCCGGTGGAAACCACTGCCATGTCAACTTTTTTCACATCGCCCAACTTCATCACCGCCCCTTCGCCGAATTTATCCTGTAGAGAAGAAAGGAGAGAATCTAATCCACCGTCTTTTTCTTCGTCTTTATCTTTTTTTGTAGTCATAATATTTTTAAATCCGAAGCGCGAAGCACTAAATTCGAAACAATATCAAAATTCTAATTTTCTAAATTCAAAACGTTTTACGATTTTTGATTTTGGTTATTTGAATTTGTTTCGTATTTCGGATTTAGAATTTCGGATTTCAATTACTGGGGTTGATATATTATCTGTCTTACTACTTTCGTTTCTTTTCCTAAAAATCTTTTGACTTTGAATTCGGCGGTGTTCACTCCGGGCTGGAGCGGAAATTCTTTCTCGAAGCGACCGCTCGCCTCGACCAAAACCTCCTCGTTGTTCACCATTAACTTATCTTTCGGGTTAACCTCGCCAGTCAATCTGATGGAAGCGGAGTTGACCACGGCGTTGTCAGAGACCGGATTCACAATTTCAATTGAAGGGGTGCCGAAAAAATCCTTGCCTTGCCAAATTAAGTATATCACGATAAGACCGATAATAATTGCCCACACCACAGCCTTTTTTTTGAAACGTTTGAGCGCGAAACGATTGCGAGGCAACCTGTCTTCGATTCCGGAGGTGCGCAAGGGATGCTGTTTTTTATACACATCCCAGAGAATGCGGCCGTCAATTTCTAAAATTTCCGCGATCTTCATTAAGTAACCGCGCACATATGGTCCGGGCGGCAAACGCTTTAAATCGCCGTCCCGGAGCGCTGTCAAATATCTTTCCGGAATATTGGTGAGTTCGGCCAGCCTTTCAATGGTCAAGCCCCGAAGATCAATTGTTTCGGTTAAAATTTCCCGCAGTGTTTTTTGTTGAATGTCGGACATGGTCGAGTAATTAGTAATTGGTAACTGGTAATTAGGAATTAGGGATTTTCTCTAGGTAGACTTCTCTGGGCTTCGCGCCTTCTCCAGGACCCACAATACCCTTTTCTTCCATTATATCAAGAAGTCGGGCGGCTCGGGCATAACCCACCTTAAGCCGGCGCTGGAGAAGCGAGGCCGAGGCTTTTTGGGCTTGCCGCACCACCTCAATGGCCTCTTCCAAAAGTTCGTCGTCATCTTCGTCTTTTAAATATTCATCCAGAACATCGTCGGAAATCTGCGGCTGGTCAGAGAGAGACGGCTCTCCGTTCCCGAACGCATCGCCTTCTTCTCCGGCAAGACCCGCGTTATTCTCCCTAATGAAATCAGCGACCCGATGCACTTCTTCTTCGGAGATATAGGCTCCCTGAATTCGTTTCGGCTTGGATATTTCCGAAGAAATAAAAAGCATGTCGCCGCCGCCCAAAAGTTTTTCCGCGCCGGAAGCGTCCAGAACCGTTCTCGAATCAACCTGACTCGGAAGCTGAAGCGCGATTCTTGAAGTGATATTGGCCTTAATCAAACCGGTTAAGACTTCAACCGACGGCCTCTGGGTCGAAACCACGAGATGAATGCCGGTTGCCCGGGCCATCTGCGCCAAACGAACAACCGAACCCTCGACTTCCCGACCGTAAGTCGCCATCAAATCCGCCAACTCGTCAATTACTATTAATATATAGGAAAGAGACTCGCTGTTGTTCTTTTTTTTATTATAACTTTGGATATCGCGCGAACCCGCCTTCATCAAAAGTTCGTAGCGACGATCCATTTCCTCAATCAACCATCGCAAAACCCCGAGCGCTTTTTTCGACTGAACAACGACCGGAGAAATTAAGTGCGGGATTCCTTCATAAATCGTAAGCTCGACTCTTTTGGGATCGATCATAATCAAACGCAGAGTGTCGGGCGAATTCTTGTAGATCAAAGAGGTTAAAAGCGAATGAATGGCAATGGACTTGCCCGAACCGCTGGCTCCGGCAATTAAAAGATGCGGCATTTTATCGATGTCCACAAAAATCGGCTCGCCGGAGACATCGCGACCCAAAACAAAACCCAAAGGGCCCGAGGCGTTAAACTCCGGATAAGCGATTAAGCTTCCCAAGCGCACGATGGCGCTCGCCTTATTCGGCACCTCAATACCAACCAAGGACTTTCCCGGAATCGGCGCCTCAATGCGAATGGGGTGAGCGGCCAAAGCCAAAGACAGATCCTGATTCAAAGCCATAATCCGCGAGAGCTTCACGCCCTCGGCCGGTTTCAAGGTATAACGGGTGAACTTGGGGCCGATATTGATTTCCGACATTTCAACCGGTATCCCGAAACTTTCGAGGGTTCTTTTGATGATATTGGCATTAGCCCGCAGATCGCCGGCGCCGGGTTTTTCCACCGAAGATTTTAAAAGATCAAGCGGCGGGGCAACGTAATTTTTAAAACTTAATTTAACCCTGGCACTCGCGGCTTTTGGTTTTTCTTCTTTCTTCGAAGATTCGACCACGGCGGCCGCCTCGGCGGAGATAGATTCGGCGGCATCCCTTACATTTTCTTCAATTTCCGCTTGGGCCACGACCTCTTCGATGGTCTCCTCAATTTCTTCCTTCTCTTCGGCAAATCTATCGAGCCAATGAAGTTTAATCGGCAAATTGAAAGTAACGAGAAGTGAGATCGCCATTAAAACGCCCAAAACCAGAAGCGAGGCAACATAGCCAAGCGGCGACTCTACGAGCCCGACCGTAACGCCGACCAATCCGCCCTTCTCCGGCAAAAGGACGTCGATTAACCCCAGAGACGAAAGGACGAAAAGCAGGGCTCCCCAAAAAGTAATCTGATAAATTTTTTGCCGACGAGAAGTCAAAAGCAGTCCGGCCAAAATTAAAAAAACAATCGGCAAGAGATAGTAACCGAGACCGAAAAAGTAAATGAGCCATTCGTAAAAAAATCCGCCTAAAGGGCCGGCGCTGCCGAAACGAGCCAGAGCCAAAAGAACCGCTCCGGCGAAAAAGACGAGCGCCCCGATGCTTTTTTTAGTTTCGTGATACAGCCGCGGCTCGACAAACTCATTCGTTTCGCGTTCCGGCTGCGATTCCTTAATTTTATTATTTTTATTTTTCTTTCTGGCCATTGACTAATTTCTTCGCTTTAATTAAACCTTAAACTGGAGTAAAATTCAAACAATGGCGCGCGTTAAATTCGATAAAAATTTTAAAAGCAAACAGCTCATTGTCTTTGATCTGGACGGGACCCTAACCAAAAGCAAGATGGCAACGGGCCGTCAAACCGCCGCTCTTCTCTATAAACTTCTTCAAAAAAAATTTGTCGCTGTCATAGGCGGCGGCAAATATGGACAATTCAAGAAGCAACTCTTGGCAAAACTAAAAATACCCAAACCTCTTCTTGCCAATCTATTCCTTTTTCCCGCCAATGCCGCTTCTTTTTATCGCTACAATAAAGGATGGCAAGAGGTGTATAAAAAAGAGCTTTCTCTTTATGCGAAACAAAAAATCCGCGAAGCATTTAGGCAAGCGCTCCGCGACATCCGGTACGTTCCGCATGTCCCGCATCTCGCGCATCCCAAAACATATGGGCCGGTCTTGGAAGATCGCGGAACGGAAATAACTTTTTCAGCTCTTGGCCAGCAGGCGCCGCTCGCGCGGAAAGAGGAGTGGGACAGGAGACACGAGATGCGTTTCAAGTTAATGCGAATACTTCGGAAATATCTTCCCGAATTCGAAATACGAAGCGGCGGACACACCTCAATTGATGTCACGAAAAAAGGAATTGATAAGGCGTACGGCGTCCGGCAAATTTCAAAAACATTAAAAATGCCGATTAAAAAAATGCTTTTTGTGGGTGACGCTTTGTATCCCGGAGGCAATGACTACGCCGCGAAAAAAACCGGAATAGAATGCCTCCAAGTTTCTGGCCCGAAGGAAACGAATCGGATTATAAAATTTCTGATTAAGTAATATTTACTCTCTACTTTTTCGTAAACACTTTAATTTTCGAATCAGCGACTTCTATTTTTACCGTGCCGTTTTGGTCGGCGCGGAAGATTTGGGCTCCGACTGCGGCTAATCTTTCGAGGGCATCTTTCGTCGGGTGGCCGTACGTATTTCTACCGACCTCGATAAAAGCAATTTGCGGAGTGGCGGCTCTCAAAAACGCGAGCGAAGAAGAAAATTTCGAGCCGTGGTGCGCCACCTTTAAAACATCAATATCCAAATCGTATTTTTGAACCAAACTTGCCTCTTCTTTCGCGTCAATATCACCGGTAAAAAGCGCTTTGATCCCCTGACTCTCAAGATTCATCGTTAGTGACCAATCATTGGGCTCGCTACTCAAAAGCAAAACTTTAGAAGGCGCGACAACATCAAAATTATTTTCTTCGTAGCCAATTTTGTCACCCTCACCCAAAACTACTCTTGGAACATTATTGTCCTTGATAGCCTTTTCTAACGAGGCGTAACTTTTGGCCGGGCCCGGATTACCGCTCGAAATAAACACGCCGACTTTGTATCTTTTTATGACATCGATTAATCCGGTGAAGTGGTCGGTTTGGGGATGGGACATTACGACTAAATCAATATAGCGATCCGTAGGGCGCAATATCGAAGCGAGTTCGCTTAAAACCTTTTTGTCCGGCCCGCCGTCAATCAAAATTTTTACTCCGCCCGGCAAAATCACCAACTGCGAATCCCCTTGCCCGACATCCAGAAAATAAAGCTCGGTATTTTTATTGAGCCCCGAAAATAAAATCTGCTGCCAGACAAAAACATCAAAAACAATAAAAATGACGATGGTTAGAATGACTAATCCCCTCTGCCGCATTTTTAGGCAACCTCTTTATAAAAATCTTTGCTTTCGGTAGCTTTAAAGCTACCAGCGACCGTTGATCAAATCCGCCAGCGGCCCCTACCCGTAATAGGGGGCATTAAACTCCAACCCTTCTCTCTCTTCTCTCTGTATTTAAACCTAACCGAGCTGACACGACTTTGATAATTCTTTTTCCCTTTTCTCCGGCGCTTGAAACCATTTTTAACAAAACTAATGGCGGAGCGGGAAACATCGAGAGCCTCTGCGATTTGTCCATAGGTCCAGCCCCGACCCAAAAGATAAAGAATCAACACGCGTTTCTCAAAAACAATCTGTTCGCCGGGCGATAAAAACCCGTAAAGCAAATCCCTCAATTCTCTGTGGGATAACTTGTTCCCTAGGCGACTCGCCAAATCTTTCCAGCTATCTCGCCTTAAATTTTCGTCTAAGTATTTCTTGCTGAAATTAACCATCTGTTTTAAAGAATAGGGTCTTAAACCTCGGTAGCTTTAAAACTACCGGTGTTTTTATTATACAGGACAAAGCCGATAAGGAAAATATAATAACCAACAACGGAAATCAAACCCGCGGAATGAATTTCTAAAACGCGGGTTGCGCCGAATAAGTTGATAATAAAAAGTTCATACGCAAGAAATAAGCCAACGAGCCAGCCGACGATAAGCGAAAAATAGTAGGAAAGAAAACCCAAAAAACCGACAAGGAAACCCAAAAACATGGTCGGCGGAATCGCCTCAAGAATTAATACATTGGCTAATAAGGAAAGGGGCGAGAATTGACCGAAATTGATTATTAAAAACGGGGCCACCGCCAACTGGGCCGAGGTGGCGGCTAAAAAGTTTTCGCGCCATCCCAAAAATCCTTCTTCTTCCCGAAGCCGGAAGAATTTACGGATGGCTGGTCCGAGGCAAACAATTCCCAAGAGCGCCAGAAATGACAGTTGAAAGCCGATGTCAAACATTAGAATCAGGGGGTTAAGAATTATCATCAAAAATGCCGCTACGACGATGGCATTTCTCAAACTATAGAGGCGATTAACCCGACTCGCCAGCATCAGAATAAACCCCATTATCGCGGCTCTCACCACCGAGGCTTCGGCGCCGGTCATGGCGACAAAAGAAACTATCAAAACGGTCGTCAAATAAAATCTTAACCGCCTGGAAAAAAGAAAATTGAAGATATTAAAAACAGCAACGGACAGTATGGCGATGTTATACCCGGAAAGGGCGACAAGATGAGTGGTGCCGCTTGCGGACATCGCCTCCTTGAATTCTTTGGAAAATTCCGCGCGCTCGCCCAACGTGATGCCGCCCAAGAAAGCCGCTTTTTCCGGGGGTAAAATTTTTTGAAAATTAGAAATCATTTCTTCTTTGAATTTCAAAAGCACTGCCTTAATCAGCCAACCGTTGTCCCCGGAGATTAACTCGGCTTCGGGGAAATTTACCGCGCCGAAAATTCGATCCTTGACCAAATAGCGAGCATAGCTCGCTGGTTCCGGTTTTTTAATAACTCCCTTAAAATTTATTAAATCGCCGTATTGAAAGACGGGGTGCGGCTTCATATTTATAAAAAGCCTGCCGGAATAGGGCGGCTGGACCTTAATGATTAAGCGTTGCGCGTTGCCTCTTTCGGGGTCGCCCGCAACGATGCCGGAAAAATTTATTGGCGCGTCAAAAACCATATTTACATTTTTAATCTGACGCCATTCATACCAGGCGAAATACGCTCCTCCGAAAACGATTAAAGACGCTAAACCAGCGAGCCAGAAAAAATTATCCGGAGCGGTAGCTTTAAAGCTACCGCTCTTTTTAAGATAAACGAGGAGGATTAAAAAAACCGCGAAGAGGGCGGCGATAAAAATAATCGTTAAAAAATTCAACCGAAGACTCCGAAAGAAAACACCGACAAGGAAAAATCCGGCGCCGTAAAAAACAATATCGTAAATTCTCATCTATTAAATATAGGTTGGCGGTTTTTCGGCGACGCCGGCTTTGAAATTCACGTATCGCGCCAAGGCGTAGAGAAGCGAGGAAAGGCGATTCAGGTATTTTAGAATCAAAGGGTCGATTTCTTTGGCTGGTTCGGCGCCGGACTGGCTTTCTTTATTTGATTCAATTATCGTTTTTCTTTCTTCGGATAATCCGACGACGCGGCGTTCGGCTCGCCGGGCAATAGCCCTCGCGTAATCAAAAAGCGCCGCGAGCTCGGTGCCGCCGCTTATGAAAAAAGTTTTAATCGCTGGCATTTGTTTTTCTATCTCATCAATAATTTTTTCCGCCGCGTCAATTTTTTCTTGAGTGATATATTTTTCGGCGCCGGCCAAATTCGCTTGAACAATAAACAAATCCTGCTGGATTTGGCCGACAATTTGAACCATTCTTAAATCCAAAATCTTTCCGCCAGAGGCGGATCCGCCTTCGGCGGAAAATCTTAAATCTTCGGCTTTGACTTTTACAAAACCGAGCAGGGAGTTAATCTCGTCCACCGCGCCTAAGGCCTCGGCCAAAGCCGAGCTTTTCATAAAACGCTGATTACAACCGAAAGCATAAGTGTCTCCTTTGTCGCCCTTACGGGTATACAACATATTAGTGATTAGCCATTATGATTATAACATTTGTTATCACCCCGCCGCCTAAAAGTTCGCCGCCTTTCGAGTACAACACCGCGGATTGGCCAGGAGCAATAAATTTGATCGGATGATCAAATTTTAACTTACAACTTACGACCGATGACTTACAACTACGAATTAACTGGGCAGACACTAACGGTTGCCTATACCTTACCCTTGCCCAAACTTGTTGTGGGTTGTTAGTTGTTAGTTGTTGGTTAATGAAATTTACATCGCACAAGTAAATTTCATTCTTATAGAGCGCGGGATTACCATCACCCTCAACCACAATTAGAGTATTGCTTTCTACATTCTTCTCCGCCACATAATGCGGCTTAATTTCATGTCGACCCTTAATTCCTAATTCATAATTCTTAATTCCCAGATGGCGCTGCCCGATCGTATAAAAGTGCGCGCCTTGATGTTCGCCGATTTTAGTTCCGGCCGTCGTAAGCACTGCTCCGGGTTTTTCCGGAATATAGTTTTTCAAAAATTTACCGAGCGTCACCTTGCCTAAAAAACAAATCCCTTGTGAATCTTTTTTATCGGCGGTCGGGAGGCCGGCTTTTCGGGCGATTTCCCGCACTTCACTTTTTAAATAATCGCCGATGGGAAATAGGCAATGCTTCAATTGCTCTTGCGTCAGCGTCCAGAGAAAATAAGATTGGTCTTTATTTTGATCGCGAGCGATCAGTAATTGGTAACTGGTAATTGGTAATTTGGGATTTTCTTTTCCAATTACTAATTGCGATTTACTAATTACGCGCCGCACATAATGACCGGTAGAAATATAATCGGCGCCTAATAATAGCGCTCTTTTCAAAAATAACCCAAATTTGATTTCCTTATTGCACATCACATCCGGATTAGGAGTAATGCCCTTTTTATAACCCTGAACCATATAATCCACCACTTTCTCTTTATACTCTTCTTCAAAATCCCAGACGTAAAAGGGAATTTTCAATTTTTCCGCGACGCGACGGGCGTCTTCGGCATCACGCTCGGCGCAACCATCGAGATTATAACAACGCATAAAAATACCTACGACGTCGTAGCCTTGTTTTTTTAATAAAAACGCCGCCACAGAGCTATCAACGCCCCCGCTCATCGCTACGAATACCTTGAGTCGTCTCTTCATTGAATCGCTATTATATACTTTCCACTTATTTACGCAACGCAAAAAATGCTATACTATAATAGAACCGATGAAAAAAGTGGAACTCACGGAGCTTTGGGCGCCGGGCTGTCAAATCTGTAAAATGTTTGACGTCTTTTGGCAGTCCATCGAAAAAGACTGGCCTAATGTCCAATATCAAAAAATCGAGATGACGACTCCCGAAGGCCAAGCACTGATTCAAAAATATATGATTTTCGCTTCGCCGGGAATTATTTTAAACAACGAGCTCTGGGCAACCGGCGGATTCAACAAAGAAAAATTCATTGAAAAATTAAAAGAATTGTCTATTTAAAAAGATGAACGCGCGGCAAAGAATAAATCCCGAGGCAATACTCCGCTTGGGTCTCGGATTAATGTATCTTTATTCGGGTTTTGATTTAATTCGGCACCCCACGGCTTGGTGGTGGGCCTTGCCGTTTTGGTTGAAACAAATAATTGAATCAGTTGTCGCCCTAAACACTTATCTTAAATTCCAGGGAGTCGCAGAAATTTTAATTGCTGTTATTTTTCTTGGCTGGTTTCTCCCTCGATCCATCGTGAAAATAGGAGCGCTCTTTAGCAGCCTCGAGATGGCCGCGATTCTCGTTTTAGCTTTTACCCCTTTTAGCGAAGCGAATTTTTTGATTACGTTTCGAGATATCGGTCTTTTGGGAGCGAGTCTCGCCCTTCTTGTCCTATTACAAAAAGAAAATGGAACCGGCTAAGTCTAAAACTTTTTTCACCATCCTAATTTTCGGATTATTGACGCTGACGGTTCTGGGACTCGCCTGGCTTTTCTTTTTGGGTCCGGAAAACCCGGTGGGCGCCGGCTGGTATTTATTCGGTTTTGCCGCCGGACTCTCAATGATTGTTTTGCCCTGCACATTCCCCTTGGCTTTTGTGATCGTGCCCTTGTCTATGGGCAAAGGCAAGGCCAAAGGCTTGGGCATTGCACTGGCCTTTGGGTTAGGCGTGGCTCTGATGTTAAGTCTTTACGGCGTCTTGGCCGCTATTTTGGGCGACGTGGCCATCGGCACTTTGGGCGCTCCCTTGGAGACCGTTAAAAACTGGCTTTATTTTATTGCCGGAATTTTCGCTTATGTTTTTGCTTTGGGAGAAATTGGTCTTGTGAACTTCCGAATGCCGAGCTATACCGGCGCGGCTCCGGCTTTTATCCAAAAGCAGAGCGACTACCTTAAAGCTCTGCTTTTGGGATTGTTTTTGGGCAATATCGGCGTGGGTTGTCCGCATCCGGCAACGCCGGTGCTTTTAACGAGAATAGCGGCTTCCGGAGATATCTTTTACGGCTGGATTTTATTTTTAACGCATGCTCTTGGCCGCATCACCCCGCTCCTCCTTCTCGCGCTTTTGGGAATTATCGGCGTTAACGCTCTTACGTGGCTCGTGTCGCGGCGGGAAAAAATCGAACGCGCGAGCGGCTGGGCAATGGTTTTTGTGGCAGCCTTCATTTTAGTCTTGGGGCTTTTTAGTCATGCCTGGTGGGTTAATTCCGGAGAACATACCCTTCTTGAAAGTCTTACGCAAGAAGAAAGAATCTTAACCATTCTGGGTAAAAAAATCGGCTCCGTGAATATCCACCGCCATGGTCTGGAAGTTGGGACAGGTCTATTTGGCCTGCCTCTCGCTTGGGGCAACTGGGTATTAGTGACGCTCTGGATCGTTCCGATGTGGTGGTATTATTTCAAGAAATTAAAAATGAAAAAATGAAAAATAATGAGGAACCTATAAAAAATATAGACTCGGGATCAAAGTGGCAATTTTGGTTTATTGTTTCGTTTTCACTTTTTCTTATTGTGACTTTTGTGTACTTTCTGCCGCTCCGCTTCAAGTACGAAGCCTTAACTGACGAGATCAAAGAAGAAGGAGGAATGCACGAGGATGGCGCGATAGGAGCAATGGAAGGAGCGCACGGAGATGGCGAGACCATATCTACCTACGAAGAGGCGGCTCGTCGCGAGGGATTAGCCGTTAATTTGAATATTTCGCCTGCCCCGCTTCAGACCGGAGTCCCGGCTCGTTTTGATTTTTTTATTAATCAAAAACCGGGCAATATTCCGATTCCCGTTACCAATATCAGCATCGACCATTCTAAATTCATGCACGTTGTCGGAATCCGCGACGATCTTAATGAATTTTTCCATATTCACCCGGAACCAATAAGTTCTCCCGGATTTCTAAACGCCAATTACGTTTTTCCGGAGCCGGGATTTTATAAAATATGGTCAGAAATCAAAAAAGATAACATAAGCTATATCTTTAGTCATCCCAAAATTTACGTTGCCGGTACCGGCGAGACATTTCAGAAACAGATTTCTTTTGAGAAAAACGTTATTGTCGATAAGTACCAAGTTGCCTTAAAACTCGACGAACCGATAGCCAAGGGGCACGAGCACGCGCTTGCCTTTGACGTTCACACCTTGGCCGGCAACGAAGTTGAGCACGAGCACGCGCTTGCCTTTGACGTTCACACCTTGGCCGGCAACGAAGTTGAGCTCGAAGATTATTTGGCAGTCCAAATGCATCTTGCCGTTGTGAGCGAGGATCTCAAAGCGTTTATTCATACTCATCCCGAGGGAGATGGTCATATGAGCTCTAATGATTTTGCCAAAAAACTTTTGGCTCACGTTGAAGAAACGACGGGCGAGACGCACGAAGAAGATGAAAATATTAATTTCCATGTTGTTTTTCCGAAAGCCGGTCTTTATAAAGTATTTGCCCAGTTCCGGCCCAAAGGCGCGGGCTTAATCAAAGATCAAGCCATATCTGCCGGTTTCTGGGTTAAGGTCGAGGATGAGCTACCGGCCGTCATTCAACCAAAAGTTTATTATATAATTAGTTCATTGATTTTACTCGCAATCTTAAGCTGGCTCACGGGGCGTTACGTCAGACGATCGGAATGATATGAATAAATATTTTATACTTCTCGCTTTAGGAATTCTCATTATAGCCGTTGGCATTGTTTATCGTTTATTTTTACTGCCGCAGAAATCTCAACCGGTCGTAACCGGAAAAACGCGGGAAATCACCATTATCGCCAAAAAGGATGAGTGGCGTTTTGAACCGGAAATTATCGACGTTAATCGAGGAGACAAGGTGTTAGCGACAATAGTGAACGAAGATGACTACGACCATGGCATAGCCCTTGATGCTTTTGGTATCTCGCAACGGATGCCGGCCAATAGCACGATTAAGGTTGAATTTACCGCCACCCAAGAAGGCGAATTTCCTTTTTACTGCTCGGTGCCGTGCGGCGAAGGAGAAGTGGATGGCCACAAACGAAGCCACTTTGACATGGTCGGAAAATTACACGTAAGAAGCATTATTTCTGAAACAAGGTAATATCGATGCCAATATACGAATGGTACTAATTATACTAATACACTATCCGTATCATTAGTAAATTAGTATATTCGCATCGATACTTTATGACTAAAATTGTTTTAAAAGTTAAAGGAATGCATTGCGCCTCGTGCTCCACCTTGATTGACAAACTAATCGGCCGCGAGCCCGGGGTGATTTCCATCAAAACCAATTACGGCGCCGAGAAAACCGCGGTGGAGTTTGACGAAACGAAAATCACGCTCCCTAAAATTGACAAACTTATAAATAAACTTGGTTATGATTTAATCCGGCCGGATGAGTTGGGCTACAAAATCGAGGACGAGGAGAAAAAAGAAGCGCGGCGAATTGACGAAGCCCGGCGCCGCGTCGTCGCGAGCTTTATTTTGGCTTCACCGATTATCATCTACTATATGGCGCTGCACATGTTTAACGTTCAGCACACGGAAGTAACCTTCGGGATTGACCGGAATTATCTCTACTGGATTCTCTCGACGCCCATCCAATTTGTGATTGCTTGGCCTTTTTATCGAAACGCTTTTACAGCGGTGCGGGTTGGCTCGGCTAATATGGACGTCCTCGTGGTTCTGGGCACTTCCGCCGCCTACTTTTACAGCATGATTGGTTTTCTATTTTTCAACATTGATCATCCGTTCTGGGAATCTTCTGCCGCTCTTTTATCCTTTATTCTTTTAGGCCGGTATTTCGAAATGGTCGCCAAGGGCCGGGCATCAGCAGCCATTAAAGAACTTTTAAAGCTTGAGGCCAAGGAGGCGCATATTTTAAGAGACGGTAAGGAAATCACTTTAGCCATTGACCAAATTCAGGTGGGCGAAATTCTTATTATCCGGCCCGGCGAAAAAATACCGACGGACGGAGTAATCATCGAAGGTAAAAGCCACATCGACGAAAAAGTGGTCACCGGCGAATCTTTCCCGATCTCCAAAACCGTGAGTGACGAGGTAATCGGCGCCACCATCAATCAAGAAGGATTGATTAAAGTTAAAGCCGTGAAGGTTGGGAAAGAAACTCTGCTTTACCAAATTATCCAGATGGTCGAAGAAGCCCAGGCCTCGCGAGCGCCGATTCAAAATCTTGTTGACAAAATCTCCGAATACTTTGTGCCGGCTGTTGTCATTCTTTCCATTATTACTTTTGCAGTATGGTATTTTGTTTTTGCTTTTCCTTTTCGAGCCGGACTGCTGCGGATGATCGCTCTGCTTGTTATCTCTTGTCCTTGCGCCATGGGACTGGCCACGCCCACGGCTTTAATCGTCGGTATCGGCCGGGCCGCCAAATTCGGAATAATTTTGAAAGGCGGCGAGGCGCTGGAGAAAGCTTACAAAATTAAAACCATTGCTTTTGATAAAACCGGCACTTTAACCATCGGTAAACCCGTAGTGACAGACTTCATCCCAGCGTCAGGGATAAAGATGGAAGAGGCTTTGCATTTGGCAGCCTCGGTTGAGGTCGGGTCCGAACATCCGCTAGCCAAAGCCATTGCTGAAAAAGGAAAAAGTATTTTGGGCTCTTTAGAGGAAGTTAAAAATTTCGAAGCTGTGGCTGGCTTAGGCGTTAAAGGATTAGTTTCCAATAAAGAAGTAATGGTAGGGAATACACTCTTTATAGAATCACTGGGAATTAACACTTCCGAATATGCCGCCCATGTTTCCCGACTTCAGGACCAAGCAAAAACCGTTGTCTACGCGGCGGCGGAGAAAAAAATTATCGCCATTATTGCTCTGGCTGACACCTTAAAGCCTTTTGCCAAAGAGGCTATTCAAGCGCTTCAAAAAATGGGCAAGGAAATTATAATGATTACCGGCGACAATCCTCAAACCGCTGCTGCCATTGCCCGAGAGTTGGGCATTAACCGCGCCATGGCTCAAGTTCTTCCTCAGAAAAAAGCCGAGGTTATAAAACAGCTGCAGGCCGAAGGTAAAACCGTGGCAATGGTGGGCGACGGCATCAACGACTCGCCGGCTTTGGCCCAAGCCAATGTCGGAATCGCCGTTGGCTCTGGCACGGACGTGGCTATTCAAACCGGAGAAATAATTTTAGTCAAAGACGATCTTCGCGACGTGGTCACCGCCATTCAGCTTTCCGGCAAAACCATCAGAAAGGTTTGGCAAAATTTGTTCTGGGCTTTTATATATAACGTGCTCGCCATTCCCATTGCCGGCGGCGCGATTTATCCGAGCTACACCTTTATTCATCCAATCTTCCGCTATCTGCCATCGGGTTTTACCTTAAGGCCAGAGATCGCCGGTTTTGCCATGGCTTTTAGTTCGGTTTCGGTTGTCACCAATTCGCTTTTATTGAAACGTTATACCCCGCCAATGGAAAGGAAGACTTAAAACACGAAGCTTGAATCATAAAACATGAAGCATTAAAATTAACCCATGAATTACAAATCAAAACCCAGTTTTCTTTTTATCGTCTTTAGTTCCATTGTTGCGGGTTTGACTGTCGCGGTAATGGTAATGGCCTGGACTAATCCGACAGGCAATCCGCCGATCGGCGGCGGCGCCTTGTATTACTCCGGCGGCAATATGGGGATCGGAACCTCGACACCTCTTGCTCAATTGCATTTATATAGTAATACTTCCAATGGATTATTTATTCAAAATACAGGTACTGGTTATGCTGGCGTGAGAGTACAGACCTCCAACGGAAGCTATTTTACCGGTATCA
>JACPIO010000016.1 GCA_016188075.1 Candidatus Wolfebacteria bacterium | reverse complement strand
CATCCTCGTTATAAGAAATATTATAAAATAACGAGTCGTTTTAAGGCTCACGACGAGAAAAACGAATATAAGACGGGGGACAAAGTTTTAATCGAAGAAACGAGGCCGCTGTCGAGAGAGAAGAGATGGCACATAATTCAACTAATAACCAACAACTAACAACCGACAACTCAAAGTTATAAGTTGTTGGTTGTAGGTTGTAAGTTAAAAACTTGATACAAGAACGTTCCATATTAAAAGTCGCGGATAATTCAGGCGCAAAAACCATTCGTTGTTTTCGCGTTTTGGGTGCAACTCGCCGGAGATACGCCCGGATAGGAGATTTAATTGTTGCTTCTGTTCAAGAGGCGGAACCGCGTAAGGGCGTGAAGAAAAAAGATATTGTCAGAGCCGTTATTGTCCGAACAAAAGAATCTCAAAAAAGGAGCGATGGTTCGTATGTTCGATTTGACGAAAACGCCGCGGTAATTGTAAACGCCAAAAAAGAAGCTATCGCGACCAGAATTTTCGGACCGATTCCCAGAGAATTAAAGGAAAAAGGTTTTGAAAAAGTGGTAATGATGGCGGAAGACGTAGTTTAAGGAAGACTACGGCTCACGGACTACAGGCTACAGCTTAAAGGCGGAAAGATTTTGAAGCGGTAGTCTGTAGACTGTAGTCTGTAAGCATTTTTTTATGAAGATCCATAAATCCGACACAGTTAAAATAACGAAAGGCAAAGACCGGGGTAAAAGCGGTAAGGTTATTAATGTTTTTCCGAAAAAGATGAAGATTGTGGTAGAGGGGATAAATCTGTATAAGAAGCATATTCGACCTAAGACTCAAGGAGAAAAAGGGCAAGTGGCCCTCGTGCCGCGTCCCCTTCACGTTGCGAACGCAATGCTTCTTTGTTCTTCGTGTCACGAGGGAACGCGCGTCGGTTACAGGCAGGATGAGCAAAAAAAAATAAGATATTGTAAAAAATGCGGAGCGCTCATTAATTAAGTAAATATGAACAGCGAATTCACGAAAAAAATCAAAGAAGCTTTCAGGGGCCAAAGTGAAATGGCTTTGCCCGGCATCGAGAAAATCGTTGTGAATGTTGGCGTGGGACGATTGAGCCAACAGCCGCATTTTGAAGAAAAAATACTGCCTGAAATAATGAAGCAATTGAGTTTAATTACCGGGCAGCATCCGGCCCGAACCCTAGCCAAGAAATCCATTGCTGGTTTCAAAATCAGGGCGGGGCAGATCGTCGGCCTTAAGGTTTCTCTAAGAAGAGGGCGCATGATGGATTTTCTTCAAAGATTAATCAAAATGACCATACCCAGATTGAGAGATTTTAGGGGAATCGAGCTTAAAAGCATTGATGAAGATGGTAATTTGAATATCGGCTTTAAGGATTATTTGGTGTTCCCCGAAGTTAATCCTGAAGAAGCGAAAGTTGACTTTGGCCTGGAAGTCAGTATTGTAAGTGAGGCCAAGAATCGCGACGAGGCGATAACATTATACAGAACGCTGGGAATACCGCTGAAGAAATAAGCATACGAAAATACGAAAACATACGAAATTACGAAAAATAAAAACTTTCGTACTTTCGTACAATTTCGTAGTTTCGTAAAAAAATTCGTATGGCTAAACAATCAATAATCGCTCGGGCAAAAAAGAAAGCAAAATTCAGTTCTCGTTTGGTGTTTCGATGTTTTAAATGCGGTAGGAAAAGCGGATTTTTAAGAGATTTCGGATTATGTCGAATTTGCTTTCGGGAAATGGCCTCCCGGGGAGAGATACCGGGAGTGAGAAAAGCGAGCTGGTAAATGTATCGATGCGAATATACGAATTATACTAATGATACGAATTCGTATAATTCGTACATTCGTATATTGGTATCGATACACGAGCGAAGCGATGTCTTACATCAATCTTCTAACTAAAATCAAAAACGCTCAAGCAGTCAAGAAGGAAAACGTTAAAGCCGCTTATTCAAAAATGGATGAGGCTATTTTGGGAATTTTGGCTGCGAACCGCTATATCGATGGCTTTGAAAAAAAGGGACGCGGCCCTAAAAAATTCTTGGACATTCAATTAAAGTATGAAGACGGCCAACCGGTAATCGACGGCGTAAAATTTATAAGCCGTCCCTCGAGAAAAATTTATGCCGGTTATCGAGATTTAAAATCGGTAAGATACGGCCACGGCTTGTCTGTCGTTTCCACTCCGCAAGGAGTGATGACTAACAAAGAGGCGAGAAAGGCAAAAGTCGGCGGAGAAGTATTGTTTGAGATATGGTAAACGATAACTTACGAAAATACGAAAACATACGAAATTACGAAATCGTTTAATAATACTTTCGTACTTTCGTAAAATTTCGTAGTTTCGTAAAAAAATTTCGTAATGTCTAAAATCGGTAAAAGACCAATCACAATTCCAGACGGGGTAGAAGTTAAAATTGAGAAAGAAAATTTAATATTTAGGGGGCCGGCGGGCTCCCTGACCTTTCGCATCCCTCTTTTTATTAAAGCGGAAGTGAAAGATAAAAAAATATTTTTTAATAAAGAGAACGACATAAAACAGACGCGGGCCAATTGGGGGACGATACGGTCTTTGGCTCAAAATGCCGTAACTGGCGTCAAAAGCGGTTTTGAGAAAAATTTGGAACTCGAAGGCGTCGGCTACCGCGTAACCATGGAGGGCGAGACTCTGGTTTTAAACATCGGTTACTCGCATCCGATTAGGTTTAATCCGCCGGAGGGTATAAAAATATCAATAGCCAAAAACACCATCAAGGTTTCGGGAATAGACAAGAACTTGGCTGGAAGAACCGCGGCTCAAATTAAAGCGAGAAAACCGGTCGAACCCTATAAGGGCAAAGGAATCCATTATACCGGAGAATACGTAAGAAGAAAAGCCGGAAAGAAAGTAGCCAGCGCCGCAAAATAAAGGGCTTTGTCTAAATTTTGGAGTCCACAGGACGAACAAAATTTAGCAACAAAACCTTTACCCTGAGTTTATCGAAGGGTTACCATAATAATAATGTAATTCTTCGGCTTCGCTCAGAATGCTCAATGTGATAGTAAAATTTTACTTCGCATTGGGCTCGTAAAATTTTAATCACATTGGTATGAATCAAAAACTGTTAAATCAAATTCGATTACGGAGAAAGAAGCGCGCGAGGGCTAAATTTTTTGGCACTTCCCAAAAACCTCGCCTTTCTGTTTTTCGAAGCAACCGTGAAACCTACGCCCAACTTATAGATGATGGCAAAAGAGAAACTATTGTCGCGGCCTCTACGCGGAAAATGACCGCGAAAAGCAAAGATCGACGGAAATCTTCTTTGGCAGAGGCCATGGGAGAAGTCATAGCTAAAAAAGGTATCGAAAAGGGGATTAAAAAAATTATTTTTGACAGGGGAAAATACAAGTATCACGGTCGAGTAAGGGCTGTGGCCGAGGGAGCGCGCAAGGGCGGCCTGGAGCTATAATTTATTAAATCAATGGAATCAAGAGTAAAATCGGAATTTAAGGAAAAAACTTTGGATTTGCGCCGAGTCGCTCGCGTTGTGGCCGGCGGCAAAAGATTTCGTTTTCGAGCCACGGTGGTTCTGGGCAATGAAAAAGGAAGAGTGGGGGTGGGCGTGGCCAAGGGATTAGACGCGGCCCAGGCGATCGATAAAGCGCGATCTAACGGGCGAAAAAATATGATTTCCGTACCTTTAGAAGGAAGGACTATTTCTCATGATGCAGAAGCTAAATTTAGCGCGGCCCGGGTCATTATTCGGCCGGCGCCTCCGGGGCATGGACTCAAGGCCGGCGGAGCGGCGCGAACGGTTTTGCTTTTGGCCGGCGTCCGAGACGCAACCAGTAAATGTTTGGGAGGGACAAAAAATAAACTGACGAATGCCATGGCCACGATAGAAGCGCTAAAGAAATTAAAGGGCTTTGACTAATACGAATTCAACACGAATAACACGAATGCCACGAATAACGTTTCCTATATTCGTAGATTCGTATAAATTCGTAGATTCGTATTATTTCACATGCAACTTCATCAACTTAAATCAAAATATAAAAATAAGTCTAAGAAACGCATCGGCCGAGGCGGCAAAAGAGGCACTTATTCCGGACGGGGACTAAAGGGCCAGAAGTCGCGGAGCGGCCATCGCGTGAGACCGGCGGAGCGCGATATGATTCAGCGAATTCCCAAGCTTCGCGGTTTTAAGTTTAAAGCCAAAGCTAAACCGGTTATCGTGAATATCGGCGATTTGGCGAAATGTTTTAACGGCGACCGAGTCAATTTAGAAGAACTGACTAAGGCTCACATCGTGAAGGAAGGCGTAAAAAGAGTTAAGATATTGGGAGAGGGGGAGATCAAAAGAGCTTTAGAGATTTCGGGATTGCCGATTTCCTCCGGCGCCAAAAAGAAAATTGAATCCGCCGGCGGCCGAGTAACATGAACAAACTGCTTCAGCTTTTTAAAATTAAAGACCTTCGAAACAAAATTTTGATTGTGGCGGGTTTTTTAGCCGCCTTCCGCGTTTTGGCGGTCATTCCCATTCCGGGAATTGACGCCCTGAAATTTCGGGAAATTTTGTCATCCAACCAGTTATTTGGTTTTTTTAATATCTTCTCCGGCGGCGCTTTGGCCAATCTCTCAATCGTTATGCTGGGGGTGGCGCCGTACATCACCGCCTCGATTATCATGCAGCTTTTGACCATGATCTTCCCGCGCGTTAAAGAAATGTACTACGAGGAGGGTTCGGTTGGCCGGGCGAAATTCAACCGCTACTCGAGATATTTAACGGTTCCTCTGGCCGTTATCCAATCCTACGGTTTTTTAAATCTTTTAATTTCTCAAGGCGTGGTTCAGTCTCTCGGATTATTTGACTTGTTGAAAAACGTTCTTTTGATCACCACTGGCTCAATGATTTTAGTCTGGATAGGCGAGTTGATCAGCGAGCAGAAAATCGGCAACGGAATCTCGCTTCTCATCTTCGCCGGCATTGTAAGCGGCATCCCCGCCGGACTTCAACAGTTTATTCTGGATTACGAGGCCGGCACCCTGCGGGTGGATTTTTTGGCGACGTTTCTCCTCGTGGCGGTAGCGGTCGTGGCCGGCGTGGTTTTTATTCAAGAAGGCGAGAGGCGTGTTCCGCTCTCTTACGCCAAACGCGTCCGCGGAACGAAAATGTACGGAGGCGCCACGAGTTATCTGCCCTTGAAAGTCAATCAGGCCGGCGTCATTCCAATTATCTTTGCCATCTCCATTCTTTTATTTCCGCAATTTTTGGCTCAAATGGTTACTTTAATTTCGCCGAGCTTGGCTTTGCAGGTTCATAATGCCGTGAACCTTCTTTTCAACAATCAGTATATTTACGGCTTGCTTTATTTTATTTTGGTGGTCGTTTTTACCTATTTTTATACGGCCATTACTTTCGATCCCAAAGAAATTTCCAAAAATCTCCAGCGGGCCGGCGGCTTTATTTCGGGCATTCGTCCCGGCGATTCCACTTCGGAATTTCTCTCGAAAATCATCAACCGGATTACTTTAAGCGGCGCCGTCTTTTTGGGAATAATAGCGATTTTGCCGAACATTACCCAGATTATAACCGGCATTCAGGCGTTATCCATCGGCGGCACATCGCTTTTGATCGTGGTGGCCGTGGCCTTGGAGAGTGCCCGGCAGATAAATTCCCAGCTTATAATGAGAGAATATGAAGGGTTTGAGTAAAAGATCAAATGATAAAAATTTTTCAGATAATGGGGCCGCCCGGATCCGGTAAGGGAACCCAGGCGAAAATGCTCCAGAAAAAATTCAATCTGGAATATATCGGCAGCGGCGATCTTTTGCGTTCGCGGGCAAAAATAAAAGATTTTACCGGAAGAAAAATCGGGCAAGAGATAGGTCAAGGGAAAAGGGCTTCTACCCCGGTCATTTTTAAGATTTGGATGGATAAGCTGGAATCGTTTAAAAAGAAACCGAAGCTTCGAGGGTTTGTTTTGGACGGCAGCCCGCGAACGGTGTTTGAGGCGAAAATGCTTGATCTGGCCTTGGAGTGGTATGCGTGGAAAAAAGAAAGAAAAGTCATCTTTGTGCGAATTTCTCCCCAAGAATCGATAAGTCGGTTAACCAAAAGGAAGATCTGCGCTAAGTGCGGCAAAATCTTTCCTTATGTAAAAGGCGCGGCTAAAATTAACAAATGCGACAAGTGCGGCGGTCCATTGATGAAGCGTTCCGATGATGAACTCCACGACATAAAAGAACGATTGCGCTGGTTTAAGACTGACGTTCTGCCAACGATAGATTATTACCGAAAAAAGAAAGAATTGATTAAAATAAACGGGGAACAGCCGATCGAAAAAGTTTTTCAGGATATTTTAAACGGTATCAAAAAGTGATTAATGGTTCCTCTAAAAACTTTTGAAGAAATATCCGAAATCGCCGAAGCGGGAAAAATTTTAAGCCGGGTGATGGCGCAAATTACAATGGAAGCGAAGATCGGCGCCAGTCTGAAATTTCTCGATAAACTGGCTGAAACCCTGATTCGAAAAGCGGGTGGGGAACCGGCTTTTTTAAATTATAAACCGGATGGAGCTAAAAATCCTTATGGCGCTTCCATTTGCGCTTCTTTAAACGAAGTGATTGTCCACGGCTTTCCCAACGAAAGAAAATTGGAATCCGGCGATGTTTTGAAATTGGATTTTGGAGTTTTCTACAAAGGTTTTTACGCTGATGCCGCGACCACCATTTTAATCGGCCGGGTTTCGGGCACGGCTCGTCTCTTGGTTCAAGCCACTGCTAAAGCTTTGGAGCAGGCCCTTAAAAAATGTAAAGCGGGAAAAACTTTGGGAGACATTGGTTTTGAAATTGAAAGAACCGCCAAAAAATTCGGATTCAAAGTTGTAAAAGGGCTGACTGGCCACGGCATTGGCCGCGAACTTCACGAAGAGCCGACCATTTATAATTTTGGCGAAAAAAGAAAAGGGCTTAAGTTAGAACCCGGAATGGTTTTGGCCATTGAGCCGATGCTCACTGCCGGAAGCGATGAAATCATCCAACTGGCTGACGAAAGCTGGGCCACCAAAGACGGAAGTTTATCAGCTCATTTCGAGCACACGGTGGCGATAACCAAAGAAGGATATTTGGTATTAACGAATTAGTCCAAGTCAATTATCCAAATGCCCATGTCGGGTATTTTTATTTGACTTCTCTTTTTAGAATTTTAGTATTATACTTAAACCTTAATGAAACCATACTTATCCGTTATCATCCCGGCCTATAACGAGGCTAAGCGGTTGCCGCTCACTCTGATTGATATAGACAAGCACCTCTCGACAGGTGATTTTTCTTACGAAATTTTGGTGGTGAACGACGGCTCCAAAGACGGCACCGCGGAAATAGTTAAACGTTTCAGCCACCTCGTCAAAAATCTTCGTTTAATCGACAACAAGCAAAATCACGGCAAGGGCTGGGTAGTGCGCCAAGGGATACTCGAAGCCAAGGGAAAGATTCGGTTATTTACTGACGCTGACAACTCGACATCCGTTGATCAATTTGCTAAGATGACGCCTTATCTATCCGCCCATAGCGGAAAAGAAAGTTATGATGTGGTGATCGGTTCGCGGGATGTCCCGGGCGCGAAACTTGTTCCACCCCAACCATGGTATAAAAGATTGGGAGGCGACATGGGAAATTTAGTGATTCAGACGCTCCTTTTGCCCGGAATGTGGGATACGCAATGCGGTTTTAAGGCTTTCACCGAAGAAGCGGCCAAAAAAATTTTCAGTCAGACAAAAATAGATCGCTTTGCCTTCGATGTTGAAGCCCTTACATTGGCCAAGGCAATGGGTTATAAAATCAAAGAAATTCCGGTGACTTGGGTTAATGATCCCTTTTCTCACGTCAAACTTTCTTCCTACATTCAATTTCTTTTGGAAGTAGTTAAGATCAAATGGTGGATGATGACAAAGAAATATCAAAATTAAAATTTCAATCCATTCGATGTACTCAGGATTGATGCTGAGTTATACCGAAGCATCAAAGGGAAAAATGATAATGCTTTGATTTTTGAATTTATTGAATATGTCTTACTTAACTAAAGAAGGATTAGAGGAATTAAAGACCGACCTCGAAAAATTAAAAAAGGAAGCTCGAGCTGATATCGCCGAACGATTGCGGCGCGCCAAGGAATACGGCGATCTTTCGGAAAATTCCGAGTATATTGACGCTAAAGACGCCCAGGCAAAAGTGGAAAGCCGTATTTTCGAGCTCGAAGAGATGATTCGAACAGCTATTCTTATTAAGAAAGAGAAAAGCAAAGAAGTGGTCAGCGTCGGCTCCACGCTTGAGGTCAAGAAAGACGGGAAAACCTTGAAATACACGATTGTTGGTTCGGAAGAAGCTAATCCGGCGGTTAATTTGATTTCCAACGAATCGCCTCTGGGCAGGGCCTTTATCGGCAAAAGAACAGGAGATACAATCGAGGTGGACACACCCGGCGGAAAAGTGAAGTACAAGATAACGAAAATCGAATAGTATCGATGCGAATATACTAATATACGAATTATACGAATAAATTTTCATTCGTATCATTAGCACATTCGTATATCGGAATCGATACACAGAACGCGATGCTTGAAGACATCATCCACGAGCGAAAAAAGAAGTTAGAAGCTTTAACCAAGGCTGGTTTTTATCCTTATCCGGAAACCGTTAGGCGAACCCATTTGATTCGCGACGTTTTAGAATCCTTTAATATTTTAAGCAAGTCGAAAAAAACCGTTTTTGTCTGCGGCCGAATTACCGGGCTCCGCGATCAGGGGAAAATTATTTTTTACGATATTAATGATACAAGTGGCAAAATTCAGGCGGTTTTAAAACGGGAAAATTTCGAAAAGCATTTTTCTCTTTTCAAAGAAAATTTGGATATCGGCGATTTTGTCGAGGCTGGGGGAACCGCTTTCATCACTCTCAAAAAAGAGAAAAGTATTGCATTAAATTCTTTGCGGATTATCGTTAAGTCGCTTCAGCCTCTGCCGTCTCAATTTTACGGACTGGAAGATACGGAAACCCTGCTTCGCAAAAGATATTTGGACGCGTTGCTTCATCCGGAAATCAAAGAAATTTTTGTCAAAAAAAATGTTTTTTGGCAAAGTTTTCGGGAGTTTTTGCGGGACCAAGGTTTTTTGGAAGTGGAAACACCGGTTTTGGAAGCCACGCCCGGCGGCGCCGACGCCGAGCCTTTCAAAACTCATCATAATGCCTTGGGCGCGGATTTTTATTTAAGAATCTCACTCGAAATTTCCTTGAAAAAACTTTTGATTGCCGGCTATGAAAAAGTTTTCGAGATCGGCCGGATTTTCCGGAATGAAGGAATCGACGCCGAACATCTTCAGGATTACACCCAGCTCGAATTTTACTGGGCTTACAGCAATTATTTGGAATTGATGACGTTGATCCAAAGGATGTATCGATCTGTTATTAAAAAAACCACCGGCAGCTTAAAAACCAAGTGGCAGGGAAAAACAATTGATTGGGGAAAGAAGTGGCCGACCGTTGATTATTATACGATTTTCAAAAAAAGCACCGGTCTGGATTTGAGGGTCGCCGACGACAAACTGCTCTTCAGATTTGCCGTCAAAAAAGATTTGGAACCGCACGAATCTTGGGGCCGGGGACGGCTGATTGATAAAATTTTCTCTAAAACCATAAGAAAGGATTTGATCCAGCCCTGCTTTCTTGTCAATCCGCCGGCCGACGTTGAACCCTTGGCAAAAAGAATCGAGAAAGAACCGGCAAAAGTGGCTCGTCTTCAGGTCGTCGCTTGCGGAACGGAATTAGGAAAAGGTTTTTCCGAAGCCAATGACCCTATTGATCAGCGCGAGCGATTTGAGGAGCAAATGAAGTTGAGAGAAGAAGGGGATAGAGAGGCGCAGAGATTGGACGAAGATTTTTTGGAGGCGCTGGAGTACGGAATGCCGCCAGCCGCCGGCTTTGGCGTTTCCGAAAGATTATTTGCTATACTGATGGATAAGCCGGTGCGGGAAACCACTATTTTTCCTTTAATGAGGAAAAAGTAATTCAAAATTTAAAAATCAAAGTTCAAAATTCAGGTATTTGCCTAACGGCAAAATAAATAATTTTTATATTTTACATTTATAGATGTATATGTTGTACAAAGCAAAACAAATATCCGCAGCAGTATTACTACTTTGGTTCTTTGGCGGTTTGGCAATAATCTCTGCTTTTCAAAAACAAGGCGGTCAAACCGATTTGGCCACCTTACTTTGGTTGGTGGGAACGTTTATTATTGCCGGAATTTGTTATGCCGAACAAAAAAAATATTACAAAGAAAAAGCATCAGCGGTAGAGATCAAAAGTTATGAAAATTTTCATAAATTTTTGAAAATTTTGCTTATAGCGCTATTGCCAATAGCGTTAATCTCTGGGGGTTACTCGGTTCTGCGTAAGGACGCTCCCTTGCGAGGAATTTTAGAAGCGGTATTAACCGCTGGCGTAATATTAATTCCCCTCGTTGGAGTACTTTTTATTTCGAGTTTTCTGTGGAAAAAATTTCGGGGCTACTAAACTATGCCCTATTAAAATATCAAATATCTTACGAGGTTGAACCTCGTAAGACCTCGTAAGATTTTCTCGCAAGATTTAATTTATCAAAACCTATTCCAAAATAAAATCTTTTATCTCTTCAAAAGAAAATTCCCGTATCCAATTAATGGTATCTTTTTTATATTGTCCCGGCCCACCAAAGAATTTAGATAGAAAATCTCTTTGGGTTACCGAGGGAAAATTTTTTTTGCCGATATAATCTTGATAACTGCTCCATCGATAAGTTTCTAAAAATTTGAGCGCCCCTCGAAAATTTTTGATTTCCGTATTTTTCCATTCTGGATATTTTAAGTCTAGAGGATTTAAATGAATGTAATAGGGGATGTGAATAAGATGAGAATCCTGTTGAATTAAAACAGCTTTAAATCTTCCCTGAAATAGAGGGCCGACCCGCTCCCGTCTTTGATTAAAAGACATTGTATATCCCGTTCCTAATTTGTGCATAAACTTAATGATCCCTTTATCTTTTCTTTGTCTTAACAACAAATGGAAGTGATTCGGCATTAAGCAAAAAGTGAGGATCTCTACAAGTAGTTTTCTAGCTTCTCGTTCTCCCTTTTTAATCTTACGAGGTTGAACCTCGTAAGATTTGATTCTCGATAGTTTGTAGTAAATATTTTCTGCCGGATTTTCATCATTAAATTCAAAAATGTCATGAATAAAACGAAAATAATCGTCATCATCTAAAAATATATTTCGTTTTTCCACCCCGCGATTATAAATATGATAAATCTCGTTATTAACAAATTTAGGCTTTTTCATATCCTTTCCTTTATTTTTATTATAGCAAATAACTTTACGAGGTTCAACCTCGTAAAGTTGATAATTTATGTTGATAATTTAGCTGAAAAGAGTTTTAATTAAATTATGCTTGATATTAATTTAATCCGTAAAAATCCCGAGGAAGTAAAGGAAGGAATTAGAAACAAAGGCATAAATCCTAAACTGGTGGATGATTTCTTGGCGCTGGATGAAGAATGGCGGAAATTAACTAGGGAAGTAGACAATTTGCGGTCAGATCAGAAAAAATTGAGTGATGCGCGGAATATCGAAGAAGCGACAAAAATAAAAGACAAACTTCAGTTGTTGGAAAGAGATTTAACGCAGTTGGAGTCAAATCGGAACGAAACCCTTTCTGGCATCCCAAACCCGCCCCTCGAAAGCGTTCCGATCGGCAAGAATGAATCGGAAAATGTCGTCATAAAAGAAGTAGGCGAAAAGCCGCAATTCGATTTTAAACCTCAAGATCATGTGGAATTAGGTAAATCCCTCGATATTATTGACTTCGAATCCGGCTCGAAGGTTGTTGGCTCCGGCTTTTATTATTTAAAAAATAAGGGGGTTTTACTTGAGTTAGGTTTGGTTCGCTACGCTTTGGATTTTCTTTCGAAAAATGGTTTTGAGCTTTTGTTTGTGCCGGATTTGGCTCGCGATAAATTTTACCTTGGAACCGGTTACCAGCCTCGCGGTCCAGAAGCGCAAACTTATGAAATCAAAGATTCTGATTTAGGTTTGATTGCCACGGCCGAAGTTTCTTTAGCGGGTATTCACGCTGATGACATTCTGGCTGAAAAAGATTTACCCAAGCGCTATGCCGGTTATTCCCATTGCTTCAGACAGGAGGCGGGCAGTTACGGAAAATATTCCAAGGGTCTTTACCGCGTGCATCAATTCACTAAAGTGGAAATGTTTGTTTATGCTAAGCCTGAGGAATCAAAAAAAATACACGAAGAATTGCTGAGTTTGGAAGAAAAGCTGTGGCAGGGATTGGACATTCCTTATCGGGTGCTCGAAATGTGCACCGGAGATTTAGGTAGCCAAGCAGCAAGGAAATTTGACTTGGAAGCTTGGATGCCGGGTCGCGGCGACTGGGGCGAAATTACCTCCACTTCCAACACCACCGATTATCAGGCAAGGCGTCTCAACATCAAGTTGCGCCGGAAAGATGGTAAAATAGAATTTGCGATCGCCATTCTCGAAAACTACCAAACCAAAGACGGAACGGTAAAAATCCCTAAAGTACTTCAGCCCTATTTGGGTTTTGACGAAATTAAATAAAAGATCAGTTCGTTAAATGACCTCGATCTATCTTACGGAAAGACAGGTTCGGAAAAGGGAACGCGGCCGGAAAATTAAATTTTATGGAGTTTTTGGAGCCTCCATTTTTTTATTGGGAGGATTAATCTACGCGGTTTTTTATTCCCCGCTTTTTAAGGTAGCGAGTATTCAGATTGTCGTAGAGACGTCAGATTTTTTACGCGGAGAAGACAAATTAATTTTTGAGAAGCAGCTCATAGAAAATTTCAGGGGGGAATTATCGAATAAACCTTTATTAAGCAAATTTTTGGGAGAGGATAATATTCTTAACTGGTATTTAAAAAATTCCGGAATGGCCGAGTCGGTGAAACAAAAATATCCCTATTTAGCTAACATTTCAATTCAAAAAAATATTTTCAAAAGACAAATTGATATTTTAGTTTCGAGAAGAGAGTATTTCGGCGTTTGGTGCCTCTCTGAAGAGTGTTGGTGGTTTGACAAAAGCGGAGTGATTTTTGCCGAGGCGCCGCGGATCGACGGAGAACTCACCTATCAAGTTAGAGACGACACGCAAAATCGCGCCTTGGGGATTGGCAGTAAAATTTTAGACGACCGACTGCTTCCCAATCTTTTTAAAATTTTTGACGTTCTCGAAAAATCCGATTTCCGGTGGCGTTCGCTAAAACTTGAAAATCTTGACTTGGAAGAAATAACCACTGGATCAGAATTAAATCCCCAAATTTATTTTAGTTTGAGAAATGATCCGTCGTCCGCCCTCTTAGTGCTTCAATCCGCAAAACAATCCGGTCTGGATAAAGCCCAGTATATCGATCTCCGCGTAGAAAACCGCGTTTATTATAAGTAGCGGAAAAGAGGTTATTGAAGTTTATATATAAATATCGACGTTCCGGCGCGGGCGTATGGATTATAAGGATCTTTGAGCCAGCTGTATTCGTCTTCCGGTTTCCGTTCTTGCCCCGGATGCAATTTTCCTTTAGCGCCTTGAATCGTATTCACTGACACCGCGAGCCACTCGATGCCATAATCTTTTGGATTGCCTTTGGACGACCACCAACTCTCGGCCTTATCTCCAAGATAATACGTGGGACTTCCGCCGCCAAAATAATCGACCGCGATCTTGTCTATGTCATTGTCATAGTCATTGTCATTATTTTTTTCGTGAACCCATTCCGCTAATCGCTTCAAATCTTGTCCCCAATCGTAATTGGAATCCGTCACATAGCGATAACCGTTTAACGTTCCGCCGCCAAACTGATTAAAGTAGGATAAAAAGTAAGGGTAAGCGAAAAGAGTCTCCATCAAATACCAGATGACCAGAGCCCCGATAAAAATTTTTTTGGGAATACCGCCTGACCATCTTTTAACCGCGCCAGTCGCCAAAATATACATAAAAGGGACGGTCGGCAGGATGTGACGGACCCCGATATTTAAGGGACTTTTTACGCTGTAGAGCCAATAGAGAATGATAAAAGAGATCATCGAAAATTCGGCGAAATTGGTGCCGAGATAATCTGAAAAAATTTTTAATTTTGAATTTTTAATTTTGAATTTACGAATAACGTGCCAAAGAGAAAAGAGAAAGGCAAGGCCGACTAAGACGAGCGATGGCAGCGGTTCTTTTAACGCAAACACAGCGGGGAAATAATACCACCAGCCGCTAGCGGAAACCTCACCTAAAAAGTAGCCGGTATTGCCGCCGCTAGACCGCTGCATAACCATTAAAACCCCCAAAAGATATTGCGCCAAGGGTCGGAAAATTTTGCTTTTTGCCATTAAAATATTTATTTCAGCCAAACATCGGATTCGTCTCGCGGTTGGTATATCCGAGGTTAAATCGCAAGTAAGACGATTGGGATCAGGTCCGTCTCCAAAAGAAGTTAAAATCGATTCGGTGTCTGACACTTGTTTTTCCATCGGATAATTCCAAACAAAAATCGCGTAAACCAAATAAACCAAAAGATAGCCGATGGCGAAAACAAAAAACAGAACCGAAATAGTTTTGAAAAGCGCTTTGAGGGCGCGAGTAAATATTCTTATTAGCCAAAACGAGCCAATTCCTTCTTTAAATTTCCAGAAATAAAAAACAAAAACAATGAAAATGAAAGATGGAATAAGCAGCACGGCGGAGAATTTGGCGAGTTCGGCGATGCCAAAGGTTAAGCCGGCGGCGAGAAGATTAAACCGCGACGGCTTCATCAGGTATTTAATTAAAAAGTAAGTGGCGATAAAAATTCCAAAAGCCGCGGCAATATCGGTTGTCACATAATGCCCGTGAGCCAGGACCGTGGGAGAAAAAGAGAAAAGAAGGGTCGGCAGGAGCGCCCACCATCGGCCCAGAAGTTCCTTGGCCCAAACATAAATAAAAACAACAAAAAGCAGGGTCATAAAGAGCGGCCCGATTCTGGCCCAGTTCACAATTTTGTCAGGGTCGTTACCCGATTCGTAGAGAAATTTGGCGCCGGTTTCCCATTGGCCGTTTATATCCTTCTGCCAGGCGCGAGACTCTAAGGGAAAGTTAAAATTGCCGAAAAGCAAAGGAAGCCCAGCCAGCGTTTTTAGAAGCGGTGGATGCTCGGGATTCAGACGATAATCAAGAAATCGAACATAGCCGTAGCCAGCCGGAATATGAGCCAGCTCGTCCATAATGGCGGATTCCTGGCGGGAAGCCGCAAAAGACAGAACGAAAGAACCCGTAATGATTAAAAAGAGAATTAACCAGACAAAACCGCGCGAGAGAAAATTAATCCTCATATCTTTGATCCTGAATCTTTAACTACTATAATAATAGACGATGTTTAAAAGCTTTAAAATAGGAAGAGGTCGAGTGATTGATCGGGAGGCGTGGGGATTCACCAAGCACGCTCAAGCGAAGATGCGTTTCTATAATTTATCAGAATCGCGAGTGCGCCGTGTTTTAGACTCGCCAAAAAGAAAAGAAGAGGGGATTGCGCCGCAAACAATCGCGATGATGCAGCCGGCTGGAAGTCAAAAACATCCGTACGAAATCTGGGTGATGATTTCTGCGAATGCGCGGAAAATAATAAGCGCCTGGAGGTATCCGGGCAGAACCAAACCCCGTAGTGAAATTGCGCTTGATTTTCTCCGGCGCGAATACGGCGATTATCTATCTTCGGATATATCAGATTAGTGTTCGCGGTATCGATTCGGATCTTCTCTATGTCTTCTTAACTCGTCAGCTCTCTCCTTTTCGGTTATTGAGGGATCAGGAGGCCAGCCTTCCATTCTCCGGCTTGGTTTTGCTGGCGGAGAAGTCATTGGACTCGCCTCGCGTCTTTCTCTTTCTAAACCCATGTTATATCTCAATTTCGTAAACCGACCCTTTGCATAAATTTAACAAATCAGTAGACTAAAGGCAATTTATGAAACTATCCATCGGTATCGTTGGCTTACCTAATGTCGGTAAATCCACGCTTTTTAAACTTCTCACCAATCAAGAAGTAAATATCGCGAATTATCCTTTTGCCACGATTGACCCGAATGTGGGCGTGGTTCCTGTTCCGGACGAACGGCTCAACGAACTCGCGGCGATGAGCCGATCAAAAAAAATAATTCCGGCGGTCGTTGAATTTTACGACATCGCCGGTTTAGTGAAGGGCGCGAATAAGGGCGAAGGACTGGGCAATCAATTTTTATCGCACATCCGCGAAACGAACGCCATCGTTCAAGTGGTCAGGTGTTTTCAGGCCGAAGAGATTCTTCACGTGGAGCAAGGCATGGATCCGATTCGCGACATTGACATCGTGAACACCGAACTCGCGCTTAAGGATTTGGAAACTTTGAAGAAACGATTGGATAAGGCCGAATCCGATGCCCGGAGCGGAGACAAGCAAAAAATAAAGGAGTTAGAAATTTTAAGAAAAATCGACGAAGGATTAAGCAATGACGCTCATACTATCATGCATGACAGCATGCTTATGAGCGAGGCAGTCGCGCGCGATTTAAATCTTTTAAGCCTTAAACCGCAAATATATCTTTTGAACGGGGAAGGGTCGGAGGCGAGCGAAAATTTAAGAAAAAAGATTGAAGATTCGGGGTCGGATTACGTTGCGGCGGATTTATCGGGTGCGTCGGACTTAAACGATTTGATTCGCAAAGCTTACGAAATTCTTGGTCTTATCAGTTTTTTCACGACCGGCGAGGATGAAACCCGGGCCTGGACCGTTAAAAAAGCCACGAGGGCGCCCGAAGCCGCCGGCGTTATTCACACGGATTTTGAAAAAAAAAGCCGCCGGCGTTATTCACACGGATTTTGAAAAAAAATTCATCCGCGCTGAAGTGATTGGGTGGGAAAAATTATTAGAGGCCGGCTCTTGGGCTACGGCCAAACAAAAGGGATGGCTTCGATTAGAGGGAAAAGATTACGTCGTTGAAGATGGCGACGTTCTCGAAATACGACACGGTTGAATCTTTGGGAATTCGGGAATAATCAGCTATACTTAAACTCACATGCCTAACGTATTACAGCTCAAGAATTTTCAGCTGAAAAATAAAGTTAAATTTCTAAAAGCCGCTCTTCAGGATTATAAAGTCGGAGCTTTAACGCCCAGCTCGAAATTTGTCGTCCGGCGGATTCTCAAAGAATTAAATCCCGAATACAAGTTTATCGTTGAGTATGGAGCCGGCGACGGCGTGATTACCAAAGAGATTTTGAAAATTCTGCCGCGAGATGGCCGACTGGTGGCAATCGAGTTAAACGGAGATTTTATAGGAGATTTAAGAAATATCGAGGACGAGCGATTAATCGTGATTCACGATGACGTTAATAATGTTTGCAAAAAAATATCGCAGTTTGGATTACCGAAGATTGATGTTGTTATTTCCGGAATACCTTTTTCGCTGATTAAGCCGAAAATCCGAAGAGAAATTATAAAAAATACCTATAATATGGTTTCTTCCTCGGGGAGGCTCATCATCTATCAAACATCGCCCTTGATGCTTCCGCATTTAAAAAGATTCTGCGGCACAAATGTCCGCTGGTTTTTCGAACCTCGAAACTTAGTCCCGTATTTTATAATGGTGGGAGAGAAAAATTGACCATTCTATTTTAAAACAGTCGCAAAGGCATCCGCGGGAATTCTGTCTTTCTGTTTTGGCAAAACATAAAATATATTTTTTTCTTTTTGTTTTTGGGGCGTAAAAGTATCCGTTAAAAACATTACGGTCTGGACTGGCATCGGAATACCGCGGACATCGATGCCCGACGCCTCGACAATCACATATTTTGGCAATTCCCGAGGCAGGCTCCGCAGGTGCCGGCCGATTTGAACATAATCAGCGCTAAAAGCGCCCGGAACATTGGGATTTTTTGCCCATTTGATGAAATAAGTATGGTAAGATTCGAAAAGCATGAAAGAAAGAATGATGAATAATGAAGTACGAATGATGGTTTTTATAACTTTTAACTCCCGATTTTTACTATTCATAATTCTAAACTCATAATTCTTAATTCTCGAAAAGAGCCACACGCCGCCCGCACCGGCCAAAATGAAGACCGGCGGAATCATCAATATTGAGCGAAGCCCGTGGGGAATACCTTCGTTAGAAACGACCACCGGCAAAGCGGCAATAATTAACCATGAAATCAAAATGCAAAATGCAAAATGCAAAATGTCGGTGTTCGCCTGCGACGGATTAGTAAATGCATTTTGAAATTTTAAATTGCCATTTTGATTTTTAATTTTTAATTTTTGAATTAAATTTTTGATTGCCAGAAAAATTCCAATCAAAAATAAAATCCCTGCTGGCCAGAATAATTCCGGCCTCCCCGCGTAATTGTGTCGCCAATTCCAGTCGCCCGCAAAATTAAACATCGCGGCGGTTTTTAGAATATTAATGCCTAAATCTTTAAGCGGAGTCGGCGAACCAAAGACCGAAACTTGAGCGGTGCGGCCCAAGAAAGCTTCGGGCTGATTAAGAAAATAGAGAACGAGAGGCAGGGCCGCGGCAACCGCGCCAATCCCGAAAGCCGTAAGTATCTGCCAAAACGTACGATCTTTTCTGAAACGCGGCAAGAAAGCGAGAAACAGAAGCGGGGTGGCGCGGTAAGCGATGTAACTATGAAATCCGAGGCCATATATGACTCCAGCGGCCATAGCCAGGAGCGAGGGCCGATCCGAGGCGATTAGTTCCGATTTGGCATAGCGCAAGACCCGCAAGAATAAATAAACTCCCCAGGTTAAAAAGAACGGAGCCATAATCGCCCGGAAGCCGATGCGGGAAAAATTAATATGCCAGAACGAAGTCGCTAACAAAAAAGAAGAAAGGAGGGCGACTTCGTAATTTCCAATTTCCAATTTCCAATTTCCAAACGTTTTTAAATTTTCAACATTAGAATTTGATTCAAAATTCAAAATTGAAAATTGAAAATTTTTGCGAAATAATTCCTTGGCGAGAAAATATACTCCCAAAACCGTCAAAATTCCGAAAATGGCGCTCGGCAGCCGGAGCATCCACGGTTCTGGCTGGCCACCAAAGAGAGGCATTAAAAACCGAAGAAAAACCGCTTGGATATTTATAAATAATCCTTCGCGGCCGTTATTTTCCGGATAAAAAATCTTGAATCCGCTGGCTGGCGGAACAGTTGTCAACGCCTCTAAAGCGTTATTGCCATTCATCGCCTCATCCGGATACAAACCCGGCGGTACTTCGGCTATGTTGTATAGACGCAGGAAAGCGGCTATAATTACAACAAGAGTAATTAGTAATTGGTAATTAGTAATTATTTTTTTCATGATTCATGCTGCATGTTTCATGATTTATGTTTGTATGTTTAATCATATCACATTGGAACAAGACATCGCCAGATTAAGTCTGGAGGTCGCCTCAAAACGGAAGGAATCAGGAGTCGAGGGATTGTCAGAGAAGACATTGATTAAAGAAAGTTTGAGGCCGCTCGTAAAAGCGCAACTAACCACCGCGCCTCAACCCGTTTCAGCAAGTGACGACGCAAACGAGCCCGGTGTTTTGCCTTCGTACCTCAAAGACTCTTCTCCGGAAATTAAACTCAAGGTGGAAAAACTCGTTGATTCTGTATTTCATCAAGGCTTAGGGAAAGCGGTTAAAGAAGCGGAGCGAGCGGGCGAGTTCGTTTTGGACGCCTTTCACGACGCTCTTGCCGACAAGCTCTACGATGAGCTTAAAAAACGGAAATTGATTTAATGTTTTTCTTTTTACCTTTTATTATTTTGTTGATATCGGCTGGCTTGGTTTTGTATTTTGGCAGACGGTATTTCGACCGGAAGCGTTTGAAGACATCTCTTTCTCTCCAGCTTCTTTCGGTGCGATTGCCGAAACATTCCGACAAAGCAGCTGATTCTTCTGTAAAGACTGGATCGCCGGATGCCTGGAAAGATGAAATTAATCTCTCTGCCCAGCTTTTCGGAATTTTAGCCGGATTGAAATCTCCGTTTGCCCTTGAAGCCGCGGTACACCACATCGGCGAAGAAATTTATTTTTACGTCGGCGTCCCGAAAAATTCCAGAGACGCGGTTACTCGCCAAATCGAGGGTTTGTGGAAAGACGCTCAAATTCAACCGTCCGAAGATTACAATATTTTTAACGCAAGCGGCAGCTCGGCCGGAATATATCTGAAACAAACTTCTTCCTATGCTCTACCCATTCGCACCTATGCCGAAGCTAATCTGGATACCTTTGCTCCTATTTTGAGCGCCCTTTCCAATCTTAAAGAACTGGGAGAGGGCGCGGCTATCCAGATTTTGGCAAAACCGGCGGCAAAAGGAGTAAAAAAGGGGACGCTCCAGATGATTCAGAGTCTTAAAAGAGGAGCGAGCGCCGAAGATGTTCTGACTGGCCCGCGCCTCGGCTGGAAAGACGTGGAACGAGCCCTAAAGCCGCCTCCGAAGGACGCCGAAGGTAAAAAAGAAGAAAGAGTGATTGACGAAGAATCCGTCAAAGCCCTTGAGGCTAAAATTTCGAAGCCGCTTCTCTCGGTGAATTTTCGGGCTGTCTCATCAGCCGGAGCGAACTACGAGGTTGATTCGATCTTGGAAAGTATTGACAAAGCATTGTCTCAATTCAGCGCCCCGCGGCGTCAGGAACTTAAGGCGACGAGGCCGCGGAATCCCAAAAAACTTCTTTATCAATTTTCTTTCCGCGAATTCGACGATGGGCAAGCGGTTATTCTAAATACCGAAGAATTAGCCAGCCTTTTTCATCTGCCGGCTTCAACAACCGAAATACCGCGAGTCAAATGGGTAAAAGCTAAAGAGGCGGAGGCGCCAGCCAATCTGCCAAGAGCCGGCACTTTTGTTGGAATGAGTGTTTTTCGAGCCGTCGAGAAACCGCTTTATATAACCGAGGACGATCGGCGCCGACATGTCTATATCATCGGGCAGACCGGCACGGGCAAATCAACTGTGATGACCAATATGGTCATTGAGGACATTCGTCAAAATAAGGGAGTGGCGATCATTGATCCGCACGGCGATTTGATTGAAAAAATTCTGGAATTGATTCCCAAAGAAAGACTTGAAGATGTGATTCTTTTCGACCCATCTGATCGGTGGCGACCGCTGGGTTTGAATATGCTTGAGTATGATTTGAATCGACCGGAAGAAAAAACCTTTATCGTGAACGAGATGCAGAGTATTTTTAACAAATTGTTTTTAGCCGAAACAATGGGACCGATGTTTGAGCAGTATATGCGGAGCGCGCTTTTGCTCTTGATGGAGGACGCGCCGAATGAACCAGCGACTTTAATGGAAGTAGCCAGAGTTTTTACCGATTCCGATTTTCGCGAACGGAAATTAAGCAGGATTTCTAATCCGATCGTCATTGATTTTTGGGAAAAAGAAGCGGTCAAGGCCGGCGGGGAAGCGGCCTTGGCCAATATGACGCCCTACATTACTTCAAAATTCAATAATTTTACCGCCAACGATTATATGCGGCCGATCATCGGACAGCCGAAATCAGCGTTTAATTTCCGTCAAGTAATGGATGAAGGAAAAATTTTGCTGGTTAATTTATCCAAGGGAAGAATAGGGGATATCAACGCCAATCTTTTGGGAATGGTCGTAACCGGAAAAATTTTAATGGCGGCTTTGTCGCGAGTGGATATTCCCGAATTATCCAAGCGCCGCGATTTCAATCTTTACATTGACGAATTTCAGAATTTCACCACTGATTCGATTGCCACCATTATGTCCGAAGCCAGAAAATACGGCCTTAATTTAACCATGGCTCACCAATTTATCGCCCAGCTGACGGAAAAAATCCGGGACGCGGTTTTCGGCAATGTCGGCAATTTAATTTCGTTTAGGGTGGGCGCGCGGGATGCCGAATTTTTAGTCAAACAATTTACGCCAATTTTTTCCGAAAACGATCTTGTCAATATTGATAATTTCAACGCTTACGTTAAGATTCTGATTGCCGGCCAAACCGCAAAGCCATTCAACGTCCGCACCTTGCCGACTGAAACCGGCAAGCCGGAATTCGTCGAGCACATCAAGGAACTCTCGCGACTGAAA
Source organism: Candidatus Wolfebacteria bacterium (assembly GCA_016188075.1). Lineage (GTDB taxonomy): Bacteria > Patescibacteriota > Minisyncoccia > UBA6257 > UBA9933 > JACPIO01. The sequence goes on along the minus strand of JACPIO010000016.1, from coordinate 6,719 downwards.
TACGGCAGAGATAGAATTGAAGTTGAGGAAGAAATTCTTAGGCGATTGAGGGGGTAGGGACGAGCTTCCGATCGTCCGTAAAATGAAGACGACCGTCTGAATTATTTCGGTGAACCGCAATTAAATTCCCGCTAATGAATTTTCAGCCAAAAGTTTTACTAAAATAATTCGGACGGTCGTCTTCATTATTTTAGTAACTGGTGGATAGTCGAGAAAATTAAACAAATAACTTCAAAAACAAGCAATCTCCAAATAAAATTCGAAAGAAACTATGAGAAAGGGAGAGATTATACCGAAAATTTTAGAAATCCTCCAGGTCCAAGCCGAAGCAACGGCTGATTTACTGGATATTTTTACCTCCAACTACGGTGATTCTTGTCGTAAACTGGGACGGTCGATAAAATATGGACCAACTCGATTTAAAACCGACTGGGCTTCTCTATACCGAGAGCGTCAAAGCTTTTATTCAATGCTTAATCACCTAAAACAACAGGGTTTAATCAAGAAGAGGAAGAATGAATTACGGAAAGGCTCCGTCTGGCAAATTACAAAAAGGGGATTAAAAAAATTAAATTTGATTAAAAACCAAGAAAAGTTTCCGTACAAAAAAGAAACCAGCGATAAATTAATAATAGTTACCTTTGACATACCCGAAAAAGATCGGCAAAAACGAGAATGGTTAAGGTCTGCGCTCAGAGTACTTGATTTTTCCCTGCTTCAAGAGAGTGTTTGGATAGGGAAAAACGAAATTCCGCAAGAATTCCTCTACGACTTACGGAAGCGGGAAATAATGGATTTCGTGCATATCTTGGAAATCAACAAAGAAGGAACATTAAGCAAGGCGCTTGCCCCCTCTCCGCTTATTTAGCATTTTGTTTATTTTTCCAATTTTTCCAGAATTCTTGACTTTCTTTGTTACTAAAATTATAATGACGGCCGTCAGAATAATTTTAGTAATAGGAAGTCTAAGGAATTTGAATCCGAGGGACAAACTGGTATTATCTGGTATTATAAAGAAGGCCGGTTGCTATTCGCTAACAAGCCGGAGTAACTCAGAGGTAGACCTGCCCGTCTAAGCTTGCGCCGACCTAGCTCAATGGCAGAGCAATGCTTTCGTAAAGCAGAGGTTCGGGGTTCAACTCCCCGGGTCGGCTCAGACTTAGGCGCAGGCAGGCGGGGCAGCGCTTTCGCCCGCCTGCAACGCTTCGCGTAGCGATGCGGGCAGGTAAAGCGAAGGTCGGAGGTTCGAATCCTCTCTCCGGCTCTGGTAAAACGTAGGCAATCAATATGAATAGGGATTTTAATCAACAACTCGAAGAATTAAAAGAGCGGGCCCGACTCTTATCGGGCCGGCTTTGAGATAGAAGCCAAACGCACTCGCGTTAAAGAACTCGAATTCGAAATGGCGGATCCGGATTTGTGGAAAAACCGGGAAATTGCTGACCAAAAAATTAAAGAACTGGGAGAATTAAACGATCTCGTCAAAAAATTTATTGAAATCGAAACAGAACTCAAAAGGGCGGAAATGTCAATCGATGAAAATTCGACTTCCGTAATATTGAAAAAAGTTAAAAATGAGCTTCGTCAATTAGAAATACAACAACTCTTTACGGGCAAATACGACAGGCAATCGGCAATCGTTTCCATCTCTGCCGGAGCCGGGGGGCAGGATGCCGAAGATTGGACTCGCATGCTCTACGAAATGTATTCCAAGTTCGCGGAAAAAAGAAGCTGGAAGTCGAAAATAATTCATGAGAGTCTGGGAGGGTTTCAATCCAAGACCGGACGTCACCCGGTGAAAGACGTCGCTTTTGAAGTTTCCGTGAAGGGCGGAGGCGATTACGTTTATGGTTATCTAAAAAGCGAATCCGGCGTGCATCGATTGGTGAGAATTTCTCCTTTTTCGGCGGAAAAAAAACGACATACCTCTTTTGCCTTAGTGGAAATTTTACCGCAGATTGAAAATCTCGAAAGCGGGAATCTAAAAATTCCCGAAGAGAATTTAAAATTCGAATTTTTCCGTTCCAGCGGACCAGGCGGTCAGAATGTGAATAAGGTGGAAACAGCCGTGCGAGTCCATCATCTGCCAACCGGAATTTCAGCTGCTTCGCAGGTTGAACGCTCCCAGTCCCGCAATCGGGAAATCGCCTTGAATCTGCTTAAAGCCAAGCTAATAAAACTGATGGAGAAAAATAAAATAAGCGAAATAGAAAAATTAAAAGTCAAGGTAAAACCAGAATGGGGAAGTCAGATTCGCTCTTATGTGCTGAACCCTTATCAGCTTGTCAAAGATCATCGGACCGGAGTGGAAACAGCGCAGGTGGATAAAGTCCTAGACGGCGAGTTGGATTTATTTATCGAAAGTGATATAATTAAGAAGTAATCGCTAATATCGCGAATTACGGCGAATAATGCTAATGTTATTCGCATTATTTGATTCGTATTCGCGTTATTCGCGAGTACTCATATGATTATTTTTCAAAACGTTTCCAAAATTTACCAGAATAACAGCCATACAATGGTCGCCCTGGACGACGCGAGTTTTACCATTAATCCTAAAGAATTCGTGTCTTTGGTGGGCAAGTCCGGCGCCGGAAAATCAACCATTATCAAACTTTTAATTGGCGAAGAAAAACCGAGCAAGGGCCGAATTGTTTTCGGTTCGTACGACGTTAATAAACTGAAATTAAAAGAGTTGCCCTTTCTTCGTCGTCACATCGGCGTTATTTTCCAAGATTTTCGGCTTCTCTCCAATAAAAATGCCTACGAAAATGTCGCCTTTGCCTTAGAGATGGCGGGCCGACCGCAATCGGATATAGAGGAATTCGTGCCTCAAGCCCTGGAACTTGTCGGACTGAAAAATAAGGCGACGAATTTTCCACGCGAACTTTCCGGCGGAGAAAAACAGAGGGTGGCCATTGCCCGGGCAATGATCAATCATCCGGACGTGATTGTGGCGGATGAGCCGACCGGAAACTTGGATCCCGCGAACACCTGGGAGATTATCCGTCTGCTTCTCGAAATTAATAAACTCGGCACAACCATCATTCTGGCTACTCATAATAAGGATATTATCAATCAATTGGGCAGTCGCGTCATCAGTCTGGACAATGGTAAAATAATAAGAGACGAAGAAAAAGGAAAATACATTTTAACGTAATGTTCACCGCTCTTTCGCGCATAATTCGATACGGACTTTTGGGATTCTGGAGAAACGGCTGGCTATCGACCGCCACTATTTCGATAATCCTTATCGCTCTTTTTGTTTTTGAAAGTCTGATTATTTTCCAAATTTTAACTCAAACCGCGCTCGACGCCATCCAAAATAAAATCGACATCAGCGTTTATTTTAAGAGCGACGCGCCGGAAGATGAAATTTTGAAAATTAAACAAGTACTTTCCGGTCTCGAAGAAGTAAAAAGCGTCGAATACGTTTCCAAAGATCAGGCGCTCGAAGCATTTCAGAGCCGGCACAAAGACGACGAAGCCATCACCGAGTCTTTAAAAGAGCTCGAGGAAAACCCTTTGCTCGCCTCGCTCGATATTAAGGCTCAAGATCCCAAAAAATACGCGGCGATCGCGGAATATCTCGATAAGTCGTCTTTTAAAGACCGTTTTCAAAAAGTAAGCTATACTCAAAACGCCGTGGTCATCGAAAGATTGAGCAAGGTGATTGATACGGCCGAAAAGGGAGGAGTGACGCTTATTGTTGTTTTGGCGTTGCTCGCGGTCCTCGTGACCTTTAATACCATTCGTCTCGCCATTTACTCGAGCCGCGAGGAAATAGGCATTATGCGACTAGTCGGCGCTTCGAATACTTTCATCCGAGGTCCGTATCTGGTGGAAGGCATTATTTATGGCGCCATTGGGGCGTTTTTGAGCGTCCTTTTCGCTCTGCCCATCATTTACATCACCTCTCCTTATATAAAAATTTTCATTCCGGAAATGAACCTCTGGTCTTATTTCCTAAATCGCATCTTTTTTATATTTTTATATCAGCTGCTTTTCGGAGTAACTCTGGGCATCATCTCCTCGGCCATCGCCGTAAGAAAATATTTGAAAATATAGAAGTAGCGATGCGAATATACAAATATGCGAATAATACGCATTTAAAAAACCATTCGTATCATTAGTTAATTCGTATATTCGCATCGATACTTATACCTTTCCAATCACTTCCAGGTCTTTCGCCTTCAGTTGTTCTAAAATTTTTAATTCCGGATCAACAGCGATACTTTTTCCCAGATATTGTCCGGAGGTAAGGTGCGGCAGAAGAACGTAATCCGCTCCTTTCTCGTAGAAAATCAAAGCGTCTTTTTCGTCTTCGGCCCGAAGAATAATTTTCGGCCGGTTTTCGTTTTCGGTTAGTTCGCCCAAGAGCTCGAGGTTGTCATCGAAGTTAGGACTGGTGGAAATAATCAATTTGGCTTTTTTAAGATTTGATCTTTCGATAATCTCCGCGTCCGCGATATCTCCGAAAAGGCAGTTGTATCCGTCGCGTCTGAGGCCGCCGACCACCTCCGGATCAAAATCAATGATTAAAAGATCATCCTTGGGCAAACTTTGAATGATATTTTGACCGACGCGATGCGAACCAATCAGGATAATCGGTTTTTCAAAGCCTAATCCCGCTTCGTTTTCCGCTTTTTTAACTTTGCGTTCAAAAATTGAAAGGAAACGTCCCAGCGCCCGAAAAATTTTATCGCTATAGATGATAAGATAAGTGGAAAGGGCAATGGTTGTAATGCCCACGGCGGTAATCAAGGAAACCGTATTCGTTGCTATGTGCCCCAACCGCGAACCCATGGCCGCTAAAATTAAGCTGAATTCCGAAACTTGGGCAACGGTCACCCCGCAAAGAAAACTGGTTCGTTTCCGGTAGCCCATAAATCCCATGATAATTAAGACGATAAGGGGATTTCCAATAAGCACGAAAAGAGAAAAAACCAAAACCGGAATGGTGATGCCTCCGAAATTCGAGAAAATAAGAGATGATCCCAAAATCACGAAGAAAATTAAAATAAAGAAATCCCGAAGAGATCTGATTTTCGCCGATATTTGAAAAGCTTCGGAGGTATTGGCCAGCGCCAATCCGGCGAGAAATCCGCCAATCTCCAGCGAAAAACCGGTTTTTAAAACCAGAACACCGATACCCAAGCACCATGCCAAGCTCCCCAAAAATAAAAGCTCTTCGGATCGGGCGATTTTGTGAAAAAGATACGGCATCACTTTTCCGCCCAGCCAGAACATAAAGACAATTAATCCCACGCCTTTCACAAAAGTGAGGATGATGTCTTTCGGAATAAATCCGTGTCCCAGCTCGATGCCGGTCAAAAAGATTAAAATAAAAATGGCCAGAAAATCCTGAACCAAAAGCATGCCAATGCTCAACTTCCCGTAAAGGCTGTTTAAGTCGCGTTTTTCCGAGAGAAGTTTAACAACGATAATAGTGCTGGAAAAAGCAAGAGCGACGCCGATGTAGGCGGCTTCGAGATAACTGAATCCAAAAGCAAGGGCGATTAAAAATCCAATGGCCGACGTAAAAATTACTTGAGCCGAGCCGACAATGACGGAAGTCTTTCCGACTAAGCGCAAAGACGTGTAATTAATTTCGAGCCCGATCAAAAAGAGCAAAAACATTATGCCAAGAGCCGAGAGGGTCCTGAAGAGCTCGGCGCTTTCAAGCTGGAGGGATCCCAAAATTCCGATAATTAAACCGGTTAAAATATAGGCGAGGATAACCGGTTGTTTCACAAGTCGGGCAATCAAACCCAACGTCGCCGCCACAAGAACGACGATGGTCAAGCTGAAAAAACCTTCAGTAATCATTTAGTAAATTTTAACAAATTTACCCCCGCTTTTATAGTGAAGGGTTGATCCGCGGGAACAAGTTTAGTCTTTCGGTTTTATCAACCTCGCCTTTTTTGATTCGATCAATATAATTTTTCACTTCTTTTGATTTTTGCGGCATGAAGGGTTCTATCCACCCGGCGATTTTTTCCGCCCCGTAAAATAGAGAGCTTAATATGGTTGTTAGTTGTTGGTTGTTAGTTGTTGGTTGTCGGTTGAGTTTCCACGGCTCTTTTTCGTTGATGTATTTATCAAGTTTTTTTACAAATCCAAAAATTGTCCGTGATGCTTCAAGCAGGCGGTAATTTTCCATTTCGTTTTTGTAATTCAATTCCGTTTCCGTGACCCACTCTTTGACGTTTTTATCGATATTAACGACTTCTGATGTCGTTAGATTAATTTTATCCGGGTTTGTCAATATCATCGTAAATACGCGTTCAAAGAGATTGCCGAGGCCATTGGCTAAACTGGCGTTATAATTTTCTTCAAATTTCTCCCAGGCATAATCACCGTCTTCAAATACGGGAATTTCGCCGATTAAATAATATCGCAGCGCATCCGTCGCTTGACTGTCGCTTAATCCCTTAGATTTTAACTTCGTGAGTATTTCAAGTGGATCAGCGATATTACCTAACGACTTAGACATTTTTTGTCCTTCGATAGTTATAAATCCGAGAATAATAATTTGTTTTGAATTGGGAAGACCGGCGGACATAAGCATTGCTTGCCACATGGCGGATTGTTGCCGCAAATTGTCTTTGCCAGCAACCTGCAGCGCATTTGGTTTCTCTTTTATTCCCCAAAATTGAGAAAAATAGCTTTCTTCCGGCTTGCCCGCCGTAGCCTCGGCGGAGGCGGGCCAACCAAGG
>JACPIO010000018.1 GCA_016188075.1 Candidatus Wolfebacteria bacterium | reverse complement strand
TGTCTTTCCATGGCTTGGGAAAGCGAAAGGCCGGCATCCACGTCTTCGGAGACTTCAAGGAGGGCGTTCCGCAAAACGGCCTTTTCGGTTTGACGATGAAGAGTCCTTAAAGTGTCCGAGAGGGGCACGCGCGCTTCGAGAAGAATGGAGAATTGTCGCGTAAAAATCATCAAATCTTTTATTTTTACCCTTCCGAAAAAACCGATTATCCTCTCGTACCAACCGCTCCCGCCAGTCGCCGTGAGCGCCAAAATAAAAAGATTGTTGCCTTTTAAAATATTTAAAGCCGCCTCCTGGTTCGCGGCTTCCACGTAACCAGCTTGGAGTTCCCCGGCTTCGGTTCGAGCGCTGTATTTGTACTTTGCCACGCTAATGACTATGCGAATACATGCTAATGATATACGAATATTCGCATACTATTCGCAAAAATTCGCATATTAATTCGTGTAATCTTTAACTCCTTTCCAACAATATTCTCAATTCGTTGGGATTCAAAGAATAAAGCTCGGCGTTTTCCAGGGAAATTTCTTTTTTCCTGATGAGATCGACCAATGATCGATTCAAATTAATCATCCCCTCCTGAAGACTCGTTTCGATAACCAAATCGATCTGATATGACTTCCTTTCCCGAATTAAGTTTCTAACCGCGGGATTGGAAATCATAATTTCGCAAGCCGGAATCCGACCGCCGTTAATTTTGGGAATCAAGCGCTCGGAGACAATCGCGGCCAAAGTGGCGGCCAACTGCGACGATACCTGCCCCTGCTGTTCAGCCGGGAAGCTGTCGATAATGCGATCAATGGTCTGCGAGGCGGAATTGGTATGAAGAGTGGAAAAAACCAGGTGGCCGGTTTCAGCCGCCGTCATGGCCGTGGCAATGGATTCGGCGTCGCGCATCTCGCCGATCATAATGACGTCCGGATCCTGCCTTAAAAGAGATCTTAACGCGCGATGAAAATCGTAAATATCGTTTCTCACCTCTCTTTGGGAAATAATGCATTTGTCCTGGGTAAAAGCGTATTCAATCGGGTCTTCGATGGTGATCACGTGATCGGTGCGGGTGTGATTGATTTCATCTAAAATCGCGGCCAAAGTGGTTGATTTACCATGACCGGCCGGGCCAACAACTATAATGAACCCCTGCGAGAGCTTGGTAAAATCATGGAGAATCGGCGGCATATTTAGTTCATCAATGGTTTTAATCTGGTTTGGTATCAAACGAAGCGCCGCCGCCATATAACCCCGCTGATAAAAAACATTTACTCGAAAACGCGCTTTATCCTCAAGCGCGTAAGAAAAATCAAATTCTTTCTCCTTTATAAAATCTTCCTTTTGAGAAGGGGTGAGCATTGAGAAAACAAAATTTTCCGTCGTCTCGGGCGTCAAAACCCCCTCTTTTTGAAGAGGGATCAACACTCCGTCAATCCGGAGCGTTGGCCGCCTGCCGACGGCCAAATGAAGATCGGACGCGTTCTGTCTGGCCGTGGTTAAAAGAAGTTCGTTGAGTTTTTCCTTGGGATCCATGATAAAAAAATCAAAAATTAAATATCAAATATCAAAAAGAGAACTAATATCAATTAACATCGCGAAGCGAGTATCTATTAATATCTGATATTCATTGATACTAATTGATATTTATAGATATTCTTTTGATTTTTATTCTACCATACTTCCGTTGTTTCTCGAAGCACTTCTTCCATACCGACCAGCCCTTCAAGCGCTTTTAGAATGCCGTCCTGCCTTAAGCTTACCATACCTTGCCTTTTCGCCTCTTCCAAAAGCTTACGCTCGGAAGGGCCGGTCGAGATAATATTTTCGAGTTCCGGCGTCATTGCAAAAACCTCGAAAAGAGCGATGCGGCCAACGACCCCCTTGCCGTGACAAGCTTCGCATCCCGGAGCATGATAAATTTTATATCCCTCGCCCTCGACCCCCCATTTCCGCTTCAAGTCTTCCGGCAGATTATCGATATTTTTTTTGATAATTGATTGAATTTCCATTGGCGCTTTTTCCGATTTTTTGCACTGATCGCACAAACGCACAATCAACCTTTGGGCGACCATTAAATTTAAGGATGACGGCAAAAGAAAAGCGTCTACTTTCATGTCAATAAGGCGCGGAACGACGCCCAAGGAATTATTCGTATGAAGCGTGGAGAGAACGACGTGCCCGGTCAAAGCCGCGTGAACCGCGAGCCCCGCGGTTTCTTCATCTCTAATTTCACCAACCATAATAACGTCCGGATCCTGCCGGAGGATTTCTCTTAAGCCCGAAGCGAAATCGTAGTCGATCTCCGGTCTCACCTGCGACTGATTTAATCCTTCAATAAAGTACTCCACCGGATCTTCCAAGCTCACGATATTTACGTCTTCTTTATTTAAAAGCTGAAGAAGGGAATAAAGCGTGGTAGTTTTTCCGGAGCCGGTTGGCCCGGTAATCAAAACCATTCCATAGGGCCGGGCAATCCCCTCCTTCACGATATCCAAATTTCTCTCTCTTAAACCCAAACTCTCGAGACCCCTAAGTCCCACGCTCGGATCAAGAACGCGAAGAGCCGCCTTTTCTCCCATGGTAGTGGGAAAGGTCGATACGCGGAAATCAATATCCCTTCCCAAGAGCACGGTTCGAAAGCGGCCGTCCTGGGGAACGCGGGTCTCATCAAGTTTCAAATTCGAAAGGACTTTTATTCTGGAGACAATCGGCTGATGAAGTTCTATGGGGAGGAGAGATACGGTTTTCAAATCGCCATCAAGCCGAAACCTTATTCGAAGACTGTTTCGTCCCGGTTCGACGTGAATATCCGATGCTTTTTGGTAAACCGCTTCTTTTAACGAAGCGGCTACGAGTTTGATGATCGGAGCTTCTTCAGACACGGATATTCCCTCCTCGAGCTGAACTGTTCTCTGACTCACCGCCGCGGTTCTGCCTTCCACGTTAAAAGATTTTACCGCGGCCTCGACCTCGTTTTGATAAGAGGAATATCGCCGCAAAACTTCCTGCCAGTCGGAGAGCGTAATCAAATAAACGCCGAGATTGACTCTTAACTGCTTGGCCAAAAACTTCAAAACTCCCTGCGCTCGTTCATCGGCCGGATTAAACATTCCGACAATGAGGAGATCCTTAGTTTGATTCAAAGGAACGATGCGGTAATTTCTAACTGTCTCTTCGGGAATAACTTTTAGAAGTTCGCTCGCGATTTCGCTGGCTTTAAACGCTTTGTAGGGAACGCCCAAAAGACGGCTTTTAATTTTAGCCGCCTCGACTTCATCTAGAAGACGCCGTTCGTAAAGCAATTCTTCCGAATCTTTTCCGGCGAGTGACGCCTCCTCGATGATTTTTTTGGCCGCTGTTTCGGATAAAAGACCTGCCTTTACTATTTCTTGAATAAGATTATTCGCGCCTGCCATAATTTTTAAAGGGTGTGGGGGTTTACCGCAAGGGCAAAAACGGATTCGGCCGCGCCGGATTCTCGCTAACTTCCGGCGCGTTCACGTACTGCCGCAAAATCTTGAATACATCGTTATTCAAAATCGCGTCCGGCCGGAAATCGGCCGAGGAGATTTCCCTTATGGATTGCACTCTCTCCGGTATGACCTTTTCGATCAAAGGCACTGACGAAAAGAAAAGATAGTAGACGGCAATGACGACGGCAAACAAAATTACCAAAGCCATCCCCAAGCTAAACCAGTTAAATTTATTTTTTTCCTCCTCGACGATGATAGCCATAAAGCCCTTTATTCCGCTTGATAATACGTATTAACGCTAATCACATAGGCGAAATTGTCTTGGCCGGCCTTTGACTTCGGAGATGGTTCAATCTTCAAATCCGTTAAATCCAGCAGATTAACATTGGTTTCCAGATTTCTTAAAAACGACCGGAAGCCTTCATAATCGCCGTTCAATCGGGCATTGATTTTCAAAACTCCGATTCCCGCGTTAAATTGTTTTTCCCCGGTTCGACGGATGGCTTGCCGTTCCGTGGAAACAAGTTCGATATTTAAACGGTTAAGCTGGGCCAAACCAACAACCTGATTTACCGCTTGAGATAAATTCTGACTCGGAGGCAAAATGGAAGAAATCATATCCTGAAATCGGGCGACGTCCTGATATTCATTCAAAAGTTTTTGAGCGATATTTAAAGAATTTTGGTACTCATTCGCTAATTTAAAACGAGCGTCAACCTCACCTCTTTTACCTTCGATAGCCTCGTAGGCCGGCTCTATCAAAAAACTGAATACAAAAAGAGACCCAAAAATGAAAAGGATGCTTAGAAAAATACTGCCGATTCTTTTTGTCGAACCCTTAATCATATTTCTTTATTTAAACATCGCGTCGTCAACGATGAGTCGAAGGATAAACTGAGCGTCGTTCTGATCTCGCGTTCTCGAGTCATCGAGAAAAATCGCTTTCACCCGCGGCGACCTTCGGAAAATTTCTATCTGCCTTACCAGCGAATTATGATCAGAAGCTATGCCTTCCAGCTTAATACTTTTTTCTTCCACCGAAAAACTAAGATTGGTAAAATAAACCCGAGAATCCGTACTCTTTTCCAAAAAATCAAAGAATTTGGATGCCAACGGATGACTTTCAAGGAGTCCCTGGACGCCGAGGAGCTCGGAATACAGGCTCATCAAGGCCTTGGGTTGGTCGGATTCAAGCTGGCTGTTTAAATCAGCTAATTTTTGATCAAGTTTCTTTATTTCCGAATTAAGGTAAGGAGCGTAGCCGAAACTCATGCCGGCGTAAACAAGAATCAAAATTACAAAAGCCAAAGCGGTAAAAACTAAAAGCCGCCACGGCCAGGTGGAACGGAGCTCTTCGCCCCTTTCCAATTGTTGCTCAAGAAGCGATTTTATTTCAGGCATGCGCTTTATACAAATTCTTTTATTCCCAACCCAATGGCTACTCCCAAAAGAGGCGAAAGGTCCCTAAGAACTATCTCTATTTCTTGCGGCGCCGTAACTCTTAAAAACGGGTTGCCCAGAGAAACCGGAACGCCAAACTGATTTTCAAGATACTCGGCAATACCCAAAAGCTTGGACCCGCCGCCGGACAAAATCACCGCTTCAATCCTTTTGTTTTTGCTTTTCTCGTAGGAATCTTTTACTCGCCTCGCTTCGGTAATTATAGCATCTAAAAACGGCAGCATTAAAGTGGATAACTCCTGCTCTTCGGCTTTAACCAAAAGGCCTTTCTGTTTTTTTAACTCATCGGCGCGGGCAATATTAATGCCCAAACCATTGGCAATGCCTTGACTTAAAGAAGCGCTGGCAAAATCGGTTTGAGCGCCGCCTTCAAAAAATCCGTTCTCGGTTACGATAATATTGGTGGAACGGCTTCCGATATCAACGATTAAGATCGGCTCTTTTTGATGAGCGGCAACGGACCGAATCAAACTTAAACTTTCAACCTCTAAAAACTTCAATTTTAAACCGGCCAACCGAAACAGATCTCGGTAAACCGCGACTTTCTCGTTGGGAACGGCTGTCAAAAGAATTTTCTGTTTTATCAGTCCTTTTTCATCCTCGTACTCTCCGACTTTCATCCAATCAAGACTCATTTCATCCGGCGAGAGCGGAATATACCGCGGAATCTGAAACTGAAGCGTCCGCAGAGTATCCGCGTTGGGCATCTTGGGAATTTCCAAAAAGGTGACGAATGCCGAAAAAGCCGGAATGGAAACAATCGCTTCCTTTGTTCGAAAATTAGCTTTTTCGAGAAGCAAGGTCAGTATTCCGGCGATATCTCTAGCCACTGGTTTTAGAGAACTCGTCTGAATCGCGTCATTCAGACGTTTCAAGTGCCCAAAACTTTCTAAAATGCCGTAGTTTACGAGCTTGGGCAAGCCGGCGCTTTTTTCTATTTCCACCGCCTTTATGGAAGTGGTCCCGATGTCCACGCCCAAATACGATCTACCCGATATTAAAGATCCTAAAAAATTTGCCATTTATGTTTCATGCTTCATGCCTTATGCTTATTATACTATGCTTTGGACCAAAACCAAAAACATTCTTTTAGACATATTCTTTCCGCCAATCTGCCTTGCTTGCCAAAAGCTTTTGACAACCGGACCTGCCCGCCATCGGCCTGAGCCGAAGGCTCTGGCAGGCGGGCCCAACAAGTTGATATGCGACGACTGCCTTAGTTCCATCAAACTCAATACCACTTTATTTTGCCCGGTCTGCCGGGCCAGACTCGCCCAAAACCAACCAATCTGCCATTTCGACTCGCCTTATGTTTTGGGAGCGGCCGGAAATTACGACGACCCGGTTCTTCAAAATTTAATTCATTATTTCAAATATAAAAAGTTTGAAAATATCGCCCCTGTTTTAAGCGAAATATTAGTCCGATATTTAGAAAACATTTTTAGAAATTGGGAATTAGAAATTAGAAATTTTATTGTCGTTCCCATCCCCCTTCATTTTTGGCGCGAGCGGCAAAGAGGATTTAATCAGGCAAAACTTTTGGGAGAAGCAATGGCCAAACACTTTAATCTGCCGCTCATCCTCGGCCTAAAACGAATCAAAAACAATAAACCGCAAATTAAACTCAAGGGCGAAGAAGCGAGACGAAAAAATATCGCGGGCTGCTTCGCGATAAAAAATCCCGAGGAGATCAAGGGCAAAAATATCCTTCTTCTCGACGACGTTTTCACTTCCGGCGCGACGATGAACGAGGCCGTTAAAATTTTAAAAGCAGCGGGCGCGAGAAAAATTATCGCCCTGGTCGCGGCAAAGGCGTAACAACGGTAATTGGTAATTGGGGTTTAGCGGCGATCCAACTTATCTAAAACTTCGGAAAGTATTTTTTTCTGCTCGCCGAGTTTCGCCGAGATTGCTTCAATTTCTCGTTCGGCTTTTTGGTTGATTTCGAAATCATGTTCGGCCCGGAGTTCGGCGTGCCGGCTCTGTAAATTCTGCCCAACCATGATAAGAGGCAAAAAGAAAAGCTGAAGCATATTGGAAATAAAAAGCCAAAGAGCAAAAGCCGGAAAAGGATCAAAGCGGAATTCCTTGGGGCCGATGGTATTCCACAAAAACCAAAGCATGGTCCAGGCAAAAATCAAAAAGAAAAATCCCATTGTGCCTATACGGTCGGTAACCCAAACGGCAAATCTCTCGAGCCGCGTCAGGCTTTCTTTGTGTCGGACATTAACGTTTTGAAATAATTTTTCCTTGTCTTCTGATTCGGGCATCTTTATATTATAGCAAATTTCTTCTCAAATTTGCAATTTCCTTTCTGGCGGAAGCGGGAGGATTCGAACCTCCGATACCCTTTCGGGTATACCTGTTTTCGAGACAGGTCCATTCAACCACTCTGGCACGCTTCCTCTATATTTTAAACGTTGGTTGTATTAAAATTAAGTCAAATGTCTTTTGCTGTCGGAATTTTATTCTTCCTGATTGTCGCTGGTTTTTTTGTGGCGCGGAATAAAAAAATTTCTTTTTGGCTTAAGAGCGTGATCGTCGCGATTATTCTTGTTGTCATTACATCTTTTTATTCTTGCTATGTTGTTTCATTTGCCGGCAGAGACTTGTTGCTTTGCAGGTTGTTGGGATTTTAACCTTGTTAAAGTGTCCCCTCGAGAGGAGTTTCACCCCCACACCAATTGTCCCCTCGCGAGGAATCGAACCTCGATCCGCACGTTAGGAGTGTGCTGTTCTATCCGTTGAACTACAAGGGGGAAATTGGTGTGGGGGCGTGCCTCTATTTGAGATTTAGGAAATCCCTGTCCTATCCGTTGAACGACGAGGGGCTATAGAATCGATTATCCCTTTTATCAATATTATCCGACTTTTTATAATTTTTCAAATATAAGCACATATTTACACATTGATAATATCAGGGTACAATTTATAAATGCACCCTATTTCTGTAATTAAAAAGGCGAAAGAGTTAAGATCGCGCGGTTTTACGTTTACTGAAATTAAAAAGACTTCAGGTTTTATTCCTCAAAGCACTCTTTCGTATTGGTTCAAGGATATTAAAACGCCGTCCTTCTATGACGAAAAAGTTAAAAAAATTAATGAGATCAGTAGAAAAAAAGCCCACAAAATAAATAAAGAAAGAAGACTGAATGAAAGAGCTGAATTTTTGGAGTTAATAATAAAAGAAAATAAAAATTTACTTAATCGTTTTGAGAATGATAAATTTTTAAAAAAACTTGCCTTAATAATGCTTTATCTAGGTGAGGGGAGCAGATGGAAAAGTCATAGAGGATTAATGCTTGGTAGTTCCGATCCTAGCATTATCTCTCTCTACATTAAGCTATTGGAGGACGTTTATTCCATACCGAGATTATTGATGCGGGCAAGGATTTTGTATCGCGCTGACCAGGATTTAAAAAAATTAACTTCTTATTGGTCAAAAATTATAAAATTTCCCAAAGAGCATTTTTATAAAACCAAATTTGATCCCAGAACATTAGGTAAACCAACAAAAAATAAAGAATATAGGGGTGTTTGCGTTATCACTTGTGCTGGGACAAGAATCCAATTAGAATTGGAAATAATCGCAAAAATGCTATGTGGGGGCCGTTAGCTCATTTGGCAGAGCGCTACTATGGCATAGTAGAGGCGACCGGTTCAAATCCGGTACGGTCCACACTTCTGAATTTGGCGCGAACGCATGCTGGTGCCGCAGTTTTTCCGTACCTTTCGGAAAAACAGAATTAAAAATAGACTAAAAAAATCGGCAATCCTACTCCACGCGATACACAAACAATTTCTCGAAATCCGGTTTTTTCGGATAAGTGATATAGGTGGCGATGGGCTGCCACTTAGAGAAATGCGAGGTGTTCGTAATTACTATGGCGCCGGTTTTTAATTCTTTTCGCAATTTCTCCTCCAACGGCGGCATCCAATCATACCAGAGATAGGTATATAAAATATCCGCGCTTCGCAAATCCGCGTCAAAGATATTCTTGTTTTGAAAAATCACCCCCCGTCCTAAAACAAAATTTTTGAGACGAGCGAAAAGAAGCCGCAGGCCGCTTTTATCCAAGGCAAAAACATTAAGTTCCGGAAATTCACTCTTCACGGCCAGAGCCAAGGTTCCCCGGCCGCAGCCCAAATCGTAAAAATTCTTCGCGTCGGGTTTAAAACTTCTCACGATTTTTATAATTTCTCGAATTGCCCGGCGGCTCGTCGGCAAATCATGACCGTACAGAGTGTCAATGAAAAACAAGAAGTACAAAATCGCGGCCGCCCCCAGCGTAAAAAACCAAATCAAAAACAAAAAGTAAACCAAAATATTCATTGATAATTTTCCAAAATCGCCCTTAAAAGCGCTTTGGCCACGTTCTGCGGCTGACCAATAGACGGAAAATGATGAAGTTCGATGCAAGGCAGGCTGTTTAATTCCAAAATTGCGCATTGCTGATTCTGCCACGATTGCGAAATATCCTCGGCTATAAAATCAATGCCTGTGAGCCGCAGATTAAAAAACTTGGCCAGTTGCCGAAAAAGATCCGCGTTATCCGGATGAATTTTGTCGGTCATCTCGACTAAATCCCCGCCTAATCGCAAAAAAGAATCTTTTTGCAAATAAATAATTTCACCCTCAAGAGGCACGCTCGAAAAATCATAATTTTTTTCTTTGAGGAGCCCTTCGACGGTTTCATCTAAAATTATTTTATGAAGGGTAAATTCTTTCTGATCAGCCTCGCCTCTTTGAGGGTCGCTATTCTTTTTCTCTATCAACTTTTTGATTGACAAAATACCGTCGCCCACCACGCGAGCTGGCTCTTGTCTTACGCAAAAAACATTCTCGCCGTTTACAACCGTTGCCCGATAGACATTACCCGGAATGAATTTTTCAACCATAAAAGTCGGCGAGTAAATAATGGCCTTTTGAATCGCTTTTTTTAGATCCTCTCTGGTTTTTATATTGATTGTCACGTGCCGGCTGACCGAACCGCTTCTTGGCTTTACGACCAGCGGAAATCCCGCCTCCTTCTCGCCATATTCCATCGCTTTCTTGTTTTCCCAAAACCAAAATGCTTTGCCCGGCGCCACCGGGAAATTTCCCTTCTCCAAATATTCCTTAGTTAATTTTTTATCGTCAGCAATGGAATTTTCTTCGGCAAACGGCAAACCATTGAAACGAATTGTTCTCTCCCCGATTTTCATTCTAAAATGATTCGTGCATCCGAAAGGGCCGCGCAATACCTGAACTGGAATCCCCTTTATTCTCGCTTCTTCCGTGAAAATCCAGGACCGCGGTTGTATATCCGATTTTGAAAAATCATCAACCCATTTTGCGATTCCACCAAACACAAAAATATTTTCCAAAAGAATTTCCAAAAAATCGCCGAATTTTTTCGGCAAAAAATTCAAAAATCGCGGGGGCAGTAAGCACTCCGA
Source organism: Candidatus Wolfebacteria bacterium (assembly GCA_016188075.1). Classification (GTDB taxonomy): domain Bacteria; phylum Patescibacteriota; class Minisyncoccia; order UBA6257; family UBA9933; genus JACPIO01. The sequence goes on along the minus strand of JACPIO010000018.1, from coordinate 243 downwards.
AAAATCCTCAAGCCAAGTTTGCAAATGATAGATAGAGGGCGCGAGGCAATCCGGACAAAAATTTCTCTCTTTTACTTTTTGAGACATATCATTATAATACCCTAAATGGCTGAATTTTTGCTAAGGGCCCGTAGTTCAGCTCCGATTTACTTCCCGACTTTGTCGGGATTAGTAAATCGAGAGTCCTCGATGTGGTAACAAAATCGAAGATTTTGACCACATCGGGATGGCAGAACGCCTTGC
>JACPIO010000002.1 GCA_016188075.1 Candidatus Wolfebacteria bacterium | reverse complement strand
AGAAGTCGTAAAACAGAAAAAAATCAAATTTATTCCGTCTCGTTTCGAAAAAATTTACTATCAGTGGATGAAAAACCTAAAAGACTGGGCGATTTCCCGACAAATTATCTGGGGAATAAGAATCCCAGCGTGGTTTTGCATGGAAGAAATAGTAGAGAAGGGATTATTACCTAAAAAAGAAATTGAGCCACATCAATCATTAACTTATTGGCGAAAATGGCTTGATTTTTCAACAAAGCCAATATTTATAGGAATAAATCCTCCCCAAAAATGTCCTAGGTGTGGTAAAAAAGATTTAATTCAAGACCCGGATGTCTTAGACACATGGTTTTCCTCCGGCCAGTGGCCTTATTTAACATTGGACTATCCCAACGGTAAAGACTACAAAACTTATTATCCCACAACGGTAATGGAAACCGGCTGGGATATTTTATTTAAGTGGGTGTCGCGGATGATTATATTCGGCGTGTACCGAACCGGAAAAATTCCTTTCAAATACGTCTATCTTCACGGACTCGTACTCGATAAAGACCGAAAAAAAATGTCGAAATCAAAAGGAAATGTCATTGATCCCCTGGCAGTCACCGAGCTTTATGGCACCGACGCAGCCAGAATGGCGCTGATTATTGGGAACGCTCCCGGCAACGACGTGGCTATCTCCGAAGAAAAAATCCGGGGCTATCGGAATTTTGCCAATAAAATCTGGCAAGCCACCAGGTTCTTGCTTCTTTCGATTCCCGGGCCGATCAAAAACTCTCCCAGCTATAACCCTAAAGAAAAAGCAATGCTCAAAAAATTGACCAACATTAAAAAGGAGGTTACGAAAGACATTGAGACATTTAAATTCCACCACGCGGCAGAGAAACTTTATCATTTTTTCTGGCATTACTACGCTGATAAAGTCATTGAAGAAATGAAGCCGACATTAAAATCTAAAAACCCGAAAGAGCGCGATAACGCGAAATCGCTCCTGCTTGAATTCCACGCGACCTTGATTAAACTCCTCCATCCCTTTATGCCGTTTATCACCGAAGAGATATATCAACAATTGCCAATTCCTAACAAAAAACTTCTCATGATTGAAAATTGGCAATGAACCCTATGGTGTTTTCCTTCATCATCCTTGGTCTCCTCCCTTCTTTCGCCTGGCTTTTATTTTTCTTGAAAGAAGACCTTCATCCCGAGCCAAAAAAAATGCTTGCCAAAGTTTTCTTTGGCGGCGCGTTCATCACCATTCTCGCCTTAACGGCGCAAAATCTTTTGCGGATTTTCTTTAACCGCGCGGGTATTGCTCCGTATGACTTTTTATCATTTTTGACTTTCGGCGCCATCGAAGAAGCAATGAAATTCGGAGTTGCCTATTTCATCGTGCGAAAAAGTCCGTTTTTCGACGAACCAGTTGACGCGATGATTTATTTGATTACCACCGCTTTGGGCTTTGCCATGGTAGAAAATATAGCGGTTTTAATCAACGCCTCGGCCCTAAAGGAAGCGCTGGGCGTGGTTACTCTCCGTTTTGTCGGCGCCACTCTGCTTCACGCCTTGTCATCGGCCATTGTCGGCTATTTCTGGGCAAAGAGCCTGATTAAATCCAGTGAGTCCCCTCTAAAAGTCATTGGTCATTGGTCATTGGTCATTGGTTTGATCACCGCTTCTCTCTTGCATGGACTTTTCAATTATCTTATAATTTCACTGGAAGACGTGGTGATTTATCCGACGATATTTCTGATTTTGATTGCCTTGTTTGTATTTTGGGATTTCGAACGATTAAAAAGTAATTAGTAACTGGTAATTAGCAAATGGAAGCGGAAAGTCTGATTACTAATTACTATTTACCGATTACCGATTGACATGGATGACGAAACTAAAAATTTTTTCGAGCGACTGTCGGGAATAAATCAGGACAAGGAGGAAGCTGTCGATTTGGAGGAAACGATTGTGAACGATGAAATCGGCACGCTTCTTACCGAAGAAACCGAAGGGCAACTCACGGTTGATGTTTACGAAACTCCCTTGGCCTTTGTCGTAAAATCAGCCGTGGCCGGAGTGAATGCCGAAAATCTTGAAATATCCATCGGCGCCGATTCGGTAACCGTGAAGGGCAGCCGCGAGGAAGAAGAAAAAATCAAAACCGACAACTACCTTCAGAGAGAATGCTACTGGGGAAAATTTTCCCGCTCCATTATTTTGCCCCAGGAAATTGATCCGGACCGGGCCCAGGCTTCCTTAAAAAATGGCATCTTAAAAATCAGCCTGCCCAAGGTCAATAAAACAAAAACGAAAAAACTGAAAGTGAAATTTGAGTAACAAAAGCGCCCCGACCGCGGTCGGGGCGCTTTTTTATTTACTACGAAACGAAATCGATATTCTTACATTGCCATTGGCAAGGACTCGGCCTTTTTCATTCCGGCCCAAAGCGCCCAAGCGCCAACCACAAGATGCAAAACAGTGTCTGCCGGGTTTTCAAGATTAGCTCCCAAAAGGTTTACTTCGCCAAAAGCGCTATAGAGACCGGCAAGCAGACCCAATGCTCCCACGGCTATGACTAACGGCTTTTGAGTATTCGCCGGAAAAACAAAAGCAGCGACAAGCGCCACCACCCCCAAAACCAAATGCGCCCAGTTTTCAGCGCTATCAAACCACCAAGAGCTTCCAAAAATACTATTTGCAGCGTCAGGGCCGAGCACGTTGAAAAATCCCAAGAGACCCACCAATACCAGCACTACTCCGCCAATCTGAAGAAATTGTTTAGGATTCATAAAAAAATAATCACTTAACGAAAAATTCGACCTTTATAAATAAGATTTAGTTTTCACCTTATCATTATAGCAACTCCCTTCTTTAGAACAAAATGAGTTATGCACAGAAGAAGAATCCTTTATTTAAAAGGATCAAATCCTTGTTTTAATAAGTTGCAGAGGGGTATAAAAAGCGGTTCGGGAAATTTTCCCCACTCGAACCAATCCCATTTATCCCACTTTTCCGGCTCAGTGATTTTAAGTTCGCCAGAATCCCAATCAGCCAACATGTAAATCGTGATATAGTGCTTGCCCTCTTCCTCAAAAATATCATTGGTGGCGGCGCCGAAGCGAATATTCTTTATTGTCACTCCGCTCTCTTCTGTTACTTCTCGCTTAGCGCAGTCTTCCCACGACTCTCCAAATTCCAAATGGCCGCCGGGGAGACACCACGAGCCTTCGCCATGCGATCCCCTTCTTTTTCCAAGCGGCACCTTACCGTCTTTCATGACTATTACACCAACGCCAACCTTAGGCCGATTTTCCATAATTTTTTGTGCCTGCACTAAGTTTATCGAAGTGCCGGGGGAGGGGGTCGAACCCACACGAGATTTTACTCTCACTGGGGCTTAAGCCCAGCGCGTCTGCCAATTCCGCCACCCCGGCAACTGAGGTCTGGGGGAGAATCGAACTCCCGTATAGTTCTTTTGTCCCGATTTTGACAAAAATCCGAGGCCACGGGGAGAATCGAACTCCCGTTTAGAGGTTTTGCAGACCTCTGCCTTACCACTTGGCTACGTGGCCATACTAAACTCAGATTTTTATCCAAAAATCGTGGATCCTCGATATTCTATCAAAATCAAAGATTTTGAGAATATCGGGGCAGACCCAATGCCTTACCACTTGGCTACCAGACCATCTTTTACTTATCCCCTTTCTATTTTATCCTCCATCAATATTTTTTCAATCCGGGCCGCCTGCTCCGGCCCCCGATCAACCCCCACACCTAATCAAAAATCTCAAGACTGATTAGGTGTGGGGGTCAATTTCAAAAACAATTTTCGGCATTGGCTTAATCGCCATATTCTTCGCCAAGATCATCGGTAGTTCACGATTGCCATTCACTAATTTCAAAACCTCCTCTGATTTTCCCGACGGAATAACGCTTAATCCAACCGCGGCTCTCGCCATATCATCAGAAGTTTCTACCCGCGAAATCGTAACCAAGGCAGCCGGGAATTCCATCTCCCGCAGAAAAATTTTAGCCAATTCTTCCTGAATTAAACTATTTATTCTTTCTACTCGATGCTTCATGATTTATGCTTTACGATTCATAAATCAATCGATCTCCGGCGGCTACCACCACCTCTGACTCAATAAGAATACCAGCCTCGCTAGCCTCGGCAACTTGACTTGTGTCATTTTTATCTTTCTGCAGATTGATAATTTTACCTTGTCCCAAAACACTCTCTTCTCGAAAAATCTTAACCTGCGTATTTTTCTTAATAAAACCCGACTCCACCCGTCCGCCCAGAACCTGTTTCCTGCCTCTGGCGCTGAAGGTTTTTAAAACCAAAAGCTCTCCCTGGGGCGCTGGTTCTTTAACGGACTGCAGTTTTTCCTCAAGTAATTTAAGCAACTCGTAAATGACACCAGAGGTGATAATCTCTATTCCTTGGGCTTTGGCTAAATTTTCTCCGGCCTTGGCCACCTTGGTCTTAAAACCGACGATCACAGCGCTTGTTCCTTGAGCGCTTTTTACATCGCCATCGGTTATATCTCCAATCCCCTCGCTTACAATTTGGAAGTCCGGCATTGTTTTTATGATTTGGGACAAAACCTCAAGCGATCCGGTTACATCGGCTTTCAATATCAAATTTACCCCTCGCGAATTTTTCTCAACTCGCGAATCGATGCGAATTTGATCGCTAACTTCACCAATTTCTTTTTTGGATGCTTGCGAAAAAGTACTAGCCGCGGTAAATTCTTCTCCTGTTTGCGGCAAACTTTCAAATCCCAGCATCAAAGCCGGACTTGAGGGGCTTAATTCTTCCACCCGTTCTCCCAAAAAATTTTCGAGAATTTTAATTTTTCCCGAGGCGCTATCTGTTTTTATAAAATCGCCGGCGCGCAAAACGCCGTTTTTCACAATCGCCATCACGGCGAGCCCTCGACGACTGTCCATTGTGGATTCGATAATTATTCCGGAAGCCGGCGCCTCGGAATCATAGGTCAAACCCTCCATTTCCGCAGTCAAAAGAATCAAATCCAAAAGCTCATTTACGCCTTCACCGTTTTTCGCTGAAATTCCCTGCCAACTTATATTCCCGCCAAATCCCTCTAAGAGAACGCCTGCCTGCATCAGCTCTTGTTTTACCTTTTCGACATCAGCATTATTTTTATCAATCTTATTGATGGCTACGACATATGGCGTATTGCTCTCTTTCAAAACCCCTATCACCTCCTTGGTTTGAGGCTTTACGCCGTCATCAGCAGCCACAACCAAAATTGCCAAATCCGCCACCTTAGCGCCTCGGGCTCGCATTTTGGAAAACGCCTCATGGCCCGGGGTATCAATAAAAGTTATTTTTCTCCCTTCGGGAGACGCGGAACTGCGCGGACCGGACGCGGAATGACGCGGAATTTTTCCGCGACCTTCTGCATTAGCTTCTGCGTCATTCTGCGGTAGGTGCCAAATTTCATAGGCACCTACAGATTGGGTAATACCGCCGGCTTCCTTGCCCGCCACATTGGTTTTTCGAATAAAATCAATCAAGGTTGATTTTCCATGATCCACGTGTCCCAAAACCACCACAATGGGCGGGCGCGGCAAAAAGCTGTCAGTTTTCAGTTGTTGGTTGTTAGTTAAATCCATAACCTACCAAGCCTACCAAAATAAGCTTGAAATTACAAGGAATTTTATGTATTGTGATTAAACACGGGGAGGAGTGCCGGAGCGGTCTAACGGAACGGTTTGCTAAACCGTGGGGATCAAAAGTCCCTCGTGAGTTCAAATCTCACCTCCTCCGCCAGTTGGGAAATGACTTGCCTATGGCAAAAATCGCGAAAGCCCTCGATGTTTCTATTGAGGATTTATTGAAATGACTAGCCCAAAGAGCGCATCAAATATAGATGAAACATTGCAACGCACGCGTTCAGTAATTGACCGCGTTGTTAGTGATGGCAAAGTAATCGCTCGTTCTGACAAATCGGTTATTGATATTTTTCCTGTTGCCATTAACGCGGCTCAAGGCAAGGCGCTACGGGATTGGGTTATCAAAGAAAAAGCAGTGCACACGATTGAAATTGGTCTTGCATGGGGCATCGGGGCTCTCCATATCTGCGAGGGTCTTCTGATGAGTGGCAAAGATAATGCGCGCCATATTGTCATCGATCCCTTTCAGGCCGCAAGTTTTAAGAATTGTGGTCTTCAATTATTGGAGGAAGCGGGGGTTGCGCATTTAGTTGAACACTGCGCAGAAGAATCGCAAATCGCGTTACCTCGGTTTGTGAGCGAAGGACGACAATTTGATTTTGCGTTTGTAGATGGGAGTCATCTCTTTGATCGAGTATTCCTTGATTTGATTTATCTTGGGCGTCTCGTACGTCCCGAAGGCGTCATATTTGCCGATGATTACCAAGCTCCAGCTGTTGCGAAAGCAGTATCATTCTGTCTAAACAATCTGGGATGGAAACTTGAAGAAAAATTGTCATTGGACGAACATCATCAATGGGCCGTTCTACGAACACCGCTAAAACCAATTTCACGGTCATATCCGCATTTTGTCGATTTTTAAATTCAGAAAGTAAAGAAAGAATTTGCCGCCAAAGAAAAATTTGAAATCGTCCTTTCTGCTCCGGTTCCCGCCTTCACTCAAGAGTTTCGGTCGGGCAGGCAAGGCGAGGCGGGCGGAAGGGGGGTGGGGGGATTCCGCCCGCCGAGCCCAGCCAGTTCCGTTCGGATATTTTCAAACAGACACCGCCAGTTGGTAAAAGCGAAGTTTGGCTCGCCCTGCCATCGACAGGGCTATGAATACGCCACCCGGGTGGCGTATTAGAAAAAATTACATTCGGAATATGAACACAACAGATTTAAAATTCGGGATTGGATTCTGGCATCCCTTTGGCCTTCATGCGGGAGAGAGTACTATAGAAGATTTACTATGATTGGCTTAAAACGAGGAATAGTAAAACTTTTGCCTCATAACAAAAAGTGGAAGCTTCTTTTTGAGAACGAGGAGAAGAAAATCGAAAAGAAACTTGGCGATTTAGTTATTGATATTCAGCACATCGGTAGTACTTCAATCCCCGGAATTCCGGCGAAACCTATTATTGATATTTCCATGGGCGTGCGCGTTATGAAGGATGCCAAAAAACTAATTAAACCACTTGAAAAATTAGGTTATGAACTTCGCCGAGAATTTGGCAGGCCCAATATACAAACCCTTTTCGTGAAAGGCCCCGAGTCCAAGCGAACGCATTATCTCCACGTGATGAAATACAACGGCGCACTTTGGAAAAATGATCTACGCTTCCGCGATTATCTCCGTAAGCATCCAGTTCGTGCCAAACAATACGCGGAATTAAAAAATAAACTTGCGGGAAAACACGCTAACGATCGCGGAACATACACCAAAAGTAAAGCGAAATTTATCTTGGAAACTATCAAAAAAGCACAGAAAATGCTAAAATAATTTCATGAATCCCATCTTAATTGCCATACTCGCTGCTGGTTCATTTGGTTTATGGACCGTGTTTCACAAACTCGCTTCGCCTTACGTCAATCAAACTTTCGGAGCAATTATCGTTTCCCTAACTGCAGTTATTTTTGGTGCTGTTGTATTTTTATTTAAAGCGCGCGGAGTGCAACTTTTTACTGATCCGAAAGGCATACTGTTTCTTGTCCTCGCTGGGATTACTGCGTTCTTTATTGATTTCCTTGCGCTACAAGCGTATTCTCGCGGACTTTCTTTAACTATTGGGGGGCCGATAATTATCGGTGGAAGTATGGCTGTTGCGGTGTTAATCGGATTTATACTTGGTGAGCCGATGACATTGGCAAAAATTTTGGGGATTGCTTTAATTATTGCTGGCGGGGTGGTACTTACCGCAATAAGTCAGTAAGGGATTCACTGCCAAAGAAAAACCCCGAAGTATAACACTTTGTAGGGATTTATTGTAAAATACGCCTTGTTTTGCTATTCTCTAAATATGGATTTGTCACCATACCAAAAGAAAAAAATTGAAGATATCGCGGCGAGGTACCAATTGAAGCTGGTTTTGCTTTTTGGCTCCCAAAGCAGCAGTGAAATCCACAGCGAAAGTGATTTTGATATCGCCTACTTAAGAGAGACGCCTATGGACTTTGAAAGCGAAAATCGTCTAAACTACGAATTCACCGGGGTGTTTAAAAAAGATCGAGTGGACACCGTTGACATAAAAAAAACCCCGCCCCTTCTTTTCTACGCCATTTTCGAGCATCCTCAAGTGCTCTACGCAGCAGACGAATTCATATTTCCATCGTATCAGGCTTACGCGTTCAAGAAGTATATAGAAACTAAGCCGCTCTACGAAGAAAAGTTTAGGCGCCTTGGAGCGAGAGTTAGTAAATAATATGACTTTCAGTAAAAGTTTTATTTTGGAAAAACTGATTGAAGTGGAAAAATACGAGACAGAACTCGAAAACTTTTTGGAATTTTCCGACGCAGAGATTTTAAACGATTCCGGTAAAATGCATATTGCCGAACGACTCCTTCAGCTCATTGTGGATATTATGATCGATGCGAATCAACACCTTATAAAAGAGTTGAAGCTGGAAGCGGCCGAAGATTTTCAAAGCACCTTCTATATTTTAGGCAGGAGCGGCGTTCTATCTTCTGACTTTGCGGCACGAATTGCTCCGGTTGTTGGGCTGCGAAACCGCGTGGTTCACGGCTACGAAACCTTAAACAAAGAATTATTCATCAAATCTCTACGGGAAAACCGCAAAGATTTTAAGCATTACGTCAAAGCCCTCCACGAATATTTAGAGAAGATATAAATCAAGATGATTCGATCTACCGACCGCGAATTGAAAAAAATCAATGAAAAAAATTTATTATAATAAACTCATTCGCGATAAGGTGGCTATCAACATGAAAAAGAGGGGTGTGGCGTTTGCCAGCCGGAAATTAAACCAAAAAGAATTTGAAAAGGCCTTAATCAGAAAAGTCGGGGAAGAAGCAGACGGCCTACTCCAAGCCCGCTCCCAAAAAGAATTCATTGACGAACTGGCTGATATTTTAAATGTCTTTGCTGAAGTCAGAAAATTAAAAAAGATTAAAACCGGCGAAATGAAAAAAGCCTTGGCAAAAAATATGGAAATTAAAGGCGGCTTCAAAAAACGAATTTACTTGACTTGGTCAGCGGATACGGGTTATAAAACAAACGAGCGGCGGTATAAAAGTTAAAAATCTATCGGGCCGGCGTATGATGGTGGTACGCCTGCTTTGGGAGCAGGTAGACTGGGTTCGATTCCCAGCGGCCCGAAAAGTTCGATCTACTTCATTACCTCAACGCTCACTTTCTCCATTAAAACCGGTTTAAGGGGTTTGTCATTTGCGCCGGTTTGGACATTTCCAATCGCGTCCACTACTTCTTGGCCCTTCACCACTTTTCCGAAAATCGTGTAATTGTGCGGCAAGGCCGTGTCTTTGAGCATTATAAAAAACTGACTGCCGTTGGTATTTGGCCCAGCGTTTGCCATTGCGACCACGCCTTTCACGTAACCCTGCTTATAAGATTCTGTATTCGGATCAAGCTCGTCTTCAAATTTATATCCCGGTCCGCCCGTGCCGTCGCCCTTGGGATCACCGCCCTGAATCATAAAATCTTTAATCACGCGGTGAAAGATTAGATTGTTATAAAACCCTTTATTTGCCAAGTCAATAAAGTTTTTCGCTGTTTTCGGCGCGTCATTATCATAGGTTTCAAATTGAATTTCGCCGAAATTGGTTTTAATGGTAATTAAGTGGTTCATATTTTCTTTATTTAGAGCTGACGCCTCGGGAGCAGCCACAGCTCCGGATTCCGGCGATGAGCCCTTCCTCTCTTCCGACTTTAGACTCGTTATTGCGTAATAAACCCCTACCAATACTCCGAGAATAATCAAAACCGCAATTCCTATAACAATTTTTTCGCTCATATTATTTTATCATCCTTTTAAATTCCTCGACCATTGGCACCCCTTCTGGCTCGACGCCGTAGCTTAAAGCCAAGTAATACGCGACCCAATCACCCAAGCTTAAATTGGAAAAAATTTTCTGCCAGATACTTTTGCCCCGAAGTTTCACTATTTCCACCGGCAGTTTTCTTTGTCGATACATTTTTTCCAAAACCGCCATTCGCTTCATTATTCTTTTGTCATCCGCGCCGTCTTTTAGAAAAATAAAATAAAATTTTGAGGATAAACTTTTGGTCGAAGGCGCGGGATCAAAACTCGTCATTTCGTTGTGGTTCAATTCCGGCAAGCGATTGGCAAAAGACGGAATTTTGGCACTCTCGTTAAACTTAATTTTCCAGTTATAAGCCAATCCGATATTCTTCTGCGAGGCATAGACGATTGGCACAAAACCGCTCAATTTTTTCGCTAAAATTCTTCCTTGATGTTCGAGCAGTCCTGGTTTCATTAACGAAACTGATCTTTCTGCTTCTTTCAAATTTTTTTCGTCACCCACGAGTTTTAACAATGCCTTAAGCATAAAACCAATGGCCATGCGCGGCTCTATGCCGGTATCAGAAATTTGAATAAAGGGAATTTTATTTTTTTTCGCTAAATCCAATAATTTTCCGCCAACCGTTATCGCCGCCACGTTTAACTTCTTTTTTCTTGCTTCTAAAAAGCGTCAATTACCTCCTCGGTGTTGCCAGAGTAAGAACTTAAAATTACTAACGCTTTGTTGACTACTACATGTAGTAGTGCCGGTAGACCGTAATTCCGGTGAACTATTAAATCCAAGTTGGGTTTTGCGATTTTTAAAAGGTCCGCGGCCAAAGCCGACCCGCCCATGCCAACCACGATAAATTTATCGGCTTTTTTCAGCCTGGCGGAATTTATAATTTTCGGTTCAAAGCCGAACTGCCGAGGAAAATTTAGAATGACTTCTCGCATGTCCGCAATAAAAAACCCTGCCCTTGATTATCCCGGAAATAAAACCAGGTGGGTGGGCTCAACTCCGACTTTACGTCGGAGTACTTTTACCCTCCCCTTTAGTAAAGAATAGTCCAAGAATCTCAGGCAGGGCACTTTAATTATACAACCTCGGACAAAAAATCAATAGCTGTTTTTTGCTCGTTTATAAGAGGGTTTTCGAGACTGCTAAAATTCTCAATTTTTACTCAAGAATTCCACCTAAATTGACGTCGTATAAAATTGACTCGTTGAGCAAACGGTAATTAATCAGCTCCTCGGCTTTAAACCATAAGGGAATTTCTTTTTGGGCTTCTTCGTGGCTACCGGAAGCGTGAATTAAATTCCGTACTGCCCGATCACCAGTGTCCGCCACCGCGTAAGAATCAATGGTTAAATCGCCCCGAATGGTGCCGACGTCCGAAGTCAAGGGCTCGGTACCGCCGGTAATTTTCCGCACAATCTCAACCGCGTGCATCCCCTGCCAAACCATCGTTACGACCGGTCCGGAAGATAAATATTTTTTCAAATTCCGCAGAACTTTTTCGCCAACCTCAAGCGGCTCCCGCGATGGCGGGGCAATTCCTTTTTTGTCGTAAGCCGCGATGGCCTTTTCTCCGGCTTTCATTTTCCAATCCGGATCAAGTGAGTAATGTTGTTCTATAAAAGCATCGGTCGGCACAAACATCTTGAGGCCGACCAATTTCAAACCGCTTCGCTCGTAACGCTTGATTAACTCGCCGACAAGACTCCGCTGAATGCCGTCGGGTTTAATAATAACTAAAGTTTTCTCTTTTTTACCGTCCTGCTCCATAGTTTTAAATTCTATTCCTTAACTACCTTAATGTGCAAGTCTTTCAAATATTCATCTTCCACTTCCGAGGGCGCGTCCATTACTGATGTTTGCCCGGACGAGGAAACCGGAAACGGTATCACCTCCCGTATATTCGGCTCACCGGCAATAATCATGATGAGCCGATCCAGTCCCGGCGCCATTCCTGCGTGCGGCGGCGCCCCGTATTCGTAAGCGCGGAGTAAATGCCCGAATCTTTCTTCGGTTTGCTCCTTGGTCAGACCCATCAGCTCAAAAACTTTTCTCTGGACGGCTGGGTCCGAAATCCTCACTCCTCCGGAACCTAATTCCTCTCCGTTGCAAACTAAATCATATTGTTGAGCCCTTAAATTTCCCAAATTTTCTCCCTCCATTAATTTCGCCACATCATGAGCTTTGGGCGCGGAAAACGGGTTATGAGCAAAAGTGTATCTCTTTATTTTCTCGTCCCACTCGAACAAAGGGAAATCCGTGACCCATGCAAACGCCAAAGTATTAGCATCTGCTTTATCCTCGCGCAAATCAAACTTATCCGCTCCGAACTTCGTCATTGCCTCTTCGTGGGTAAAAACCGGAAAGGGCTTTTGTAAAATTTTTTTTCCGCAATTTTCCGCCACATAAATCATCAATTCCTCGACCAAGTCTCGCACGCCTCCTTCGCCCGCGAAAGACATTTCCAAATCAATCTGCGTATGCTCGAGTTGGCGATTGCCCCGCATATCTTCGTCGCGAATGGCCCGGGCAATTTGATAATATCTTTCAACTCCGGCAATCATCAAAAGCTGCTTATATTGTTGCGGCGCCTGGGGCAGGGCGTAAAATTTACCGGGCTGAAGCCGCGACGGTACCAAAAAATCGCGAGCTCCTTCGGGTGAGGTCTTTGTGAGCATCGGCGTTTCTACTTCTACAAAACCTTTTTCATTTAAATATTGCCTGACCAGAGTCGTTATCTTATGACGCAAAAGCAGATTTTTCTTCATTCTTTCCCGCCGTAAATCCAGATATCGATATTTCATCCGCAATTCTTCGTTTAAATCATAACCGTCAGTTTCGATTTCAAAAGGCGGGGTTTGGGCTTCGGCTAAAATTTTTAAATCTTTAACTTCTATTTCGTACTCCCCGGTTAAGAGTTCCGGATTCTCCATTCCCTTGGGCCTTTGCCTCACTTCTCCCCTGACTTGAATAACCCATTCTGACCGCAAAGTCTCGGCTTTTCCGTAAAGCTCTTTGTCGCTCGGCACAAAAACCAGCTGATTTATTCCGCTCCTGTCTCTCAAATCAATAAAAATAATCTTACCGTGATCCCGGCGTTTTGAAACCCAACCAGCCAATTCAATAATTTCGCCCTCTTTAGTAATGACTTCTCGATTAAGGATGCGCATTATTTCCTAGATCTTTTAACGACTCTTCTATCGCTTGCCTTAAATCTTCGATATTAACGGCTTTCTTTTCTTTTTCCTTCTCGCGCCTATCCTCTTCACGCCGCGGGGTCTGGGGTCTCTCGAGAAGCACGCTATGAAGAGGCATTTCTTCTCGGCGCTTGACCCTATCCTCAATAGCCTCGCCATTCGCCACCCATTCAGCCGCTATTTTCTCTTCAACCATCTTGCGCGGTGTTCCGTATTTACCCCGACAATTTTCGATAATAACATCCCGCGCGGCCTGACTTGGCGCGGTTTGCGGCTCCAAGGTTGTCGCTGAACAAGGTTTGGAAGCAACGCCGTCAATCATCAATTTAACATAAATATGATATTTAGCGAGATTAAGGAGGTCGTTGGCGGTAAATTCCGGGGCAAACTCTTTTTCCAGAAATTCCGCGTCTTCGGCGCCGATGCGGAAACAAACAATGGTCCCGACATTGCCAAAAATTGCCGGCCGCACGGTCTCGCTTAACTGTTCAATGTATTGATGGGCTAAAATTAAATTGAGACGATATTTTCTGGCTTCGGATAAAATATTGGCAAAGGAATCAGTGGAGAAATTCTGAAATTCATCAACGTAAAGATAAAAATCCCGGCGCTCCTCCATCGGAATGTCAACCCGCGACATAGCCGCGAGCTGAAGCTTGGTAACCATCATCGCGCCCAAAAGAGCCGAATTGTCCTCGCCGATTCTGCCTTTGGCGATATTAATAATCAAAATTTTCCCTTCATCCATCACCTTTCTCATATCAATGGCCGAATGGGTTTGGCCCACGATATTTCGAATCAAGGGATTGGAGACAAACTGGCCGACCTTGTTCTGAATGGCCGCCACTGCTTCTATCTCCAGTCGCTGGGTATAGCGGTCAAATTCATTGATCCAAAAAGCCTTGATCACCGGATCCTGAAGATTATCAACGATTTTTTTCCGATAATCCTTTTCAGCCAGCATCCGCATAATGCCCAAAAGAGTGGAGCCGGGATATTCGAGAAGCGCCAAAAGAGCGTTATTCAAAATATATTCCATCCGCGCCGACCAAACATCAGGCCAGATTTTTTTGAAAACGCCCATCAGACCGGAAGCGATAAGATGACGATGTTCAATGTCCACCCTTTCCAAAGCGTTAAAAGCGATCGGGTAGTCAATGTCCACCGGATTAAAATAAATGACATCGTCTATTCGGTGCTCCGGTATAAAATTCAAAAGATTCTCGGCAAACTCGCCGTGAGGATCAACCACCGCCACTCCCCGACCCGCCAAGATATCGGCAATCACCATATTTTCCAAAAGCACGGTTTTGCCCATTCCGGTTTTGCCGATGATATAAAAATGCCGGCGCCGGTCGTCAAGCTTTATTCCAAACCGCACCTGCTTCCCCCGAAAATTAGTTTTCCCGAAAAGAGTGATGTCGCTCATGTTTCGATTGGTAATCCTACCGGCGGTTCGCCTTTTTTGCTTTCGATGAGCCGGAGAGTCGGCGCGCCAACCATCATTGTCGGGAAATGATAAATTGTGGCTAATTCTTCGACGTTAAAAGTATGAATTTTCCTTCCGCTGGGCCGGTATTTCCCCAGCATTTTACCATCCAAACGCCTTACTTTATAGTTGCTGAAAACTTTCTTTTTTCTGGAAAAAAGTTCTAATTTTTCGTAAAAAGGAACCAATCTTAACTTCCAGCCGCCAAGAATGGTTTTTTCTTCTCCGGGTCCGATATTATTTAAATTCTGGGTATTGAATTGTCTTAAGGCGCCCATTACTGCCGTGAAATTTGCTGTACTGAAGGTTTCCTTTTTATCCATATAGACAAAGCGGACTCTTGCTTCAAAACCCAATTTGGAAATTTTAGCATCAATGGCTTTGACAACTTCCTGCTCGGCCGGATTCAAGAATTTAAGCAGGGGCATGGTTTCTGTTTTGCCTTCAGGCCAGACCGGATGCTCAATCGGCGCCCAGATTAAATTCCGAAACCAATCAGCCAAGGTGGCGCCGAGAGTCTTTTTTGTTTCCACTTTTCTGCCGGCAATCTGATTCATTTTTTCCTCGCCTTCTTTTTGCCAGTTATTGCCGACCTTGTGATCGCTGGGGCAGACAATCACCTGCCACCAAAGCCGCTCCTCTCCTTTTAAATTGGCCATTACTTCAGCCAGAGCCGACAACGCGTCCAATCTTATTTCCTCTTGAGATTCTTCAAAATAAGGATAGGTCCGAATCGGATAATAACTTTCCCTTTTTAATATTAAATCCGTTCCGTATAAATCCCAAGATTCATTAGGCAGGGTATCCGGTAAGTCTTTGGTATAATCCTCAACCTCGTGAATTTCGACGTCAGGATATTGGGAGTAAACCGCGGCTTCCACTGAATTCCGGAGCTTCTTGGCGGTCCAAACATAAAAGTGGATGCCGCCGGCATAACCCACCATCTCAAACGAGTACCAAAGATCCACCCAGCCGTCCAGATATTTCATCCAAAAATCAATGCCGTGGCTGTAATTTGCGTACATCGCGGCAAACACCTGCTCCATGGCCTTAGGCGTTTTTAAAATATCTTTCGGAACTTTAATTTCCAAAAGAACCCACTCGATTTTTTTGATGTAGCGGTCAGTAACGTACGTGAGCCAGGCGTCGCGCAAGGCGAAAAATAAAAGAATCGGCAGAAAAATCCACCAAGTATCGTTTAAAACTCCCAGAATACTTTTAAGGATTGGAGGGGTGGCCATCGGAAAAAATCAAAATGCTTTCGAATTTATTTTATGCCGTACTTTCCGTTCGGCAGGCGCCTGAAGTACTTTTTATTGTGGAGATTTAAAACCACCGTGTTTTTCTGAAGAATCCGCTGTTTGGCAATGGCTTTCAAAAGATTATCCGCGGTCATCGATCCGTCTTTCTTCAAAATATACGTCATTATTTCCCGCGCCGTGCCCGGGAGATAACCGTGCTCTTTTAAGCCGTACATTCCTCGACCCACCAAAACAAAACGAGGATCTTTTATCAATTCGTTATGAACAGTCTGCGGCAGAGCTTTTTTATCGTCAAACCGCATCCGATTTATCTCCTGGGCCACCTCGCGGAAATGAAACGGGGTTTTCTGCTTTTTTAAAATAAGGTAAGCTTTGCCGCCCATGGTTTTCGGTTCAATCTCTTCCCATTCGCTCAAACCGAAATTGCCAAAAGGGTTAGCCTTAAATTTTCTTGATACCAAGACGTAATTAAAACCGACTGGTTCGGCCACGTTGTAAATTCGGCTCACGCGCGATAAATAATGATTAAATTTATTTTCCAAAATAAGTTCTTCTTTACGCGAACCAATCATTTTTTCCAAATGGTCAATCAACTTTCTTAACTTTTTTAAAATTTTCTCATCCACGTACCAAAATGAATGAAATTCGGCATCGTCAAAATAATAGAAAGGCTGGTGGGTTACCGCTCCCAAAAAATGGAGATGAAGGTCGTGAAGTTTTTCGTCGTCTAAAAGCGTGCGGAGTTCCTGAACCAAAAGATCGTGCCGCCGCAAACCGCCCAAGCCGTCCAGATGCCGAGAAACTTGACTCACGATTGGGACAAATTTTTCTCTTCGTACCTCTTCCCGCAATTTTTCCAAGGCATCAGCCTCGATCTGGCGGATTCTTTCTCGGGTAATGCCGTATTTTTTCCCCAGACCAGCCAGGGTTTCTTTTTTGTTTTTTTCCAAACCAAATCGGCCGGCGAGCACTTCCCTTTCCCGCGGCTTTAAGTCGAGAATTAAATTGTTGATGGTGGAACTAAGCATGCAAAATATAATGCGAATCTACGAATGTATACGAATGCCACGAATAAACCTATCAAAATTTTACAAATCTGTCAAAAATAGTTTGCCCGCCCCGCGGCAAGAATTGCACGCGGGGCGGGCGCGAGAAGAACTACAGCTTATCCACGAGTTCCCCGAGCAGGGCCTTGGCCCCCTCGAGATCGCCATTGGCTAGGAGCCGTGTCAAGGCGGCCTGAGCCGCCAAAAACGTTTTTCCGTCTACGAACTTCCCCCACCCCGAATGTTCGAGAACGCAGTATGCCCAGGTAGGGGCGGGGATAGAATCTCTCTTTTCTTCGCTTAAAACCCGAAGAAGTCGAGTCCTAAGCTGTTCCTTGTTCGCCTTGAAGATCGCGGGATCGATCTTCAAGGACGCCGGCGACAGAGAAAGCACGGACGACAGCCTCTGGCTCTCCACCAAAGATCGAACCGACTCGGTGATCGCGACTAGACTCTGTCCGATTACCGGCTGACCAGCGAGCAGAGTCTCTATTCCCCCCTGTAACGACCGTAAGTCCTTTCTTAATCCCAATAAAAATAATCCACCCATAACTATCATTACCAACATCATCAACAACACCGCAACGGTCCCGACGCTATCCATAACAACCTCCCTCCGTACTTGCAAAGAAGCTCGACAGAGGCACCATGCCCCTGCCTTACTCCCTCGCGTCTTAGGTACTGGCTCAATAATACAATGTTACCTATCTTCTGTCAATCCCCCACACCCCCACATTGTTTATTCCCCTTTTTCCCGCTTCTTTAATCTTGTGCCAATCTTACATTAACTTTGTATTCCCCCAACTCGCTGCTACGTTTAAACGTAGCAGCCAGGGAGGAATGTCAACAGACAGACGAAAAACCCAGGGGAACAAAAACCATCAAAACTCTTTTTCTTAGGAGTCGGCTTTAATGACAAACCAACCGATTCTGCCTGCTACGTTTAAACGTAGCGCACAAAGTAAGCGCAACTTAACTTCTGAAATTAACTTCTGAAAAGCTATTTTAGGCGAAACTAAACGCGCTTTAGTTAACTAAAGCGCATGCGATGATTTCTTTGTGCCGCTTATAAGGAGCAAAAGCGGGCTGGCAACGCAAATCGAAGAATAGGTGCCGAAAGTGACGCCAACCAAAATCGTCAAAATAAAATACCAAAGAGACGACGGCCCAAAAAACAAGAGCGCCAAAAGAACCAAGATAAGAGTGAGCGAGGTGTTCACGGATCGAGTCGCGGTCTGACTTACGCTCCCGCCGATTATCTCGGAGAGTCCCGCGAAATTTAAATTCTGTCGAACACTCAAAAGGTTTTCCCGAATCCGGTCAAAAACAACAATCGTATCGTGAACCGAGAAACCCATAACGACCAAAACCGCCACCACAAAATTTATATCGGCTGACACGCCCCCAAAACGACCCAAAACGGAAAAAAGCCCCACGGGAATCATAACGTCATGGAATAAAGTCGCGAGCGTAATCATTCCGTATTTCCAAGATTTAATCGGACGGGAAACTTTGCGAAAAGCGAGGGTGACGTAAAAAGAAATGCCGAATAAAACCAAAATAATCGCCCAGACGGCTTTTTGCCTCAATTCTTTTCCGATGGCCGGGCCGATGGCGTCGAAGCGAACTTCCTCGAGATCTGGATATTTAAATTTCAGCTGGCCTAAATGGCTTTGATGCTCTACTTCGCCGAGGTGCGGCAGCCGAATTAAAAACCTCTGATTCTCCGAAGGTGAAACCGAAACGTCTTTCAATCCCAAATTTTTTTCAAAAAAATCTTTTAGTTCGACAGCCGTTAGCCGCTCACCGCCTGCCCCGTAGCGAGCTTGCTCTGCTTCGGGGTCCGTCCTTAGTCCCACCTCCCAAAGCGTACCGCCCAAAAAATCAATGCCCAGCGTCAGCCGCCAGAAAATTAAAGCTAAAACGCTCAACGCGACAAGCGCTCCGGAAAAAAACAGGAAGAAATGACGATAACGAATGATGTTCATGCTGATTTTATGAAAACCCTTAAAATAATTCGGGTGACGGTGATGGCGGAGAACATCGAAACCAAAACTCCGATTAAAAGCGTTAGGGCAAATCCCTGAACAAAGCTGGTGGTGAAAAAATAAAGGATAATCGAAGTAAGAATCGTAGAGATATTGGAGTCTCGAATAGGGGGCCAGGCGCGCCGAAATCCCTCTTCGATGGCGCCCACCCTGGTTAAACCCCTTTTAATTTCTTCCTTGGTCCGCTCGAAAATTAAAATATTGGCGTCCACCGCCATACCAATCGATAAAATAAACCCGGCAATGCCCGCCAAACTCATCGTGATCGCCAAAAGTTTAAAAACTCCCAAGGTAAGAATGATGTAAATAAGCAGGGCCAAAGAAGCCAAGATACCCAGACCGCGATAGTAAACGGAAATAAACAAAATCACCGCGAGCGTTCCCCAAAAACCCGCCCAAATCGCTTTTTTCAAAAATTCCGCTCCGAGACTCGCGCCGATCGTGGACTGACTAATTAGGGTAACCGGCGCCGGCAGGGCGCCGGCGTTCAAAAGATTGACCAAGGCTTTCGCTTCTTCTCTTTTCACTCCGGTGATAACCGCGCTGCCTCCGGCAATTTTCTCATTAACCCGCGGAGAAGAAATAAGCTCGCTGTCAATAAAAATCGCCAAAGGTTTTCCGACGTTCTTTCCGGTCAACTCTTCAAAAATTTTCGCGCCTTCGGAATTAAAATTTAAAGCCACCTGCGGCTGACCCAAGGAATCGGCGGTCAGGCGGGCTGACGTCAGGTATCGGCCGCCGAGGGGCGTCGGCGTGAATTCAATTTTGGGTTCTTTTTCGTCTCCGCTCGAGATGACTTCGCGAAACTCCAAAAGAGCCGTCCGCCCGATTTGCGCGATGGCCTCCGCCGGATTTTTAATTCCAGCCAGCTCAACAATGATATAACTTTTTCCTCCGGAGCGGCTAGAAACGACATTCGGTTCGGACACGCCGAAAAGATTTACTCTTTTTTCCATAATATCGCGGAGGCCGTTTAAAACCGACTGCCCATCGGAAACATTAGAGAGATCGACGTCGTAAACCAAATGCGATCCCCCCACCAAATCAAGCCCCAAGCGCCAAGGTAAAAAACGCGATAGATCGACATATCGAAATATCGAGCGGGGGTAGACAAAAAGGCCGCTCCCGGCGGTCAAAATAATAATAAAAAGCAAAAGAAATAAGTTCCGCTTAGGCACGATTACTCCTATTGTACCTCACAAACAGATCCAACGCAAGCCAGCTCCTTCGAACCCTGGGTTTCGTCGTTTTTTTCGTAAATTATTATTTGAGAGAAATCGAGATCCGGAAAACTCTCCATAATTTCCCGATATTTTTCTTCCGTAATCTCTTCATAGGGAGCCAGAGCGTAAACGTGATTTTTATCTTCCCGCGGAAGGAAAGAAAGGCCTCCCAATATATCCCAACTCTCGTAAAGCCAGTTAGCCACCCCGATCCATTCGCCCTCGCCCACGGAAATCGTCACCGACGGATTGTGTTCCGTGAAATTCTCCTTGACCATCTTCCAGTGTTCAAGTTGTTCCACGGCAGTCAAATCATTTTTAAAAACTCCCCCGTCAGGCGCCTTAACCGGAAATTCCAACACATAGGTGGTGGCTGAATCCAAACTCTGACCGACTTCCGCGTGATAAGGAATTTTTTGATCCTTAAGCATTTGAAATAACCCGTCGCTCGCGGAAATCCGCACTCGTCTTATATAGTAACGGCTGTGACGCGGATGCATACCCGAGGCCGCATCCACCAATTGAGAAACAGTGCCGGACGGCTTCACGCAAGTAACCGCCGTCGACGCATTAATGCCAAATCGTTCGGCGTAAATTTTATTTGTTTCAAGGGCTTTTTGTTTCATCTTGCTTAAGGTTTCGGAATTACGCACTGCCGGCGAATCCCACTGGCCAGTGATGGAAACGCCCAAAAGACGCTCGGCGTCGCAATTTTCCTTCCATTGAGGAGAAAGATAGGGAAAATTCGTAAGCATCGACTGATAAGTGCCCAAAATGGCCGCGAGTCGCGCCTTATCCACCAGGGTTTCTTCGGTATCTTCCAGTCGAGCAATAACCTCGGTTAAATTGCAGAATTGCTTGGATTTGAGAATTATTTCGCCGCATGGATTCGTACCGCTCATAGAGGCATCCGATCCAAAAACCGGCCACCTCCGAGACGGCATTTGTTTTTTGAGGCCGCCGCGGTTAAAAATTCCCCGCTCGCCCGAACCGCTCTTGGCCAAAGCCAACCACTCATCCAAAAATTCCGCGGCTCCGGGCTTTTCATTATAGACGGCCGAGTTATTGGCCATGCTGCGCTGCGGCTCCGTCAGATAAAATTGACCAACCTTAGCCATGCGCATTTCGGTATCGTCCAAGTCAGAAAGCGAAATCAAAGCGGTCCGGCGGACGCCGCCCATATGCACGACTTCTCCGGTCTTACAAATTATATCGTGAACATCAATCGGATTCAGACGCCGGCCCTGACGAGCTAAAATTTTTCTTCGGGAAAATTCAAGAAGTTCTTTTAAGGGGCCGGGCCCGGAACTCTTTCCCCCCATTGTTCGGAGTCTGGCTCCGGCTGGTCTTAATTTCGAAAAATCAAAATTAACGTCTTTTCCTTCAAACCAGGTTTTAAAACCAAACGTCAAAGCATCGCCCCAGCCTTCCTTGCTGTCCTCAATGACATAAGCCGGCAAGACCTCTCCGGTCTGCTTTTTTATTTGAGGCAGCTTTTGAACATTGTTTTGTTCAACTGAAAATCCCACGCCCGAACCGCACATCGCCAAAAACATTATCTCGGCGAAATCTTCCAGTTTGGTCGGTGCGATAAACGAACAGTTGTAGGCCGTGGTATTATTTTTCCGGCAAGCTTCGCCCGCTGACCACATGAGCCGCATCGAAGGAACGATTCTCTGTTCCAAGATCGCCTGCCGCAATTCGTCATACTCGGCGTCCGTCAGTTTGTCGCCGAGGTTCTCCCGCATAAAAGAGATGTAGCGGTTGACTGTTTCCACCCAAGTCTCTCTCCGGCTTTCCGACTCAATCCAGCGCGAATAACTTCTGTAGTATATAAATTCCGAAAGCGGATTCTTAAAATATTTTTTACTTTCGAGAACAAAATTTTTTACTTTCTCGGGAATGGTTCGCGTTTGTCCGCGAATTTCGGCGCGCTTCTGCCGATAAAGGATGTAGGCCTTGACGGTTTTGGCGTAATCAAGGGTAACCAAAGAAGTTTCCACCATATCCTGAATCTCTTCAATTCCTAAAATATAGCCCGGTAAGTACTTCTTTTTTAATTCTTTAATTACGAAATCGGAAACCCTTTTGGCGTCTTCCGGCGATCCCTCGCCCACGGCCATCATTGCTTTCAAAATCGCTCGGGTAACGCGATCTTGTTCAAAAGCCGCGAGCCGCCCGTCGCGCTTCTTGACTAATTTAAAAATTTCTGTTCCTAAAATTGTTTGCCCCTCCATGGTTAAAAATAAATTTTAAAAAACCGATTGACGATAGAATCTTAACTGCGACGAAACTAATTTTCAACCCGGCCTTGTGGACAACTAAACTGAATAAGAACGGGGTTGTCAATAAAAATTCCCGCAACCTAGCGGCGTTTGCGCTTCTTCTTCCGAAGAAAAGCCGGTATGTCCCAAACCTCTTCTTTTTTATCTCCTTCGCCGGTATCAAGGTTAGAATCAAAGGCTTTATCAAAAAGAGGCTTACTTTCATCTTCTTTTTCTTTTAATTCTGATTCACCTAGATCCCTCAAACTTCGAGAAGGATTAAAAGCTCCTTCTTCTTTTTTGGACGGCGCGGCAAGCGGCAAAGCTGAAAAAAGCACATTGTTCCGGGTAATATGACCGTTAAAACCCGTGGCGACTAAGGTAACTTTAATCTGGCCTTTTTTAAGCTTGCGATCGTGGTGGCTGCCGAAGATTATTTTCGCCGACGGATCCACGCTCTCTCCAATCAACTTGGCAATTTCATTAACCTCGCTCATTTTTAAGTCTTTATGACCAGCGATGCTGAAAAGAACGCCTTTAGCCCCGTCAATGGAAGTTTCGAGAAGAGGCGAATGGATGGCCATATTGGCCGCGGCGACCGACCGATCAGGGCCGCTTCCCACTCCAACGCCAATGATGGCTGATCCGCCGTCCTGAATAATCGTTTTTACGTCGGCAAAATCAATATTTATGGTCCCGGGGGTAGTAATCACTTCGGTAATCCCCAAAACGGAGTTTTTTAAAACCTCGTCAATCTCCTCAAAAGCGCGGAGGAGCGGAGTGTCTTTATCAACCAAAGAAAATATCCGATCGTTGGGAATACTGATTAGGGTGTCGACGCGATCCCGAATTTTAATCAATCCTTCTTCGGCAATCTGCGTTCTTTTCGATCCTTCGAAGCTAAAAGGTTTGGTGACTACGGCGATGGTCAAAATTCCCAAGTCTTTGGCGATCTCGGCTATGACCGGAGAAGCGCCGGTGCCGGTTCCGCCGCCGAAACCAGCGGTAATAAAAATTAAGTCAGAACCCTGAAGAACGTCGGCGATCTCGGAACGGCTTTCTTCCGCCGCCTGCCTTCCCAAATCCGGATTCATTCCGCTGCCCAAACCCTTGGTTGCGTTCTTTCCAATTTGAATCTTTCTTTTAGCGTTAGCATGCGTTAAGTCCTGAAGATCGGTATTTACGGCTACGAGATCCACTCCGCGAGGAAATCCGTCAGTCATCCGAGAAACGGCGTTGCAACCCGCGCCGCCAACGCCCACAACCCGAATCTTGGCCAGATTATATTCTGAATTAATTTTATTCTTGGGTAATTTTGCCATTAATTTCTAGGGCAAAAAATGTTTAAAAAATTTTCCAGCCCACCCGCCCTTCTTTGAGCTTGACCACTTTCCCTTAAAAGATTCATCACCCCCCCAGAGAAGCAGCCCCAAGGCAACGGAAAATCGAGGATCCTCCAGCTCAAGGCGAACCTCGGGGTCATTTACTTCCAGATTGTCCAAGACCGGAATGCCGATCTGCGCCGGTAATTTCAACTCCTCCTTGGCTAAATCGACTATGCCAGGCATTTTCGCCCCGCCGCCGGTTACAACCACTCCTGCCGGCAGGCGACTATTCCTGCCCATTAATTTAAGCTCATTATTCACCAACTCGAAAATTTCCGCAAGCCGAACCTCGATAATTTCGGAGATAAAACGCCGAGTCACGTTCGATTTCAAATTCGGATCGATTTCCTGAAGCTCCAACCGCTCTCTCGTCCCCACTTCCTTAGGCAGAGCAAACCCAAAAGACAACTTGATGGTTTCAGCGCTTCCCACGCCGCACCTTAATCCAATAGCCAGGTCATTGGTGATATTGGTCGCGCCCATCGGCAAAACCATAACCTGAAGCAGATTATTTTCTTCATAGACGCAAACCCCGGTTGTTCCGGCGCCAATATCAATCACGACTACTCCCAAGTCTTTTTGAATTTTGCTTAAAACTGCCCGGCTGGCCGCCAAGGGATTAAAAATT
Source organism: Candidatus Wolfebacteria bacterium (assembly GCA_016188075.1). GTDB lineage: Bacteria > Patescibacteriota > Minisyncoccia > UBA6257 > UBA9933 > JACPIO01. The sequence goes on along the minus strand of JACPIO010000002.1, from coordinate 10,773 downwards.
AAACCAGCCACCTCGCCGCCCACGGCTTCAACGCATTTTATTAGAGAGTTAACGCTGGACTTAAAACTATGAATGATTAAGCTTTGGACCTCCAATCGGTTTCCCACCATCCCCAATGGATCAACAATGCCAGAGGTGCCATCCACGATGAACTCCCTTGTTAAAGTATGAAGAATCATCCGATTAGGGCCAAGGCTGATTGCCTGCGAGGCTTTAATCACTCTTTGAACGTCATCCTGATAGATTTCGTTGTCCGATCGGGAAACCGCCGCGATGCCCCGAGAACTTTCCATTTTTATATTACTGCCGCCCACGCCCAAAAAAATATTTTTTAAAGCGGTTTTATGAATCTTTTTTATGTCATCGAAAAGAAGAGCGAGAACTCTCGAAGCATCATCAATGCTTACAATTTCGCCCTTGCGCAAACCCTCGGCTTTACTTTTAAAAAGACCGGCTAATGACAATCGACGGTCTTTTTGTGTCTCGGCCACGAGAGCGCGTATTTCTGATGTGCCGATATCAAGAGAAGTAATGTACATTAAGAAATTTCTAATTTCTAATTACTAATTTCTAATAAATTTTCTAATAAAATTTAGTTATTAAGCATTTTATTGGAAATTAGGAATTGGTCATTAGGAATTTAAGGAGCTGCCGCTCCTTGTTTTCCATCTTTATTCTATCATTCTCATTCTTATGAGTGTAGCCCAGAAGATGAAGAATGCCGTGGACGAGCAAGCTGGTAATTAGTAATTTGTAACCGGTAATTCCGTTAACTCGGGCTTCTTTTTTAATATAGTCCGGGGATAGGTAAATTTCTCCCAAATATTTTAATTTGCTTTCAGGATGAGGGAAATCTTTAGATTCCCGAAAACTCAATACGTTCGTCGGCTTATCCACTCCTCGATACCGCCTGTTAATTTTTCGCATGGCCCGATCGTCTATCAAATTGATTTCCAGAGCAACCTTTTCTTTTTTCAGGACCTTCAAGATTTTAGAGGCAACGCGCTTTACGTATTGTTCCTTGCTTTTGAAAGCGGGTCTTAGACTCCAAACCAGAACTTTGTTCATTCAGAGATTCTTTTTTTTATCATTTCTCCTACTCTTCTTCCGTCAGCCCTGCCCTTAGCCAGCTTCATCACTTCTCCCATTATTCGGCCAAAATCTTTTGGGTTGCTTCCCAGAGAAATTATAACCTCGCTGATAAACTCTCCGAGCTCTTCCTCGGTTAACTGCCGAGGGAGGTAGACTTCTATCATTCCAAGCTCTTCGGTTTCTCCCTGAGCCAGATCCCCGCGGCCATTTTTTAAATAGATCTCGATTGCCTCTTTTCTTTTTTTGGCTTCCCGATTTAAAACTTCCAAAATCTCCTCGTCAGTCAAAACCCGATCTCCGGTTTTACTTCTTTTTTCTATTTCCCGATTGTGGATCGAGGCCGAAATCAATCTTAAGGTCGAAACCTTCTTGGAATTACCACTCTTTAAAGCCTCTTTTAGGTCGTCCTCAATTTTTCGCTGCAGAAACGTTTCCATTTCGAATTAACCGGGTATTCCAAATTTTTTGGCCTTCTCCACTTCTTTTCTTTTTCGGGAACGATAAAGCGCCGAAAGACGCTTTTTTAGCTTTGAAGACTTACGCCTCTGAAAACGCCTTTTCTTGGCTTCCACCAAAATACCGCTTTGTCTAACTTTTTTTGTAAAGCGATGGAGAAACGATCCAACCGATTCTCCCTCGCGACGTTTTAATTCCATAATGTTTCATGTTTCATGCTTCATGCTTCATATTTTAGTCCCGGGTGCGGCAGACGATCAATGTCGGCTTTAGCGCTCCAGCCTCCCAAAAGATGAAGATGGAGATGATCGACCACTTGTCCTCCTTCTTTTCCGACATTGAAAACCAATTTGTATCCTTTGAGCTCCAGTTTTTGAGCTACTTCTTTCGCGGCAAAAACCATTTCCGAAATAACTTTTTTGTGAACCTCCTCCAAATAAAGGATTGATTCAATGTGAGCTTCGGGAATGACCAAGTAGTGAACAGGCGCTTTGGGTCGGATGTCGGCAAAGACCAAAATATTATTTTTTTCGTAGACGAACTCCGCCGGTATTTCTTTTTTTACGATTTTACAAAAAACGCAATTCATCGCTTCGCGTGTATCGATGCCAATATACGAATTATACTAATGATACGAATGGACCGATCGTTTACGATTAGCATAATTCGTATATTAGTATATTCGCATCGATACTATTTTAATCTCCTTTTCACCTCTTCCACCATCTTACCTATGGGAACGGTTTCTTGATTGCCGCTTTTCATATCCCGAATAATAATGCTATCCTCGAAGACTTCGCGCTGTCCCAATATCAAGGATAGATCGACTCCTTCTTTATCAGCTATTCTCAACTGCGATTTAAAAGACGCCCTGCCCAGCGATTCAAGAGCTTTAATATTAGCCTCCCTGAACTTTTCAATCAAGCCCAAAGCTTTAATTTTTGCCGGACTGCCAATCTGTACCAAAAAAACCCGGCCTCGAGATCTTAAGGTACCGTTCACGCCTCGGCTCCTCATTTCTTCAATCAGTCTTTCCATTCCCAAAGCGCTACCCACCGCCGGAAGGGGCGTTTTTCTTTTCCCTATTATCTCTCCCAAATAATCGTATCGTCCGCCTCCTCCAAAAGCGAACGAGGCATTATTTTCGGACGAGATTTCAAAAACAGTCCGATTATAATAATCAAGACCTCTCACCAGGTAGGCGTTTAAAGTGTACGGCAATCCCAACTCGTCTAAATATTCCAAGACCGCTTTGAAGTGGCTCCGGCAACTTTGACACAGGTGGTTGATGATCGTCGGCGCGCCGCTTTTCACCTTCTCGCAATTTTCTTCCTTGCAGTCCAAAAGCCGAAGCGGATTAAGATTGAGGCGCGCTCGACAATCCTTGCAGACGCCGGAAGACATTTTCCGATAGTATTCCTGGAGGCGGCGGCGATAGACCGGTCGGCAGTTGCGGCAGCCGATGCTATTCAGCTGAACAATTAAGTTTTTTATTTTTAACTCCTCGGCGAGCCGGAAGCTGACCAGAATCATTTGAGCGTCATAAATCGGATCATCCTCGCCTCCGATCATTTCAAAACCAACCTGATGAAGCTCGCGATAACGACCGGCCTGCGGTCTTTCGTAACGAAAAAAAGAACCGACATAGTAAAGCCTAAGAGGCTGACTAAGACGCGACAGCCCGTGCTCGAAATAAGCCCTGATTACTCCGGTTGTTCCTTCCGGTCTTAAAACCAAACGATCCCCGCCCTTTGTTCTTAAAACATACATCTGCTTGGAAACAATATCCGTGGTTGTCCCCAAGCCTTTTTCAAATATGGCCGCTTCCTCGAGAATGGGCGTGTCGATTCTCGAAAAGTTGTAAAAATCAGCAACCTCGTCGATGGTTTTTCTCGCCTTATTCCACCACGGCTGATCTTCCGGCAAAATATCGTGCATACCGCGCGGAGCCCGGAAAAGGATTTTCTCCTGTCCACTCCCTGCTTTTTTCTTGGTAGTTTTAATTACAGATTTAGGCATTAGTGCTTAGAGTTTTAATAAATTGGTTTCTCTACTGCCAAAACTTTGGTAAAAGGCCAGAGTCGCAGACGAACCAGGCCGACTATTTCTTTTTTGCTCAAACTTCCCCAACTTCGAGAATCAAAACTATAGTTTCGGTTATCGCCTAAAACGAAAAGTTCGTTATCCCGCAAAACCACCTCTTTCCCCGAAGTCATAAATCCGGCCGGCAAATAACCCTCGGGCAAGGTAAGGCCGTTCGGATTTCGAGAATTAAAAACCGTAATTTTGCCGTCTTTGAAAATTAAACGTTCGCCGGACAACCCGATTATTCTTTTTATATAGTAAGTGGTCTCGTCGTAAGGATAATGAAAAACAATCACCTCTCCGCGCTCCGGCTCGCGAAAACGATAGGTGAGCTCGTCAATCAAAAGATAGTCACCGGAAGAAAAATTCGGCTCCATGGAAGCGCCGCTCACAAGAAACGGCTGGATAAGATAACTTCTTATAAGAAAAACCGCGAGGACAGCCACGACCCCCACCTCGATAGTTTCCCAAACGGAATAGAGAAAGGATTTCATCGCCATAAATACTCTATTAGTTGGCCTTATTGTATACCGAAAAACGATAATTGCAAGTTTAGGCCATTATTGTGTATAGTTATCGTGATTCCTTATTGTATTAGCTTATGGATGAAATAAAAGCGATTGTGGGGTTGGGAAACCCGGGTCAAAATTACCAAAGAACCTATCACAATATCGGATTCTTGGCTCTCAATTACCTGAAAAAAGAGGGTAAAATCGACTCTTCGGAGTCTTTTAAACATCCAAGAAGACAATCTTTCGAGTATTTAAAATTAGGCCAAAAGATTTTGATTAAGTCTTGCGGCTTTATGAATGAATCCGGCGGCTCGGTTTTAGTCGCCTTAAAATATTTCCGGCTAAAACCCAAAGAGCTTGTCGTAATTCATGACGACTCCGATATCCCTTTGGGCGACTACAAACTTTCTTTTGGCCGGGGTTCGGCCGGGCACCGGGGAGTGGAATCAATCATTCAAGCCCTCGGCACCAAAAATTTCTGGCGCATCCGCGTGGGAATAAGACATTTAGACGGACCAAAAGTCCAGGCCAATAAGCTTGTTCTAAAAAAAATGAGCGCTGAAGAATTTAAAAAAATCCGCGTAATCTTCAAAACAATTCGGGGGATTATTAATTAACTTATGGACAAAAAATACCACTGCTGTTCACATCTTCCCGCAGGCAATTTGCCAAGAAAACCGTCTCGCAGGCCAAGCCCCGCACCAAAACCTTCGGTTTGGTACGGGGTAAACGGGCATAAGAGCGCCTGCCCCGTAGCATCCCGAAGGGATTGCTTCGGGGAGGCCGAGAGCGAGCGCAAATTCCTCGCTGGGGAATTTGATAGCGTGTTTTCGGGCAAATTGCCTGCGGAGACAAGAGAAGTGATATTTCGTGAACAACTATCAAAAATCTTGCAATGTTAAAAATCAAAACCACAATACTTATTTTGGGCGATATTTTTTTACTTTATTTAAGTTTAGCCCTAACCCTTGTATTCCGATACGGGCCGGCCGACTTCCAGAGCTCTTTCGGCTCTCATCTCCAGCCCTTTTCCGCGATTTTTCTTATTTGGATTTTAATCTTTTATCTTACGGACTGCTACGAAATCCGCTCGCTCAAACGAGATTTTGTCTTAATTCGCAATCTCGCCGGCGTCATTATTCTGGCCGCCGCTGTTTCGGTTATCCTCTTTTATCTTTTCCTGAATTTCTTCAACCTTACTCCTAAAACCAATTTGGCTCTTTTCGGCGTAATTTTTTTTATTCTGGATTTATTTTGGAAATTTTTAATCATCCGCTTGGATTACGCGAGGACTAATCTTCTGGCGATGGGAAACTCGTCAACCATTCAAGAAATAGTTTCTTATTTAAGACAAAATCCCCAATTAGGATATAACGTGGCGTTTTGGCTAGATGACGATTTAAGAGAAAAAGGGTTAGACGAGTTAAGGCAGCTGATTGTGGAAAAAGATATTGATTTGATTATTCTGCCGACGCATTTTATAAAAGACGACACGGCAATCATTCAATTAATCTACCGGCTTTTGCCCTTGGGAGTAAAAACTTTAGATTCGGCAGATTTTTTTGAAATGATTTTCCGAAAAATTCCCATCGAAGAATTGGAAGAAGGCTGGTTTGTGGGAAAAATCGTGAGCCGCCGTAAGGCCTATGACGCCCTAAAAAGGGCCATGGATGCCGTCTTGTCCATTTGTCTGGGCTTAATTCTTCTGCCAATTATGATTATAAATTCAGTGCTTATTAAATTGACTTCCGAAGGGCCGATTTTCTATCCGCAGAAACGACTCGGAAAAAACAGCAATGTTTTCACGCTTTATAAATTCCGCACTATGCGTAATAACCACGAGGGCCCGCTCTGGACAACCGCAAACGACAAACGGCTGACTTTTTTGGGCAAAATACTGCGGTACTCGCATCTCGATGAACTGCCCCAGCTTTGGAATATCTTGAAGGGCGACATTTCTTTTATTGGCCCCCGGCCGGAGAGAGTGGAACTCGCCCGCGAGTATCAAAATCTTCCCTACTATGAAATCCGGCACGTCATAAAGCCGGGACTGACTGGCTGGGCTCAAGTGAATTATCGTCCCAGCGCCTCTCCGGAAGAAGCCTTCGAAAAACTGAAATACGATATTTATTACATCAAAAATCGTTCGTTCATTCTGGATATATTTATCATCTTAAAAACCATTAGATTGTTTTTCAGCAACCCGGAGTAACTAAAGATATGCTTTCACGATTAAAATCTTTTCTTTTTGAAAATAAAGGCACGCGCCAAACCGTAACCAAAAATGTTTTTTGGTTAAGTGTGAGCCATATTGGCAGCCGTCTTATTCGGGCAATAATTATTATTTACGCGGCCCGGGTTTTAGGCGCGGCCGAATACGGGGTTTTTTCGTATGTTTTAAGCTTCGCCGGTTTTTTTACTGTTTTCGCCGATATAGGAGTAAATAGTCTTTTGACTCGCGATGTTGCCAGTCACCCAGGTGAGCGAGCGCGCCATTTTGCTGCGAGCTTCTGGATAAAAGCGGCGCTGCTCGCACTAACAACCCTTTTAATAATCTTCGTCGCGCCTAAACTCACCAACATTAAAGAAGCGGCTGTCTTGATTCCCCTAGTGGCGTTTCTTACTCTTTTCGATAACATCCGAGAATTTGTCTTGTCCTATTTCCGCGGACTCCAAAAAATGGAGTGGGAGGCTTTTATTGTGACAATAATGAATGTGGCTATCGTAATTGCTGGATTTATTATTTTGTATTTTTTTAAAACCGCGAAAGCCCTGCTTTTGTCTTATTTTGCGAGTGTCGGTTTGGCGGCGTTATTATCCATATTTATTCTAAGGAGTCAATTCGCCGGCATTTTTCGCTATTTTGATAAAAAATTAATCTGGAGAACTTTCACCTTTTGCTGGCCGATTGCCTTTTCTGGTACCCTTGGTTTTTTCATGTTGAATACCGATCTTGTAATGCTCGGTTGGTGGCGAACCCCCGCAGAAATTGGTTATTATTCCGCCAGTCAAAGGATTGTTCAGATTTTCTATATTTTACCAAGCCTTTTAGCCAGCGCCATCTTCCCGACGCTTTCACGTTTTGTCGGGCAAGGAGAAAAAGAAAAAGCTAAAATTTTAAACGAGAAGTCTTTCACTCTTGCCTTTCTCGTGGGAATCCCCTTAATCTTGGGTAGTATAATTTTAGGAAAACCAATCATAGAACTTGTTTTTGGTAAAGAATACTTGGCCGGGGTTCTTTCTTTTCAAATACTTATTACCACTCTTTTTTTTATTTTTCCTGGCGCGCTACTCGGCAATCTAGTGCTGGCGCACAATAAACAGCGTCGCGCGGTCAACTATCAACTAATTGGCGCCACGGGAAATATTGTCTTTAATTGGTTTTTAATCCCATCCTACGGAATGGCTGGTTCGGCCGTGGCTACTCTTATCGCTCAAGCGTTAAATATCGGCCTGACTTGGAATTTTCTACTGAAGATCGATTCTTTCTATATCTTGCCGCATCTAAAAAAAATAATCGCCGCCGCGGCTCTTATGGGAATATCGAGCTTTTTATTTAGTCAAGCCGGTTTAAATATAATTATAAATATTATCACCTCTGTTATAATCTATTTCGGCTTGCTCTTTCTTCTAAAAGAAAAGGTTTTGAAAGAAATTAAATTATTATTTAATAATTTAAACTCGGCTGTTGTTTAAAGTTAACCCTATGTGCGGCGTAAGCGGAGTTTTTCATTTTAATAATTCAGGGAAGACAGACGAGGCGGTTATAAAAAAAATGACCGACACCCTTGTTCACCGCGGACCGGACGACGCGGGTATTTATATTTCTCCGGACAAAAAAGCGGGATTGGGAAATCGGCGATTAAAAATTATTGATTTAAGTCCGGCCGGACATATGCCAATGTCTTCGGAAATTAGAAATAAGAAATTAGAAATTAGAAATAAATTACCAATTACCAATTACCAATTACCGCGAGCGTGGATTACTTTTAACGGAGAAATTTATAATTTTCAGGAACTCAAGGCGGATTTGATTAAAAAGGGCTATCAGTTTCGCTCAAAAACCGATACCGAAGTCATTCTCGTAAGCTATCTCGAATACGGAGTGGAATGCGTCAAACGCCTGAACGGCATGTTTGCTTTTGCCATTTGGGACGAGGAAAAACAACTGCTTTTTGCCGCGAGAGACCACTTGGGCATCAAACCATTTTATTACGCAATTCAAAACGGCACTTTCTATTTCGGCTCGGAAATCAAAGCTATTCTCGCTCACCCCGATTTCAAAAAAGAGCTAAATGAAGGCAATATCTCGCATTATCTGACTTTTTCTTGCCTGCCTTCGCCTTATACGCTTTTTCAGGATGTAAAAAAACTAGCGCCAGCGCACTACCTTGTAATAAAAAACGGCGAGATGGAAGAAAAAGAGTACTGGAGTCCGGTACAATCAAAAAATAGAAATCAGAAATCAGAAAATAGAAGCGAGCAATTCTATATCGAAGAAATCCGGCGACTGCTGCGCGATTCCATCAAATCCCAGATGGTCTCTGACGTGCCTTTTGGTTGCTTTCTCTCGGGCGGCATAGACTCCTCAACCAACGCGGCTTTAATGACCGAGGCCATGGGTCATCCAGTGGAAACTTTTTCCGTCGGCTCTAAAAATTTTCAAAAATACAACGAATTTGAATATTCAAGAAAAATGGCGAAAGTTTTAGGTACTACTCCTCATGAAATTCTAATCGACGACAACCATCTCGAGGAATTCCTCCTTGAATATCCGTACTATACCGATGACCCTAACGGCGATCAGGTTTGCGTGCCGCTTTTCTGGCTTTCGAAATTCACCCGCGAAAATGGCGTGATCGTCATTCAAATCGGCGAGGGTTCGGATGAAATCTTTACCGGCTACAGCACCTATATTCTAGCTCTAAAACTTTATGAGAAGTGGTGGCGGCGGCTTCAAAAACTGCCGCAAGGACTACGGACTAGCCCTTTCGAGTTAGCTAAACTTTTCCGACATCCGCGTTTTGATTTCCACAAAGAGTATCTACGGCGACTCAAAGACAATCAAGAACCTTTTTGGGGAAACGCCATTGCTTTCGGCGATTACGAAAAAGAAAAACTGCTTACAGACGAATACAAAAATAAATTTAAAGAATGGTCGGGTTACCCTGTCGTTCAAAATATCTACCGGGAAATTGACCATCTCGACAATACTGCTGACTTTCTGCGACGCCTTACTTATCTTGAAATCAAACATCGCCTGCCGGAGCTCTTGCTCGCGCGCGCCGACAAAATGACCATGGCTCATTCTCTTGAAGGCCGGGTTCCGTTTTTGGATTATCGATTGGTTGAACTGACGTTTCAGATTCCAACCAATGTCAAAATCAAAAATAATACCTCCAAATATATTCTGAAAAAAGCCGTCGAGGGTATTATCCCCAATGAGATAATCTGGCGCGAAAAAAAGGGATTTGCCACGCCGATGAGCGAGTGGTTTAAGCCGAATTCACGAATGGAGAAAAGACTAATCTCGATTATCCGCGCATCAAAGCTCCGAGAACGCGGCATCTTAAACTACGATTTCGTCGAACGCCTGATTAATGCTCATCAATACCAAAACGTCGAACACAATTTTCGGCTTTGGAATTTGGTGACGCTCTCTCTCTGGTACGACTATTGGTTCAGTTAGCGTTCCTCCCCTCCGGAGACTACGGAAGCGATCTACGGAAGTTTAACTTATTCAATAGACCATACAATTTCAGCGGTAGCTTTAAAACTACCACTCAATTATCGAAAGGCCTTTAGCGGGGCGTTTGGCGACCAATCGCAATCTCACTCAAAATATCCAAATAAGATCGAGCCAATTTTTTGGAATCAAAATGTTCCCGCGCGTACTCATATCCCGCCTGGCCCAGTTTTTCTCTTTGGGCACTATCAGAGGCTAGTTCCAAAATGGCTTGTTTCACGCCTGCCTGGTCCTTCGGGTTAAAACAAAGCCCGGCCTTAGCTTTCCCGCAAACCAATTGAGCGCTCACGCCCTCCATCGCGAGAATGATTGGCTTTTTCCCAGCCATATAGCTCATCAGTTTGGTGGCGTAAACATATTTTAAAAAGCGCATATCTTTAAGGCTCGCAATACAAATATCCGAAGCTGCGACAAATTCGGTCAATTTTATCTTGGGCACAGCGCCCAAAAAAATCACATTGCGGAGCTTTTCTTCCTTTACTTTTTTCTCCATTACCTTTCTCTGCCGGCCGTCTCCGACAAAAACAAAAAGAATGTTAGGATTTTTTATTTCTTTGGCAACTTCAAGGATTAAATCAAAATCGTAAACAATGCTCATTGCCCCGGCGTAAAGCACTACGGTCTTGCCCTCCCATCTCATTTTGTTTCTCAAAGAAAAATCTTGGAGCTTGTCAGAAAATTCCAAGTCAGCGGCGTTCGGAACAACCGCGACTTTATCCTCGGACACCCTCTTATTTTCCGTCAAGAAATTTTTTATTCCCGGCGAATTAACCACGATAAAATCCGACTTCCGATGAAGAAAATCCTCCAGCCAATAACTCATCTTGATTAAAAAAGAACTTTTGACAAAACCTAACTCCACTGCCTCATCCGGCCAAATAT